>DATMBY010000123.1:0-16872 GCA_035558995.1 Solirubrobacterales bacterium
CGAGCCCGGCAGCTTCGGATACGGGAGCGTGTCCTTGCGGCCCTTGTGCTCGATCTCGATGTAGCCCTCCTCGATGTCGATCTCGGGTTGGCCGTACTCGCCCATCGTCCCGAGCTTGACCAGGTGCGCGTCGGGGACGTGGTCGCGCATCGCGAAGAGCAGGTTGAGATTGCCGATCACGTTCGCGTGCTGGGTTTCGACCGCGCGCTCGCGCGAGAGCATCGAGAACGGCGCCGAGGCCTGCTGGCCGTAGTGGACGACGACCTCGGGCCTGGTCTCGGCGACGACCTCGTCGAGGAACTCGCCGTCCTCGACGGCGCCGACGTAGCTGCGGATCTGCTCGCCGGAGACCTCGCGCCAGGCGGCGATCCGCTCGTCCAGTTCCCCGATCGGGGTCAGCGAGGCGGTGCCGTGTTCGGTGTGCCAGCGGCGGCGGGAGAAGTTGTCGACGACGGAGACTTCGTGGCCGCGGGCCGAGAAGCGGAGCGCAGTCGGCCAGCCCAGGTAGCCGTCGCCCCCGAGGATGAGGATTCGCATGAGGGCGGCACTTTAGACGCTCGGGCGGCGCGCGGGACCGACAGCCGACCAGACGTCCTAGTTGAATCCGGGCGATGGAAAGTGGACTGGCGGCGCGCAACGGCGGCCGCATCGGGCTCGCGGCGCTGGTCGCGGTCCTGCTGCTGGGGCTGGGCCTGCGGGTCGGCGAAGCCTGGGACGGCCGGGCACCGGTCTACGACGCCAAGGCGTACGCGACGATCACGAAGAACCTGAGCGAAGGCGAGGGCTTCACGGTCGGGCCTGTAGCGACGCAGCCATCGAGCAACTACTCCCCCGGCCTGCCGCTGTTCGTGGCGGGGCTGTACGAGGCGACGGGTGGAGTGCACGAAAGATTGGCGCGACTGGTGCTGGCGGTGATCGGGACGCTGTCGGTGCTGTTCGCCTACTTGATCGGGAGGCGGCTGCTGGTGGGCCGGTCGCCGCACCGACCCGGTTCAAGTGAGGTCGGCGCGGCGACCGCCCCACCAGCGGAAGTGGTGAAAAATCCACCGCAGGCGGTGGAAAATTCACCAAGGGCGATCTGGCCTGCGCTGGTTGGGGCGCTGGCGGTGGCGGTCTATCCGGCGCTGCTCGAGTACCAGGGGATGCTGATGAGCGAGCCGCTGGCGGCGACGCTGCTGTCGGGCGGGGTGCTGGCGGCGCTTGGGGCTTGGGACGGCGGCTGGACGCGGTGGGTTCTGCCAGGCGCCCTGTTCGGGGCGCTGGCGCTGGTGCGGCCGGAGTACCTCGGGGTGGCGCTGCTGGTCGCAATCGTGATCGCGGTTCGGGAGTTGCCGCGCGGTTGGCGCCGCTCCCTCCTACCTGCTGCTGTTTTTCTCCTTACCGCCCTGGTCGTCATCGCCCCCTGGACGATCCGCAACGCGGCGGCCCTCGACCGCTTCGTGCCGATCTCCACCGGCGGCGGCCAAGTCCTGTTCGCCGGCACCTACCTGCCATCGGACGGGGACCCGGAAAAGGTCGGTGCCGAAGTTCTAGCCGAACATCCCGACCTCTTCTCGCCACAGGACGCGCAGCGGCTGCGCCTGGAGCAGATACTCGCCCGGCTGGCCGCTCAGGAACACCCAGGCATGGAAACCGACCGGGCGCTCTCGAAGATGGGTAAGGAGCAGCTCTGGGACGACATCAGCGAGGAGCCGCTCGAATACGCCAGCTTCGTCGTCGCCAAGGTCGGCCGCATCTGGTCGCACGGCCCCCGCGACGTGTTGCGCGAGCCGGTCTGGGAGGTCCTGCACTGGGCGCTCCTCGCCCTCGGCCTCCTCGGGCTCGCTCTCCTCGCCTGGCGGCGTCGGTGGGAGGCGCTGCTGCTCGGGACGATCTTCCTCGCGATCACCGCGATCAGCGCCCTCCTCGTCGCCTCGCCGCGCCGGGTCCTCGTCCTCGTGCCCCTCCTGGCCTCGCTTTCCGCCGTCTCGATCGCCTGGCTGCGGGATAGCCTGAGCCGGCATTGACCGCCTTCGTCGACTGGACCCGCGCGCTGCCGCAGCGCTATGGCAGGCGGACGCTGATCGCGCTGGCGGCGATCGCGCTGCTGGGACTGGTGGTGCGGGCCTACGTCGTCGTCAACCCGGTCGAGCATCCGGGCGACGACTCGCGCGCCTACTACGCGCTCGCGAAGGCGCTCTACACCGAACAGAGCTTCGGCGGGCCGGAATTCGAAGACTCGAGCGACTGGTCCCCCGGCGCCCCCTTCCTCTACGCCGCCTCGTTCTACGCGACCGGCGGCGCACGGGAAGGGACGGCGCGGATCGTCGAGGCGCTGCTCGGCGTCGCGACGATCCTCGTCGTCTTCGCCCTCGGCTGGCGGCTCGGCGGGCGCGCCCACGGTCGCTTCGCCGGCCTCTTCGCCGCCTTCGCGGTCGCGATCTACCCTCCGTTCCTCCACACCACCGGCGAGCTGATGAGCGAGCCTCCGGCGATGCTGACCCTGCCCGCCGCGATCCTCGCCTTCCTCTGGGCCTGTGACAAAAGTGTGGAGCGATCTGTCCCCGGTATGCGGGGACGACTGCGTTCAGCTTGGCCGTGGCTCGTCCCCGGTCTCCTCTTCGGGCTGACCGCAATGTTCCGGCCCGAGTACCTGCTCGTCGGCGCCGCCTTCGTCGTCCTCGCGGCGGTACGCGAGTGGCGCCGGCGTGAATGGCAGCTCGGTCTCGCCGGCGCTGCCGTCCTCCTCGTCGCCCTGATCCTGCCGATCCTTCCCTGGACGATTCGCAACGTCGTCGTCCTCGACCGCGTGGTGCCGATCTCCACCGGCGGCGGCAAGGCACTGTACGTCGGCACCTACCTCCCGGCCGACGGCGAATACCAGCGGGTGAAGGAGGACCTCGCGCAGAAGTACCTCCCCTCACCTTTCCCGTACACCTCCGAGGAACTCGACGAAATCGACCCGGCCCCGCTCTTCGACGAAGTCGCGAAACAAGTGCAGCGGGAACATCCCGACCTGACCCGCGACGAAGCCCTCGGCAAGGCGGGCAAGGAAAACTTCAGCAAGTACTTCGGCGAAGACCCGGGCGGCTACCTGGCGATGACCGCCCGCAAGATCGGCCGGATGTGGAGCAGCGGCGTCGGCGAGGCGATGAGCAGCACCGCCGGCCGCGCCGTCCAGATCGCCCTCGTCCTCCTCGGCCTCGCCGGCTTCGCCCTGCTTGCGCTGCGGCGGCGATGGTGGGAGCTGGCCGTGCTGGCGACCCCGATCCTCCTCGTCACCGCGGTCGGCGCGGTCTCCCTGGCGGCGCCGCGCCGCAACGAGGTGCTGATGACGCTGGTCTTTCCGCTCGCCGGCCTGGCGCTGTCATCGGCCCTCGCGGCCATATCCTCCGGGCGCGAATGGTCCCCCGAGCAGGCATCTTCCCCGCCGAACTGACGGCGCTCCGCAGCGTCGGGCTGCTGATGGCGATCTTCCTTGTCGCCTACGCGGTCGTTCGCCGCCGCACCCTGCGCAACGCCGACGTCCTGATCCTGATCGCGGCCGGGCTCGGGCTCGTGCTCGTCTCCGGGACCGAAATCGTCAACGGCCTCCTCTCCGCCTTCTCCTTCGAGAAGGGCAACGGCGGCCGCATCCTCGGCCTCGCCGTCTTCGCGATCTTCGTCCTCTTCGGGCTGACGCTGCGGGCGCTCTCGCAGTCGGCGCGGAACAACCGCCAGCTAGCGGCGGCGCTCGAGGGCCTCGCCTGGGAGGAGTTCCGCCAGGCGGGGATGCCGGAGCGCTTCCGCGAGAAGATCGCGATCCTGATCCCCGCCTACAACGAGGCCGACAACATCGCCACCGTCCTCGACCAGATCCCGCCGGCGGTCTGCGGCGTCCGCACCGAGGTCCTCGTCGTCGACGACGGCTCGCGCGACGGCACCGGCGACGTCGCCGCCGAGCACGGGGCCGCAGTCGCCCGCCATGTCACCAACCGCGGCGGCGGCGCGGCGCTGCGCACCGGCTACCGGCTGATGGTCGAATCGGGCGCGCTGATCGTCGTCACCCTCGACGCCGACGGCCAACACCGCCCCGACGAGATGGAGCGCCTGGTCAAGCCGATCCTCGACGGCGAGGTCGACATGGCCCACGGCTCTCGCGTCCTCGGCCACGCCGACCGCAACCACTTCGCGCGGGAGCTCGGGATCGTCTTCTTCAACCGCCTCGTCTCCGCGATCACCCGCACCCACGTCACCGACTGCTCCAACGGCTACCGCGCCGTCCGCACCACCGTCCTTCCCCAGCTCGTCCTCCGCCAGGAGCAGTTCCACACCTCCGAGTTCATGATCGAGGCGATCAAGCGCGGCATCCCCGCCACCGAGGTCCCGATCACGGTCGAACAGCGCCTCCACGGCCACTCGAAGAAGCCCGCCGCCTTCCGCTACGGCGCCGGCTTCGCCAACGCGATCGTCAGGACCTGGCTGCGCTAGCGCACGCCAGGGTGCCGCACGGCGGCCGGGTCCGGCAGGTAGAGGTCGGTCCCGCAGCGGGGGCAGACCTGGACGTAGAGCTTCAGCGCCTTGTGGCAGTTGGGGCACTGCCGTTCGGGTTCGTCCTTGTCGAAGCGGTAGAGGATCACGGCGACGAGACCGAGCAGGGGCAGGACGAAACCGACGAGGAACCAGATGAAGAAGGAGCTGCCCTTGCCCCTGCCGACGAAGCCGGTGGCGAGGCCGAAGAAGAAGGCGATGACGAGGTACTCCACGTACCCATTCTTGCGGTTCGGGGACTGGACCTAACGTCCAGCGGGCGGCCGGGGGCTTCAAGCGGCGCCGAAAGCTGTCGACAAGGCCGTGAGGCCCCGCGGGGGCCTACGCGTGCATGGCGATCCCGCACCAGAAACCAGTCGACGCGAGGCCGCAGGGGCGGCGGCGTAAGCGACGCCGCATCTGGAAGGACCAGCACTACCGCTGGGTTCCCGACGGACAGGGCGACTGGCGCGTCCAGACCTACCTCTTCCGACACCACCACAAGCCCAAGCACGGGCACTTTCGCGGCCCCGGCCCGAAGCCGGCGCGGCAGACAGGTGCCCCGGCGGCTCCGGCCCCTGCACCGCCCGCTTCCGACCCTCGCCCACTCGACGCCTACCAAGGGGGCTTCGGCGAGGCCGAGGCGACGCGGCTGCTCCAGCGCGCCGGCTTCGGCCCGGCTCCCGGCCAGGCGGCGCAGCTCGCCTCGCTCGGGCTCGTCGGCGCCGTCCAGTCGCTGACCCGGCCGAGCGGCTCCGCCGTCCTCAGCGGCCCGCCGCCGCGCGACGACGACGGTAACCCGCTCGCCCCCGCCGACGCCTGGGGCCACGACCACCTCTGGTGGCTCGACCGCATGGTCCGCACCAACCAGCCGCTGGTCGAGCGGATGGCGCTGGTCTTCCACGACTGGTTCGCCACCTCGCAGGCGAACGTCTCGACGACGCACCAGATGATCGACCAGTCGAGCCTCTTCCGCAGCCGCTGCTTCGGCTCCTTCCTCGACCTCTTCCGGGCGGTGACGATCGACCCGGCGATGCTGCAGTGGCTGAACGGCAACGAAAACTACAAGTGGGCGCCGAACGAGAACTACGCCCGCGAGATGATGGAGCTGTTCTCGCTCGGGGCCGACCGCGGCGCCTACACCGAGGACGACATCCGCGAACAGGCGCGGGCGCTGACCGGGTGGCGAAACGACTGGGGCGACGCCGGCGCCTACAACTTCCGCTTCGAACCGAAATGGCACGACACCGGCTCGAAGACGGTCTTCGGCCGCAGCGGCAACTGGGGCTGGGAAGACGCCTGCCGGCTCTGCGTCGAGCACCCCCTCCATCCCTCCTTCTTCGTCGCCAAGCTCTGGAGCTACTTCATCCCGCTGGCGCCGGCCGACGGCGTCCGGGAAGCGCTGGAAGCGACCTACGCCGGCTCCGGCTGGCAGATCCGCCCCGTCCTCGAGCAGATCCTGATGCGGCCGGAGCTCTACGAAGGGCCGCCGATGGTGAAGCCGCCGGTCGTGCAGCTGGCGACCATGCTGCGCCGGCTCGGCCGCCCGATCGACACCGAGGCCTGGGTCTGGCTCTGCGAAGAGGCCGGCCAGCGGCTCTACTGGCCGCCCAACGTCTCCGGCTGGGACGACAACCGCTGGCTCGACACCTCGCGGATGCGGGCGCGCTGGAACATGGTCACCTACGCACTGGAGGGGATCTCGGTCGACCCCTGGAGCGACGACTACGACGAAGACGAGACCCCCGAAGAGGCGCTAGCCCGCGCCCTCGCCTCCTGGAGCTCGCCGGCGCTGCGACCCGAACACCGCGAAGAGCTGCTGGAGATGGCGCGCCGCAGCGAGAACCTGATCCTCGCCAACTGGCAGAAGGGCCCCTACCGGGCGCTGCGCCAAAACGCGCTCCTGCAGCTGATCGGCGTCAGCCCGGACCTGATCTTGCAATGAGCGCGCCCCGCAACCACTCCTGCTGCAGCGGCTACACCCGCTCGCAACTGCTGCGCTCGGCCGCCGCCGAAGCCGGCAAGGGCCTGCCGGCGATCGAGCCGGGGATGCCCGAGCCGGCGGGCACCGGGCTCTCGCGCCGCAAGTTCCTCGCCCGCGGCGCCGGCCTGGCGCTGGCGGTCTACGGCGCCTCGAAGATCCCACTCTCGGCCTTCGAGACGGGTATCGCGCAGGCCGCCCAGGGCGACAAGATCCTCGTCTCGATCTTCTTCGACGGCGGCATCGACGCTCTCAGCGTGCTGGCGCCGGTCGGCGACTCCCGCTACGCCCAGCTGCGCCCCAACCTGGCGCTGCCCGAGGGGGCGGGCGCCAGCTTCGCCGAGGACCCGAACCTCCAGTGGCACCCGGCCGCGGCGGCGCTCGCCACCCTCCACGGCGAGGGCAAGGTCAGCGCCTTCCCGGCGATCGGGTACGACCACCCCGACCAGTCGCACTTCACCTCCCGCCACTACTACGAGATCGGCGAGCTGCAGGTCGGCTACCGGACCGGCTGGCTCGGCCGCTACCTCGACACCGTCGGCAACGACGAAAACCCGCTGCAGGGCCTCTCCCTCGACGGCGACCTCTCGCCGATGATCGCGACGGCGGAAAAGCCGGTGGCGGCGATCGACAGCGTCGACGGCTACGACCTCTGGTCGCGGGTCGACGCTCCGATCGAAGACGAGATGTTCCGCAGCTTTGCCCGCTTCGGCTCGCTGCCGTCGGACTCGCCGGGGCTCTCGCAGGTGCGCCGCGCCGCCTCCCAGACCGACAAGCTGCGCCAGGACCTCGCCGGGGTCGGCGACTTCAGCAGCCCGGTCTCCTATCCCGACACCTGGTTCTCCCACAAGCTCGCCGGCCTCGCCGCCTACATCGCGGTCGGGCTGCCGATGCGGGTGGCGACCGTCCGCGCCCCCGGCGGCTACGACACCCACGCCGATCAGGCCGGCGACCTCGAAAGCAATCTGCGCGAGACCTGCGAGGGGATCCTCGCCTTCCAGCGGGACCTCGAGGCGCGCGGGCTGGCCGACCGGGTGATGGTCGAGATGTGGAGCGAGTTCGGGCGGCGGCCGGAAGAGAACGGCTCGCTCGGCACCGATCACGGCGCCGCCGGCTGCGCCTTCGTGATCGGCTCCAAAGCCAAGGGCGAGATGGTCGGCGAGTTCCCCGGCCTCTCCAGCTTGGACGCCGACGACAACCTGCGGGTGACGAGCGACTTCCGCGGCATGTACTGCTCGCTGCTCGAGCAGTGGCTCGGATTCGATGCCGAGACGATCATCCCCGGCGCCGCCGGCTTCGCCCGGCCGGCGCTGGTGACGCCGTGAGGACCGGGGTCTGGGCGGTCGTCCTCGCCGCCATGGTTCTGGCGGGTATGGCGGCGAGGACGACCGTGACTTCGGAGGCGTCCTCAGGGACGGCCGGAGCGGACGAGTGCACGTGGGTGAAGCATTCGAAGCGGGTGGTGAAGCGGCTGCGGCGCCACGGCAAGGTGCGGCGGGTGGTGCGCATGCGCCATTGGTGGACCTGCGCGCCACATGCCGAAGCGCCCCCGCTCGCGCCGCCGTCCCTGGTGCCGCCGGCTCCGGCCCCCCAACCAGAACCGGAACCGGAAGCGAACCGGCTCGCGGTCAAAAGCAGCGAGTACTACTTCGTGCTCTCGCGCCTCAGGGTCAAAGCGGGAGACGTGACGATCGAACTCAACAACCGCGGCGAAGACCCCCACAACCTCAACCTGCAGCTAGAAGGCGACGCTGGCGCGCCGCTGGAGATCCCCGAAACCGACTCCGAACAGCGCAGCGTCGCCAGCTTCGACCTGCCAGCCGGGAGATACCGCCTCTGGTGCTCCCTCCCCGAACACGAGGAAAAAGGGATGCACACGACGCTGACGGTCGAATGACCGCGAGTCCGCGTCAGTGCCCGCTATAGGGGTACTGACGCGGATTCGCTAAAGCAGCGGTTTCGGGTGGCCGATCGAGCCGACCTCGGAGATGTCGCGGCGGAACGGCAGGCCGGCGGTCCAGTCGAGGACGGCGCGGAACTTGCGGGCCGAGCCCGGGATCTGGCTCATGTGGTAGGTCCGGGCCAGCCACCAGGCGGGGAAGCCGCGGAAGGTGCGGTCGCCGATCTTGCCGACCGCCTTGTAGCGGCCGAGGTTGACGAAGGCCGCTTCGGAGCGGTACTCGTAGGGCTTCGAGCTGCCGATCCCGAGCTCGGCGGCGATGTTGCGGGCGGCGACGGGGCCCTGCCGCACCGCGGTCTGCGCCGTCGGCGGCGAGGTGCCGCCAGCCGGGTCGGGGACCGCGGCGCAATCGCCGATCGCCCAGACCGAGTCCATCCCCTGCACCCGCAGGTGGGAGTCGACCGGGACCCGGCCGCGCTCGTCCAGCGGCAGGTTCAGCTCTTTGAGGATCGGCTGCGGGGCGACGCCCGCGGTCCAGACGACGGTCTTCGTCGGCAGCACCTCGCCGCCCGAGAGCCGCGCCGTGTCCGGCCCGACCTCCTCCAGCGTCGTTTCCATGCGGATGTCGATGCCGCGGCCGCGCAGCTCCCGCAGCGCGTACTCGCCGAGCTGGGGATCGATCTCCGGCAGCACCCGGTTCGTCGCCTCGACCAGGACCCAGCGCATCCCGTGCAGGCGGGCGCGCGGGTAGCGATCCATCGCGTCGGCGGCGAAGTCCTGCAGCTCGGCCAGCGCCTCGAGCCCGGCGTAGCCGCCGCCGACGAAGACGTAGGTGAGCAGCTCTTCTCGGCGGGCGGGATCCTCGGTGGCGTTCGCTTCCTCGAGCGTCTCGATCACGTGGTTGCGGAGGTAGATCGCGTCGGCGAGGCTCTTGAACCCCACCGCGTGCTGGGCCAGGCCCGGCACCGGCAACACCCGCGAGACCGAGCCCATCGCCAGCAGCAGCTGGTCGTAGGGAATCTGCTCGGTTTCGCCGTACTTGGCCCGCAGGGTCACGGTCTTCGCCTCGGGGTCATGTCCGACGATCGCGCCCAGCCTCAGGTAGGTCCGCTTCAAGATGTCGCGCAGCGGCGTCACCACGTGCCGCGGCTCCAGGGTCCCGGCGGCGGCCTCCGGCAGGAACGGCGTGTAGAGCGCGAAGTTCGTCTCGTTGACCAGCGTCAGCCGCGCCGACTGCTTCGGCATCGTCCGCTCCAGCTCCCGCGCCGCCGCAGCGCCACCGAAGCCACCACCCGCAATCACGACGTTCCAGGCCATGCCTTCAACCTAGCACGCTTGTAACATATTGTTACAAAGTGTCGAGAATCACTAACCACAGCCGCCGCCGGGTGTGAACTAGGGGCCGGGGAGAGCCTCTCCAGACACTCAACATCGAGCCATAGCGAGATGTGACTGGGGAGGCTCTCCCCGGCCCCTACAACCTCTCCTGGATCAGGCGGTTGACCTCGCCGCCGTCGGCGCGGCCTTTGGTCTCGCGCATGACGGCGCCGACGATGGCGCCGATCGCCTTGTTGTTGCCTTCGCGGATCTTCTCGACGGCGTCGGCGTTGTCGGTCATCGCCTTCTCGACGATTGCCTCGAGCTCGCCGGAGTCGGACATCTGGACGAGGCCCTCGCGCTCGACGATCGCCTCGGGGTCGCCGCCCTCCAGCACCAGGGCGGCGAGGACGGACTTGGCGCTGCCGTGGGAGATCTTCTTCTCCCCGACCATGCGGACCAGGGCGGCCATCGCTTCGGGGGAGACGCGGGAGTCGGCTGCCCCACCGTTGACCTCGGCCTGGCGCAGCGCCGCCGCCAGCTCGCCGGGCACCCAGTTGGCGAGGATCCGCGGCTCGATCCCGTCCGCCGCCTCGACCACGTTCTCGAAGTAGCCGGCGGTGCGCGGGTCGGTTGCGAGGGTGAGGGCGACGTCGGCGGGGACGCCAATCCCCTCGTAGCGCTCGATCCGCGCCGCCGGCAGCTCCGGCAGCGACTCGCGGGCCTCGCGCAGCATCTCCTCGGTGGGGACCAGCGGCACCAGGTCGGGCTCGGGGAAGTAGCGGTAGTCGTGGGCTTCCTCCTTCGAGCGCAGCGAGGTGAGACTGCCGCTCGCCGGGTCGAAGTGGAGAGTCTCCTGTTCGACCGTCCCCCCCGCTTCGACCAGCTCGCGCTGGCGGGCCAGCTCGGCTTCGACGCCGCGCTGGAGGAAACGAAAGCTGTTCATGTTCTTCAGCTCGGTCTTGGTCCCCAGCTCCTCGCTGCCGGTGGGCCGGACCGAGACGTTGGCGTCGACGCGAAGGCTCCCCTCCTCCATGTTGACGTCGGAGACGCCGAGCTGGCGCACCGTCTCGCGCAGCAGCCGCGCCCACTCAGCCGCTTCGGCGGCGCCGCGCAGGTCGGGCTCGGTGACGATCTCGACCAGCGGCGTGCCGCCGCGGTTGAAGTCGACGAGGGAGGCGTCGGAGCCGTGGATCCGGCCCGATTCGCCGACGTGGATCGTCTTCGCCGCGTCCTCCTCGAGGTGGGCGCGGTGGATGCGGATGTCGCCGAGCCGGCCGGCGCCGCAGATCGGAATGTCGTACTGGCTGATCTGGTAGGCCTTCGGATTGTCGGGATAGAAGTAGTTCTTGCGGTGGAAGATCGAGCGCGGGGCGATCTCGCACCCGAGGGCGAGGCCGATCTGCAGCGCGTAGCGAATCGCCTGCTCGTTGGGAACCGGCAGCACGCCGGGGTGTGCGAGGCAGATAGGGCAGGTGTGGACGTTCGGCTCGTCGCCGAACGACAGTTCACACCCACAGAACATCTTGGTTCTGGTCGCCAGCTGGACGTGGATCTCCAGCCCGATCACCGCCTCCAGCTCAGCCACCGGCGACACCTCGCGGGCGTTGGTCGAAGCCGATTCCCTGCTCCAGCGCGTAGGCGGCGTCGAGCAGCTTCTGCTCGCTGAAGGCGGGGCTGGCGATCTGGAATCCGACCGGCAGCTGCGGGCCGCCGCCCTCGGGCTCGGCGAGCCCGGCCGGGATCGAGATCGCGGGGATGCCGGCGAGACTCATCGGCACCGTGAAGAAGTCGTTCAGGTACATCGCCAGCGGGTCGTCGGTCTTCTCCCCCAGCCTGAAGGCGACCGAGGGCGCGGTCGGGGTGACGACGAAGTCGACGCTGCCGAAGGCGCCGCCGAAGTCTTCGGCGATCCTCGTGCGGACCTTCTGCGCCTGGCCGTAGTAGGCCTCGTAGTAGCCGGAGGAGAGCGCGTAGGTGCCGAGCATGATCCGCCGCTTCACCTCCGTGCCGAAGCCCTCCGAGCGGGTCGTCTCGTACATCTCGATCAGGTCGCCGTCGCCGCCGGCCCGCATCCCGTAGCGGACGCCGTCGTAGCGGGCGAGGTTGGAGGAGGCCTCGGCGGGGGCGATCACGTAGTAGGCGGAGATCCCGTGCTCGCTGCTCGGCAGGGAGACCTCGGCGATCTCGCCGCCGAGGTCCTCGATCTTGCGCAGCGTCGCCTCGAAGACCTCGCGGACGCCGCTGTCGTAGTCGTCGCCCCGCAGCTCGGCCGGAACGCCGAAGCGCAGCCCGGAGAGGTCCTCGCGGCCGGGCAGGGCGATGCCGCCCTCGATCCCGACCGAGGTCGAGTCGCAGGGGTCCTTCCCCTGCAGGATCCCCAGCAGCAGGGCGGCGTCGGAGACGGTGCGGGTCAGCGGCCCGCACTGGTCGAGCGAGGAGGCGAAGGCGATCATCCCGTAGCGGGAGATCGCGCCGTAGGTGGGCTTGAGGCCGACGATCCCGCAGAAGGCGGCGGGCTGGCGGATCGAGCCGCCGGTGTCGGTGCCGATCGCCCAGGGGGCGAGGCCTCCGGCGACGACCGCGGCCGAGCCGCCGGAGGAGCCGCCGGGGACGCGCTCGCGGTCCCACGGGTTGAGGACCGGCCCGTAGGCCGAGTTCTCGTTCGAGGAGCCCATCGCGAACTCGTCCATGTTGGTCTTGCCGAGGACCGGCGCCCCGGCCTCGAGCAGCTTGCGGACGGCGGCGGAGGTGTAGGGCGGGCGGTAGCCCTCGAGGATCCGCGAGCCGGCGGTGGTCGGCACGCCCTCGGTGGTGAAGATGTCCTTGACCGCGATCGGGGCGACGCAGTCGCGCTCGACGGCGATCGCGGCCGACTCCCCGCCGCCCTCGTCGCGCCAGAGGTAGGCGTTCAACTCGTCGCCGGCGGCGGCCTCGCGCCAGGCGGCCGTGTACTCCTCGGCGCCGAGGTCGCCGGCGACCATCGCTTCGTGCGCCTCGAGGGCGGTCAGCTGCAGCAGGTCCGCCACCTATTCCGCCTGGGGCGAGGGAGCGCGGAAGGCGCCGTCCTGCGGGTCGGGCGCTGAGGCGAGGGCGACGTCGCGGGGCAGGCTCGGCCGCGGCTCATCCGCCCGCAGCACGTTCTCCAGCGCCACCACGTGCGAGGTCGGCTCCACGCCCTCCAGATCCAGGTTCCCAATCCGGTCGACGTGCTCGAGAATCCCCGAAAGCTCCCCCACCATCCTCTCCACTTCCTCGTCCGAAAGACGAAGACGAGCCAACTTAGCCACGTGCAGGACTTGCTCTCGCTCGATCACGGCGGCCGATTCTAGGCAGTCGGCAGCCAGCGCTCCTCGCGGGGGGGCGCGGATTTGGATGGTGGGACCAAATCGGCGACAGGACCCGCCGCGCCGCCCTGGCTGGCCAGCCAGTATCTTCTTCTCCGATGCAGGGTCCCAAGGCCGAGAGATTCGTCGTCTTCAACCTGCGCCTGCTCGCCCTCACCTTCGCCGTCGTCGGCATCCTCTTCATCGCCGTCCCCAGCGGCGTCCTCGACGTCATCTCCGACGTCGGCGAATGGCTCGGCAATGACCATCGTGCTCCCCACACGGAGGAGTACCTGTGGCTGGCGCTGGCTTTCGCCTACATGGTCGTGATCACCGGCATCGGCCTCGTCGCCCAGGCCGACGTCGTCCGCTACCGGCCGCTGCTGCTGGTCCTCGCCGCCGGCAAGACCGCCTCCTCGCTCGGCTCGCTGGCCTTCTTCCTGGTCCAGGAAGAGGTCTTCATCTACCTGCTGAACTTCCTCGTCGACGGCTTCCTGGCGCTGCTCGCGCTCTACCTCTGGATGCTGGCGGGACGGGTCGGCCGTCCCGCCGCGCCCGGTTGACAGCGCCCGCCAGGGCTCTCGGCCGCTGAGCAGCGCACCCTGAGCGCGATCTGCGCGGCGATGGCGCCGGGCATCGACGGGCTGCCGGCGGCGGAGCGCGAGGTCGACGTCTCCGGCCCGATCGCCGAGTTCCTGCGCTCGCTCTCCCCCACGGTCCTCCTGCGCCTGCGCCTCGGCCTGCGCGCCTTCGAGTGGCTGCCCTTCCCCTGGCGCTTCAGTCGCCTCGGCCCCGACGCGGCGGGCGAGTTCCTCTCCAAGCTGGAGCGGTCGCGACTGGCCCTGCACCACGAGCTGCTGATGCTGGCGAAGATCCTCTCGACCCTCGGCTACGCGGTGGTGCCGGCGGTCGAGGCGCGGATCGGGACCGAGATCGGCTGTGCCCTCGCCGACGGCTCGCTGCCGGAGCCGGCCGGCTCGCTCGGCGACACCCGGCCCCAGGGCGAGGGCGAGGAATGCGACCTGGTCATCGTCGGCTCCGGCGCTGGCGGCGCGGTCGCCGCCGCGACCCTGGCCGAGGCCGGGCTCGACGTCCTCGTGCTCGAGGCCGGCGGCCACTACGACCGCGACAACTACCCCGCCGACCGGCTGGAGGCGATCGCGACCCTCTACCGCGAAGCCGGACTGACGATCGCCGAAGGCAGCCCGCCGATCCCGATCCCCGTCGCCAAGGCGGTCGGCGGGACCACGGTGATCAACTCGGGGACCTGCTTCCGCGCCCCCGACTCGATCCTCGAGAACTGGCGCGACGAGTTCGGGGTCTCATGGGCGCGCGAGCTCGACGCCGACTACGCCGAGGCCGAGGAGTTCCTGCGAGTGACCGAGCTGGACCCGGAGCGGATGGGCCGCAACGGGCAGCTGGCGATGGAGGGCGCGGAAGCGCTCGGCGCCAGCGGCGGGCCGATCCACCGCAACGCCGGCAACTGCGTCCAGTGCAGCTCCTGCCCCTTCGGCTGCGCGATCGACGCCAAGCGGGGGATGCACGTCAGCTACCTCCCCCGCGCCGTCGCCGCCGGCGCCCGGGTGCGGGCCGGGGTCGAAGCGCAGCGGGTTCTGGTCGAGGACGGCCGCGCCGTCGGCGTCGCCTGCTCGACCCGCGACGCGAGCGGGCGCCAGCGCCCCTTCACCGTCCGCGCCAGGCAGGCCGTGATCGCCGCCGGCGGCGCCTTCGGCACCCCGGAGCTGCTGCTGCGCTCGGGCCTCGGCGGCCCCCAGGTCGGGCGCAACCTCCGGATCCACCCGGCCTGCTGGGTCGGCGCCCGCTACGAGGAGGAGGTGCGGGGCTGGGAGGGAGTGATGCAGAGCTACTACGTCGACCAGTGGGAGGCCCGCCACCGGGTCCTGCTGGAGGCGACCTTCACGCCGCTGGCCTTCGGCGGCGCCTGGCTGGTCGGCACCGGCGCCGAGCACCAGCGCTCGATGCTCGACTTCGGCCACGTCGGCTCGATCGGCGTCCACCTCTGCGACCGCTCCCACGGCTCGGTCGGGCTCGCCAACGAAGGAGCCCTCCGCGCCCGCTACGAGCTGAACGAGGACGACGCCCGGCACGTGGTCTTCGGGATCGCCCGCGCCGCCGAAATCCACTTCGCCGCCGGCGCGGTCGAGGTCTACCCGAACATCCCCCGCGCCGGGGTGCTGAAGCCGGGCGACCTGCCGCAGTTCGAGGCAACCCGCTTCAAGCCCTCGGAGCTGCGGCTGGAGGCCTTCCACCCGATGGGAACGGCGCGGATCGCAGCGGATCCGCGCCGTGGAGTCTGCGCCGCCGATGGCTCGGTCAACGGCACCGCCGGCCTCTACGTCGCCGACGCCTCGCTCTTCCCGACCTCCGTCGGCGTCAACCCGATGATGACCATCGTCGCCTTTGCCAAGCAGGTCGCGAGAGGCATCCCTACTGGGGCGGCGGACCGCCCTGGCCGGAGCTCGGCGGGGGCGGCGGAGGCGGTGGGGTAGCAGCGGGCGGCTGCTGCGGCCCGGTCCCGCCGGTGCGGCCGCCGCGACCGCTGGAGAGCTGGTCGCCGAGGTCGCCGAAGGAGGTCCCTTCTTCCTGCATTGCCCGGTAGCCGCCGTAGGTGATCCCCGCCGCCGCGAGCAGTCCGAGGAAGACTCCGATCTGGAGCCCGACGTCGACGCTGACGCCGCCGAAGCTTTCGCTGCTGCCCGGAGGATCGATGATCCGGTAGAGGATGAGCAGCACGCAGAGGCCGCCGAGGATCGCGACCGCGGCGTTGAGCGAGAAGGGCGGTTCGAAGACCGCGTCGGTCAGACGGATCACCGCCACCGCCACCGCGACGATGATCGTCAGCAGCATCAGCAGGTCGATCCAGGTGAACCATTCCCAGGCGTTGCCGCCGAGGCTGCCGCCGACGAAGCCGCCGCCCGATACCTCGACCTTGAACCAGTCGAAGAACATGAAGATGAAGAGAAGGACGGCCGATGCGCCGGCGATCTTCTCCCCCGTACTCAGCCTGTCCGCGTCCATCATCTTCCTCCTTGAGGTTGCGATTCCAGGGACCTATACGAGGAAAGTTCCGGGAAACCTTGTCTTGGGCCGCCTGATCAAGCGCTCAGGTGGTCCGAGACCGCGCTGCTTGAAGCGTGTTGCTGAGCAGCATCGCGATCGTCATCGGGCCGACGCCGCCGGGAACTGGGGTGATCGCGGACGCTACCTCGGCCGCGGCCTCGTAGTCGACGTCGCCGCTGAGCCCGTCCTCGAGCCGGTTCATGCCGACGTCGATCACGATCGCGCCCTCCTTGACCGCCTCTTTGCCCAGGAGCCTCGGCACTCCGACCGCGGCGACGAGGACGTCGGCCCGGCGGCAGGTCGCGTCGAGGTCGCGGGTGCGCGAGTGGCAGACCGTGACCGTCGCGTTCGCCTGCAGCAGCAGCCGCGCGACCGGCACCCCGACCAGCTTCGAGCGGCCGACCACCACGGCCTCGACGCCCTCCAGCTCGACCCCCTCGTGGGCGAGCAGCTCCATCACCCCGGCGGGGGTGCAGGGGACGAGGCCGGGGGTGCCGTGGGCGAGGAGGCCGGCGTTGAACGGGGTCAGCCCGTCGACGTCCTTCTCCGGGTTCAGCGCCTGCACGACGGCGTCGGAGTCGAGGTGGGCCGGCAGCGGCAGCTGCACGAGGATCCCGTCGACCTCGTCGTCCTCGCCCAGCTCGCGGACGAGGTCGAGCAGCTCCTCCTGGCGGATCGAGGCCTCCGGCCCGTGGTGGATCGACCGCATCCCCACTTCCTCGGTGGTGCGGCGCTTGTTGCGGACGTAGATCTCCGAGGCCGGGTCGTCGCCGACCAGG
>DATMBY010000124.1:0-5592 GCA_035558995.1 Solirubrobacterales bacterium
GTCGAGGACGACGCCGGTGGCACCGACGGCCCGACCGGCGTCCTCGGCGAGGAGCGCCTGCGCGAGGAGCTCTGCGGGCTGAAGCTGCAGATGTCCCACGGCGCCTTCTTCCAGACCAACACCGAGATGGCCGAGCGCCTCTACGCCGTCGCCGGCGAGTACGCGGGCTTGAGCGGCCGCGAGCGCGTCTTCGATCTTTTCTGCGGGATCGGCACGATCGGGCTGACGATGGCCGGGCAGGCCGGCGAGGTCTGGGGGCTGGAGATCGTCCCCGAGGCGATCGCCGACGCCGAGCGCAACGCCCGCGCCAACAAGATCGGCAACGCGCACTTCATGGCGGGCAACGCGCGCACCGGCGTCCGGCCGTTGGTCGAGAAAGCCGGCAAGCCCGACGTCGTCGTCGTCGACCCGCCGCGCGCGGGCCTCTCGGCGAAAATCGTCCGCCGCGTGCTCGAGTGCGAGGCGCAGCGGATCGTCTACGTCTCCTGCAACCCGACTACGCTCGCCCCCAACGCCGCCCAGCTCGCGGAGGCCGGTTATGGATTGGCGCGCGTGAGGCCGGTCGACATGTTCCCGCAGACCCCGCACATCGAGTGCGTGGCGCTTTTCGAGCGCGACCCGAAGCGGGTAGCCGCCTTCAAACGCGAAGCGGAGGAGGCGGCGAGCGATGGCGAGTAGGGCGTTCGGAGTGGCGGCGGGGCTGGACCCGGAGGTAGCGCGGCCGCTGGCGGCCCGCTGCGCCGAGCTCGGCTACGGGTCGATCTGGTCGAACGACCACCCCGGCGCCAAAGGCCTGGCGACGCTGGCCGAGTTCGCCGCCGCGGCGCCGCAGATCGAGCTCGGCGTCGCCGTGATCGCGCTGGACCGCACCCCGCCCGAGCAGATCGCCGCCGACATCGAGGAGTTCGGTATCGACCGCTCGAAGCTCTGGCTCGGCGTCGGCGCCGGCTTCACCAAGAAGCCGCTGACGAAGATGCGCGAGGCGCTGCCGCAACTGCGCGAGCTGCTCCCCGGCGTGAATCTCGTCCTCGCCGCGATGGGCCCGAAGATGTGCGAACTCGCCGGGAGCGAGTACGACGGCGTCTTCTTCAACTGGATGACCCCCGGCTTCGCCGCCGGCGCCCGCGAGAAGGTCGAAGCCGGCGCCGCCGCGGCCGGCCGCCCCACGCCCCCCGTCTTCGGCTACGTCCGCACCGCCGTCGGCCCGGACGCCGCCGAGCGCCTGGCCAAGGAGGAGTCCTTCTACCGCGACCTCCACAAGGGTTACCGCGACCACTTCGACCGCCTCGAAGAGCCCGAGGGAACCGTCGGCGTCGCCGCCCCCGACAGCGCCGACGCCCAGCAGCAGCTCAGCGCCTACGAAGGCCCCCTCGACACCATCGTCGTCCGCGGCCTCGCCTCCGCCAGGGTCGACCCGATGACCGCCGTGGCCGAAGCAGCCGCCCCCCGCTGAGTTTTCCCCTGGCGGGTAAGAAGGCGGGAGACCCCGCTACCGCCAGGAGGAACCATGGACTTCAAGAAGCTGGCCGACAAGGCCAAAGACACGATCGACAAGCGCGGAGGCATGGACAGCCTCAAAGCCGACGCCGAGGAGCTGAAAAGGGTCGCCAAAGGCGAGGGCAGCCTCACCGACAAGGCCAAAGCCGCCGCTGCCGCGCTCAAAGACCCTGGTGCGAGAGGCGACGTTGAGAAGCAGCGCAAAGAGCAGCCCGAGGGCGAAATGCACCCCGCCAAGCACGCCGGTCACCCGAGCGACACCCCGCGCAAAGGCGGCCCGCCCCACTGATCGCCAGCCTTTGAACAGCGTGTGGCGCAGGCAACGGCCGCGACTCCGAGGGCGAGCCCGGAGTCGCGTAAGCCGCTAACTGATCAGTACGTCGTAGTGACGGGGGTGGCCCAGGCCCTTATCACGCGCATCTCATCCTCATGCCCCTCATGGTCGAGATTTTCCCATAGCTCACGTAGAGCATGAGCAGCGCGTCCCCTTTGCTTAGGCATTTGATTTTCACTTTACAGACGGCGCCTTTCGCTTTGACCATGATGCCGGAGCAGGTAGCAGCATTTTCCAGGGACCACCCGCCGCTCGAAATACTGACTTCAACTTTGACCAGAGTCCAAGCAATTTTGCTGCCATCGTCTTCGATGGTGGGTTCTTTCACATCGTTTTCTTTGAATTTAGGCAGATCCTGGGCAAGATCCACTTTGATGATCGGCTCAACATCTTGATCGTTCACCGTAAGGGCCCACGGCGTTGAGATCAGGTAGCTGCCCGTCCAAGTCGCGGTTGATCCACATAGTTCGCTGCCGCCCGTACGAGAAACAGTGGCGGAGATATCGAGTGTGGCATTGCTGAGCGTCGTATCGGTGCCTGTCAAGGTGCCGATGTCCGTACTCGACGTCGTGTAGATGCAGGTGAGCGTGCCGAAGATAGTTTTGACTGTGACTTCGATTTCGGCTCCGGTTGATGTGACTGTGCCGTTGCCGGTGCCTTCACCTTTCGTGTGGAAGATCAACGAGCCACCTTTTTTCACATTAACTATGTTGCCGTTTGTGCAGCTTTTGAACGTCAGTGAACTAAGTTTCCCTTCAGCTGTGATTCCACTTCCATCGGTTTCGACTTTCCCCACGATGGAGGAAGAGCATTCGACTTTCACGCCGGCAGAAGTAAGTACGGCATGTCCGCTCTCGTTCGTTGCTTCGATAGTGCTTGTATAGGGGTTCCAGTCGGGGCCCAAGACCACGGTCGCCGAGGCGGTGGCGGCACAGGTCGAGAGCACTATCGCGACGGTGGCCACAACGGTCGTGGCTAGGGTGCGCAGGTTCATCGGTCTCTCCCGTTTCGATGGCCCTGCCCAGAACAGGCATAGCAGTTCAGGTCTTTTCAGTCAAGAAGACTTGAGTTTGTGCTGTGAGGCGCTCAGTACGGCGGCAGATCGTCGTACCAGTCGCCTAGCTGCTTGAAGGCGCGCCAGAAGCGCTGCTTGGCGCCCTCTTCGTCGAGGCTCTCGTCGATGTCGGGGACGTAGAGGGCGTCGATGGTGGGGGTGAAGGGCTGGATCTCACCCTCGCGCGGCTCGATCGGGCGGGAGAGGGGGATCGAGAGGCCGTTGAGGATGCGGAGGGCGGGCTCGCCCATGACGACGACGATCTTCGGCTGCACGATCGCCAGCTCCTCGACCAGGCGGCCAACGCACTCGCCCGCCGCCAGGTCCGGCTCGGGGATCGGGCATTTGGCGCAGAGGGTGCCGTAGACGACGAGCGGGTCGATGCCGAGGCGCTTGAAGCTTTTCATCAGCGCGTTGCCGGAGCGGCCGTAGAAGGCCACCCCCTCCTCGATCTCCGAGGCCATCGGCGCCTGCTTGAGCATGAAGATGTCCGCCTGCGGGTGGCCTGAGCCGAGGACCGGCATCAGCTTCCCGCGCGGGCAGTGCTGACACTCCTGGACCTCGCGGCTCATCTGGTTGAGCTCGCGGATCGCCCGCTCCAGGTACTTCTCTCGGATCTCGTCGTCGATGCTGCGCACTGGGGCGTTCTTTGACGGGGCGGGCGCGGCTCCTTTGCGACGGTCCGTCTGCATCAGGACTTGCTCGCCCGGCGCCCCTCTTTGCGCCGCCGCGGGCGCCCGCCGCGCACCGGTTTCGCGTCCGGCACCCGCCGTTTCGGCGCCTTCGGCCGCCCCGTCGTCTGCAGGAACTTCAGCGTCTGCACGTAGACGAGGTTCTTGTGCTTGCGGGTGATGTCGGCGTCCCGCATCGCCTCCAGGAACTCGGCCGGCCCGTCGAAGTCGTGGATCCGCTGCCGCACGCTGCCGAGCCCCTGGGCGACGTGGCTGTCGGAGCCGGCCGCGGGCACGATCCGATACTTGCTCGCGAACCGCACCGCCTCCTCGTTGAACGCGGTCACCGCCACCCGCGGGTTGAAGACCTCCAGCAGGTCGATCTCCTCGACCATGTCCAGCAGGTGCTCGTAGTCGGGCACCGAGTGGAAGCGGTCGAACGGGTGCGGGACGTAAACGAGCCCGCCCTGGGCGCGGATCTGGCGGATCGTCTCCGCCATCGTCAGCCCCTTCGGGATCTTCTCCTCGAGGAAGAGGCCGATCACCTCGCCCTGGGCGGCGGTCTTCACCTCCTCGGCGACGATCACCTTGATGTCACCCAGCTCCTCGGCCAGCTTGCGCGCCTCGATCGCCCCGGAGACCTCGTTGTGGTCGGTGATCGCAATCGCCCCCAGACCGCGGTCGCGGGCGGTGTTGATGAGGACGTCGACCGGCGTCGCGCAATCGCCGGAGTGGTCGGTGTGCATGTGCAGGTCGACCTCGATCAGCGGCCGCCCCGAGATCCGCTCGCGCACCTCGGGGTCGCCGGTCGGGTCGTGCCGGCGCGCCAGCAGCCGCCGGTAGATCGCTTCCAGCTCGTCGGCGATCTCGGCCCAGTCGGGCTCGCCCCCCGCCCCGTTGAATGACGCCGGGTCCCCGACCTGTTCGTAGCCGGCCGGGAAGAACCGCTCCAGCAGCTCCGCCGTCTCCGGCCGCGTCACCGTCCGCGCGTCGATCCGGCCGAAGAAGATCTCCACTAGCGGCCGCGCCACCTGGGTCGCCAGAACCCGCTCGCGCGGGTCGTGGAAGGTGGCGACGTTGAGCGCGAAGGAGTGCCGCAGCGCCGCCGACGGCGCGCTCGGGGCGAACGGGTCGTGGACGTGGACGAGGTCGAGCGGCCGCGATTTCAGCAGCCGTTTGACCGGGTCCCCGGTCTTCACCCGCAGCACCTCGTGCCCGCGCCGCTCCAGCTCCTCGGAGACCGCTTCGGCGAACCGCGCCGCGGGGTTGGCCCCGGCGCGGCGAACCGGGAAGACCTGCGCGATCGAGAGCTTCTCGGCGGTCACGGGATCAGGATAAGAGGCCCAGAACCAGCGAGACCGCAAAAGCCCGTCTACAAACCGGGTTTTTGCGGTCTCGGAATCAGGTTCGGGTTGGCGGCTACGCCGAGGTCGTGCTGGGGGTCTCGGAGGCGGGCTGCCCTGGCAGGCTCTTGCCGCGCGCGTTGGCGGCGATGAACTCCTCGGTCTGCTCGCGCGCCTCGTCGTCGGGCCGCTGGCTGTGCGGGCTCTTCATCAGGTAGCTGGAGGGCCCGTCGAGCTGGCCGGCGACGCCGTTGTTCAGCGCCAGCTTGATCAGCCGCACCGCGTCGATGACGACGCCGGCGGAGTTCGGCGAGTCCCAGACCTCGAGCTTCAGCTCGGCGGTCAACGGCACGTCGCCGAAGGCTTTGCCCTCGAGGCGGATGTGCGCCCACTTGCGGTCCGTCAGCCACGGCACGTAGTCGGAGGGGCCGACGTGGACGTTCTCCGGCGGCAGCTCGTGGCCCATGATCGAGGTGACGGCGTTGGTCTTCGAGATCTTCTTCGAGTCCAGTCGCTCGCGCTCGAGCATGTTGTAGAAGTCCATGTTGCCGCCGACGTTGAGCTGAGAGGTCCGCTCCAGCCGCACGCCGCGGTCGTGGAACAGGCGGGCCAGCGAGCGGTGGACGATCGTCGCCCCGACCTGGCTCTTGATGTCGTCGCCGATGATCGGCAGCCCGGCCTCCTGGAAGCGCT
>DATMBY010000125.1:0-2284 GCA_035558995.1 Solirubrobacterales bacterium
CGAAGACAAGAAGGAAGTCGAAGCGGCGAAGGCGGCGCTCGAAAAGGACAACTCCCCGGCGAGCTGGAAAAAAGCGGCGAAAAAGTACTCGAGCGACCCGACCAGCGCCGCCAAAGGCGGGCTGCAGGAAGGGATCACCGAAGAATTTCTCGAAGGCCCGCTGAAGACGGCGATCTTCGACAGCCCGACGAAGGAGATCGTAGGCCCGGTCAAATTCGAAAAAAACTGGGTTCTGGTCGAAGTCGTGAAACTGACGCCGGAAAAAGCGCAGTCTCTGGCTGAAGCGAAGGCCCAGATCGAATCGACCCTGGGGCAGCAGACGCAGCAGGAATTCCTCGCCGAATTCGTCGCCGGCTACGAAGCCAGGTGGCGCAGCCGCACCCGCTGCGCCGACGACTTCCTGATCGAAAAATGCGCCAACTTCGCCGGTGACGGCCGTCCCGCCAATGCCGCGCCGGCCTGTTACGAAGAAGATCCGAAAACCCCGGCGAAAGAATGCCCGGCGCCGGTGACTCCGATCTCGCCGACCCTGCCCGGCGCCGTCTCGGTGACGAAACCGAAAGGCGAACCGCTACCGCAGCGGCCGCAGCCGGAATCCTCGGGCGAAGAAGCAGCGACCGAACTGCCGCCGGGCGCGGCGCCCGAAGGCGAAGCCCCGCCGGCCGAAGCGCCTCCCGCCGAAGCGCCTCCCGCCGAAACCGGCGAATAGCGCGCACGGCAAGCCGCCGCTGCGGCCGAATAGACTGGCGCGCCCGTGAGCACGATCTCCTCGATCCACGCCCGCCAGATCCTCGATTCGCGCGGCAACCCCACCGTCGAGGTGGAGGTGGCCCTCGAGTCCGGTGCGCGGGGCCTGGCGGCGGTTCCCTCCGGGGCCTCGACCGGCGAGTTCGAGGCCGTCGAGCTGCGCGACGGCGGCGATGCCTGGGCCGGCAAGGGCGTCGGGCGGGCGGTCGCCAACGTCAACGGCGAGATCGCGCAGGCGCTGACCGGCGCCCGTGCCTCCGAGCAGGGCGCCCTCGACCGCACGATGATCGAGCTCGACGGGACGCCGAACAAGGGCCGGCTTGGCGCCAACGCGCTGCTGGGCGTCTCCCTGGCAGCCGCCAAGGCCGCCGCGGCGGACTCCGAGCAGCCGCTCTACCGCTACCTGGCCGAGCTCTACGGCGGCGGCGAGCCGACCGTGCTGCCGGTGCCGATGATGAACGTGCTGAACGGCGGCGCCCACGCCGACAACTCGGTCGACTTCCAGGAGTTCATGGTCGTGCCGGCCGGAGCCGGCAGCTTCTCGGAGTGCCTGCGGGTCGGGGCCGAGGTCTTCCACGCGCTGAAGAAGTCGCTGCACTCGCAGGGCCTCTCCACCGCCGGCGGCGACGAGGGCGGTTTCGCTCCCAACCTCGAGTCCAACGAGGCGGCGCTGCAGGCGGTGCTGGCCGGGGTCGAGGCCGCCGGCTACGAGCCCGGCAGGGACGTCTTCATCGCCCTCGACCCCGCCACCAGCGAGGTCTTCGAGGGCGGGTCCTACGCGCTCGAGCACGAGGGCCGCACCCTCTCCTCCGAGGAGATGGCCGCCTACTGGCAGGACGCCTGCTCGCGCTACCCGATCGTCTCGATCGAGGACGGGATGGACGAGGAGGACTGGGACGGCTGGAAGCTCCTCACCGAGCGCCTCGGCGAGCGCGTGCAGCTGGTCGGCGACGACCTCTTCGTCACCAACCCGGAGCGGCTGCGCCGCGGCATCGATCTCGGCGTCGGCAACTCGATCCTCGTCAAGGTGAACCAGATCGGCACTCTCTCGGAGACGCTGGAGGCGATCCGGATGGCGCGCGAGGCCGGCTACACGGCGGTGATCTCGCATCGTTCGGGCGAGACCGAGGACACGACCATCGCCGACCTCGCCGTCGCCACCGGCGCCGGCCAGATCAAGACCGGCGCCCCCTCGCGCTCCGACCGCGTCGCCAAGTACAACCGACTGCTGAGAATCGAGGAGGAGCTTGGCTCCTCAGCCGAGTTCCCGGGCCTGCAGGCATTCACCCAGCAGCGCTCCTGATTCGACCCCCGATGCAGGAATGCTGGGCCCGGTCGCGTAGCTCCGGGTATGGCAACGCGTGCGCAGGCGAGCCGCTCCCGCTCGGCTACCCGCCGCCGTCCCGCCGCCCGCAAAACCCGCCCCGCCGCGCGCCGCGGGGGCAGCAGGATCAAGTGGGACCGCGTCGGCCGGGTCGCCCTCACCTTCGTCCTCGTCGCGGTCCTCTACTCCTATCTGGGCCCCTCGCTCGACTTC
>DATMBY010000126.1:0-8171 GCA_035558995.1 Solirubrobacterales bacterium
CGCCACTTCGCCCGCACCGGGGTCCCCGTTTTCGGCGTCAACTTCGGCACCGTCGGATTCCTCGCCGCGGTCGAGCGCGAAGATGCCCGGACGGGAATCAAGCGCGCCCTCGCCGGCGACCTCGAGATGGTCGATTTGCCCGGGCTCGAGATCGAGCTCGACGGCACTGCCGGCGTCGGTTTCAACGACATCAGCTTCATCCGCCGCCCCCGCGACCGGGTCGCGGAGTTGACCTACCGGATCGCCGGCGAGGTGGTCGGCGACGTCCGCTGCGACGGGCTCGTGGCTGCGACCCCGGCAGGTTCGACCGGCTACAACCTCGCCAACCAGGGGCCGATCCTCGCCTGGGGCGTCGAGGGCTACGTCGTCAGCTACATCTCGCCGCACTCGCTGACCGCGCGGGCGCTGGTGGTCGCCCCGGGTGACGTCCTCCACGTAGTCAACGCCCCCGAGCGGGAGCCGGTCGAGGTCGCCGTCGACGGAGGCAAGATCGCCGACCTCGCCGCCGGCGCCGCGCTCGAAGTCCGCTTCCTCGATTCCGTCAGCCGCCTGGCGCAACTCCCCGGCACCAGCTTTTACGGCCGCATCCGCGAGAAGTTCGGCCATCTCGCCGTCTGAACGGCGCATCTCGGCGTCCTCACTCGCTCGCGTGCAGAGCACGCCACGCTCCCTGCGTCCTTGATCTGCTTGTCCAGCCGGCGAGATGGGTTGTTTAGGGTGCGCGGCATGGAGCGCAAGTGGTGGACCCTGGTTCTGGTCTCGGTCGCGACCTTCATGTTGCTGCTGGATGTGACGGTGGTGAACGTCGCCCTGCCGGACATCCAGCGGGAACTGAACGCCAGCCTCTCCAGCCTGCAGTGGGTCGTCGACGCCTACTCGCTGATGCTCGCGGCATTCCTTCTCACCGCCGGCTCGCTCGGCGACCGGCTCGGGCGGCGGCGGGTGTTCACGATCGGGTTCGGCATCTTCACCCTCGCCTCGTTCCTCTGCGGGATCGCCGGCACCCCGACCCTGCTGAACCTGGCGCGGGGGCTGCAGGGGATCGGCGGCGCCGGCATGTTCGCGACCTCGCTCGCCCTTATCGGCCAGGAGTTCCACGGCAAAGACCGGGCGACGGCGTTCGGGGTCTGGGGGGCCACGGTCGGCGGCGCGGTGGCAGTGGGCCCGTTGATCGGCGGCGTGGTCACCGAGAGCCTGGGCTGGGAGTGGATTTTCTTCATCAACGTCCCGATCGGGATCGCGGCGATGGTCCTGACCGAGCGCAAGATCGTCAACGTCTCCGCCCAGGATCCCGAGCCGATCGACTTCCCCGGGCTCGTCACCTTCTCCACGGCGCTCTTCCTCCTCATCTTCGGCCTGATCCGCGGCAACCCGGAGGGATGGGGGAGCCCGCTTATCCTCGCCTGCCTGATCGGGGCCGCGGTCCTGATGGCGCTCTTCATCGCGATCGAGCGCCGCAGCGACCATCCGATGCTGGACCTCACCCTCTTCCGCAAGCCCGCCTTCAACGGCGTCTCGGCGGTTGCCTTCTGCCTCTCGGCGGGGATGTTCGCCCTCTTCCTCTACCTGACGATCTACATGCAGGGGGTCCTCGACTACTCGCCCCTGGAGGCCGGGCTGCGCTTCCTGCCGTTGACGGTCCTCGGCTTCGTCGTCGCCCCGATCTCCGGCTCGCTCTCGCACCGGGTGCCGATCAGGGTCCTGCTAGGCACGGGCCTGACGATCGTTGGCCTCGGGCTGCTGCTGATGCACGGAGTCTCGATCGACTCGGCCTGGACGACGCTGCTGGCCGGCTTCGTCCTCGCCGGGATCGGAATCGGGACCACCAACCCCGGGATCGGGCAGGCGGCGATCGCCGTCGTCCCGGTCGAGAAATCTGGGATGGGGTCCGGGATCAACACCACCTTCCGCCAGGTCGGGATCGCCACCGGCGTCGCCGGCCTAGGCGCCGTCTTCCAGGGTCGGGTGGACTCGCAGCTGGCCGAGCTGCTGCCGAACGCCCCGGACGGGCTCGGCGAAGCGGTCGCCTCGGGCGGCTCGCATGCCGTCGCCGAACTGCAGCTGCCGCCCGCGATCCACGACAAAGCCGTGCACGCGGCCGACGTCGCCTTCGTCAGCGGCTTCAACGACATCATCCTGATCGCCGCGATCGTCTCCTTCGTCGGCGCCGCCCTCGGCTTCCTCCTGGTCAGGTCCGAGGACTTCGTCCAGCCGACCGCCGGCCCGAGCGAGCCGGCCGGCGGCTGATGCTGTCTCGGGCGAGAAATTCTCCAGAGAATTTCCATTCTGCGCGCCACCCGTGACAACACGGTTCGTAGGGTTGAATCATGGCGGTGATGGCAAGGGAAAAGTGGACCGACGAGCGGCTCGACGACCTCGCGGGGCGGGTAGACCGAGGGTTCGCCGAAGTCAAGGGTGAAGTTCGCGATCTTCGGGTTGAAATGAACGAGCGCTTCAACTCCATCGACAGTCGCTTCAACTCCATCGACGGTCGGTTCGATGCGATGCAGAGGACGATGGTCATCGGCTTCGCGAGCATCGTCGCCAGTGTCGTCGGCGCGGTGATCGCGGGCTTGGCGCTCGGTTAGCCGCAACTAGCGGATAGAACGCCGCAAGTCGGTCCGCGACCGTTGCTACACAGATCCCATGCTGCGCGAGCTCCGGATCGAGAACCTGCTCCTGATCGAGCGGGCCGAGCTGCGGCTGGGGGAGGGGCTGAACGCGATCACCGGCGAGACCGGCGCCGGCAAGACCGTTCTCGCCCATTCGCTCGATCTGCTGATGGGCGGCAAGGCACGGGCGCAGATCGTGCGACCGGGGGCGCCGGAGGCCTGGGTCGAGGGGGTCTTCGACCTGCCCGAGGGGTTCCTGGAGGAGCCGGAGCTGGCGGAGTTGGCGGAGCGGCTGCCGGAGGGCGCCGAAGAGGTGGTCCTCGGCCGACGGGTCTCGGCGGGCGGCCGCACCAGCGCCTTCGTCGCCGGCCGGGCGGCCACCGCCGCCGACTTGAAGCTGCTCGGTGGGCGCCTGCTCGCCTTCTTCGGCCAACACGAGCACCGGCGCCTGACGATCTCCTCGGCGCAGCTGGAGATCCTCGACGGGTTCGCCGGCGCCGAGCACCTGGAGCTGCGGCGGGCCTACCGGGAGGCGCACCGCGAGTGCGGCCGGCTGGCCGCCGAGCTGGCGGAGCTGCGCGAGCGCGAAGGCTCGCGGGAGCGCGACCTCGACCTCTACCGCTACGAGCTCTCGGAGATCGAGGAGGTCGCGCCCGAGCCGGAGGAGCGGGAAGAGCTCGGCGGCCAGCGCGAGCGGCTGCGTCACGCCGAGGGGTTGCGCGAGGCGGCTGTCATCGCTCATACCGGCCTCGCCGGCGCCGATGCGGACGGCGGCGGCGCCGCTGCAGCCCTGGCACAGGCCGAAGCCGCATTGCAGGGCGCCGCCGGCCTCGACCGGGAGTTGGATGCGATCGCCGAGCGAACCGCGGCGCTGGCGCTCGAGCTGGACGATGTCGCTTCCGAGCTGAGGGGCTACGCCGAGGGGGCGGAGGCCGATCCCGCCGCCCTGCAGGCCGTCGAGGAGCGCCTGGACGCGCTCGACCGGCTTGAGCGCAAGCACGGCGGCAGTGTCGAGTCGGTGCTCGCCCACGCCGAGCGTTGCCGGGAGGAGATCGCGCGTTTGGAGGGCGCCGGGGAGCGAAGCGTCGAGGCCGAGGCCGCGATGAGCGAGGCTGAAGCGAGACGAGCGGACCTGGCCGAGCGCCTCGGCGCCGGCCGCGAAGCCGCGGCCGGACCGCTCGAAGCGCGGGTCGCCGAGGAGCTCGAGCGTCTGGCGATGGCGGGGGCCTCGCTTGAGGTCGTGCTCGAGCCTCACCCGGACGGCTACGGCCCGGCGGGTCGCGAGACGGTCGAGCTGCGGGTCGCGCCGAACCCCGGCATCGAGCCGGCGCCGTTGCGCGATGCCGCTTCCGGCGGCGAGCTCTCGCGGGTGATGCTGGCCCTGAGCGGGCTCGGCGAGGGGGCGAGCGCCGGGACCATGGTCTTCGACGAGATCGACGCCGGCGTCGGCGGCAAGACCGCGCGGGTCGTCGGCGAGCGACTGCAGGCGCTCGGATGCGGCCGCCAGGTCCTCTGCATCACTCACCTGCCGCAGGTCGCTTCCCTCGCCGACGTCCACTTCCGGCTCGAAAAGGACGTCGGGGGGGAGCAGGCGGTAGCGACGGTCGAGCGCCTCGCGGGCGAGGGGGTGGTCGCCGAGATCAGGCGGATGCTCGGTGCTGAGGACAGCGACGAGGCCGCCACCCAGCACGCTCGGGAGTTGCTCGCCGCCTAACTGCTCCGCTCCCCTTGTCGCGGCCGTCCTGCTTCGCCTAGTCTGGGTCGATGGCCACCGCCAGTCGTCGTCGTCTTCCCCTGCTCGGCCGCAGGAACGGCGCCCGCCCCGAGGCTCCGATCGAAGGCGTCGCCCGCCTGGGCGAGCGGACCAAGCACCTCGTCAAGCGCCTGCGGCCGGGGGAGATCGCGGTGATCGACCACGTCGACATCGACCGGATCGCCGCCGAGGAGCTGATCGACGCCGGTGCCGTCGCGGTGCTGAACGCCTCCCCCTCCTCGCAGGGCCGGTACCCGAACGCGGGTCCGCTGATGCTGGCGCGGGCGGGGATCAGGCTGATCGACGCTCCCGGCGCGGGCCTCTTCGACCACCTCAAGGACGGCGACCGGGTGCGGATCGTCGGCGGGGCGATCCAGGTGGGCGAGGAGGAGGTCGCGCACGGCCGCGTCCTCCGCGTTTCCGAGCTCGAGCGGGAGATGCAGGAGCACCGGGCGCGGATCGACGAGGCGCTGGCCGAATTCGCCGAGAACACCGTCGCCCACGTGCGCGAAGAGACCGATCTGCTCACCGGCAGCATCCCCTTCCCCTCGACCAGCGCCTCCTTCCGCGACCGCCACGTCCTCATCGTCGTCCGCGGCGACCGCCACCGCCGCGACCTGAAGACGCTTCGCGCCTACATTCGCGACGTGCGGCCGCTGATCGTCGCCGTCGACGGCGGCGCCGACGGAGTGCTCGAAGCCGGCCTGAAGCCGGACATGATCCTCGGCGACATGGACTCGGCCAGCGACGCGGCCCTGCGCTGCGGGGCAGAGCTGATCGTCCACGCCTATCCCGACGGCCGGGCGCCGGGCCGGGAGCGACTGCAGGAGGCAGGGCTCGACCACAAGGTCGTTCCCGCCGCCGGCACCAGCGAGGACGTGGCGATGCTGATGGCCCACGAGAAGGGAGCGGCGCTGATCGTCAGCGTCGGGGCGCACTTCAACCTGGTCGAGTTCCTGGACCGCAAGCGCGGCGGCATGTCCTCGACCTTCCTCACGCGGCTGAAGATCGGCGAGCGTCTCGTCGACGCCAAGGGCGTCAGCCGGCTCTACAACCCGAGCTCGACGCTGGCGCCGCTGGCCTTCTTCCTCGTCGCCTTCCTGGTCCTGGTGACGATCCTCGTCATCACCTCCCCGGCGCTGAACGACGTCTTCGAACTGGTCTGGCTGAAGATCCGGATCTGGCTAGGAATCGACTAGCAGCGCCGAAAAGCCCCTGCGGCACTAGCCTTCGGGCGTAGATGGGGTACTCCGCCCGCTACCACGCCACCTCCCTGATCGCCGTCTTCATCGCCCTCGCGGTGGGGATCCTGGTCGGCGCCCAGTTCGGCGGCGACGCGCTCAACAACACCCGCCGGGACCTCGAGCACAGCCTCGTCGGCAACCTGCAGGACGCGCGCTCGCGGGCGGACGAACTGAACGCCGACCTCAACCGCTCCAACGAGTTCGCCGAACGCGTCTACCCGGCGCTGGTGCGGGGTCGGCTGCAGGGCAAACGCTTCGCGATCGTCGCCCTCGGGGGTCTCCCGAGCCCCGTCACCGAGGAAGTCGAGGAGGCGCTGGGGCCTACGGGGGGTCGGCTGGTCGGGGTGGGGGTGGTGCGCGAGCCGGTCGACGTCAACGGCCTCGCCGAAGACCTGGCCAAGACCAGGTTCTCGGCGCTGCAGACGAACTCCGACGGCCTGACCGAACTCGGCACCGGGATCGGGCGCCAGATCGTCCTCGGCGGCACCCTGCCTGAAGTCGTTCGCGGCCACCTCCTCTCACGCGCCAGCGGCAGCTTCGGCGGGCTCGACGGGGTGATCGTCGTCCGCGACCAGCCGGAAGAGATGGGCACCGTGCAGCGCGAAAAGACGAATCAGCTGGAGACCGCGCTGATGGACGGCATCACTGCGACTCGACGGCCGGCGGTCGGAGTCGAGACCTCCAGCGACGACTCCTCCTCGATCTCCTTCTTCCAGGCCAACGGCCTCGCCAGCGTCGACGACGTCGACATGACCGCCGGGAAGCTGGCGACGGTCTTCGCTCTGCTCGGCGCCGACGGCAGCTTCGGCGTCAAGGGCAGCGCGGACCAGCTGCTGCCCGACCTCCTCACCGAGGGCGAATAGGCATGTACTGGGTGGGGCTGCCGCTGGCCTTTGCGGTCTCGCTGTTCATCGTCCCCGCCGGGGCGCGAGGGCTGCGCGACGCGGGCCTCGCGCGGGAGAACTACCGCGGCGCCACCCTCGCCTTTCCGCTGGGGGCGATCCTGGCGACGGCGGCGCTGGTGGCGCTGGCGCCGCTGGCCTTCCTCGACGACCGGGCCGACCTCGACCTGCTGGAGCCCGATCTGCGCCGCTGGCTGCCCTACCTGCTGGGGATTGCCTTCCTCGGTTTCCTCGACGACTCGCTGGGGCGGGGGGAGGCCCCCGGGACGCCCCGCGGCTGGCGCGGCCACTGGACGGCCCTGCGGGCGGGCTCGCTCTCAACCGGGGCGATCAAGGCGATCGGGGCGCTGGCGCTGGCCGCCTACGTCGTCTCCGGCCGCGGGCTCGAAGACTGGCGCTACCTCGCCGACGTGGCGCTGCTGATCCTGGCGACGAACCTCTTCAACCTGCTCGACCTGCGGCCCGGGCGCGCGGAGAAGGGATTGGTGCTGCTCGGGGCCGGCCTCTGCATCGGCGCCTGGACCCTGCTGCCGCTGGAACTGCTGGGGATCTTCGTCGGACCGGTGCTGGTTGGCGCCTGGCTGACGCTGGGGGAGCGGGCGATGCTGGGCGACACCGGCTCCAACCTGATCGGGGCGATCGCCGGGGTGTGGCTGCTGACGACGCTGGGGGCGGATGCGCGGCTGGTCGCCCTCGCGGTGGTCGTCGCGCTGACGATCTACGGGGAGATTCGCTCAATTTCCGCAACCATCGACTCGGTTCCGCCCCTGCGCTGGCTAGACTCGCTCGGCAGAGCATGAGTCCGGGGAGCAAAGGCGACACCAAGTTCATCTTCGTCACTGGCGGAGTCGTCTCGGCCCTCGGAAAGGGGATCACCGCAGCGGCGATCGGGCGCCTCCTCGTATCCCGCGGCTACCGGGTCGCGCTGCAGAAGTTCGACCCTTACATCAACGTCGATCCGGGGACGATGAGCCCGTTCCAGCACGGCGAGGTCTTCGTCACCGAGGACGGCGCCGAGACCGATCTCGACCTCGGGCACTACGAGCGCTTCACCGACGAGAACGCGACCCGCGCCTCGAACGTCACCGCCGGCGCTGTTTACAACTCGGTGATCAAGCGGGAGCGGCGCGGCGACTACCTCGGCGCCACCGTCCAGGTGATCCCGCACATCACCAACGAGATCAAGCAGAAAATCCTCATCGTCGCCGAGTCGCAGTCGGTCGACTTCGTGATCACCGAGATCGGCGGCACGGTGGGCGACATCGAGTCGCTGCCCTTCCTCGAGTCGATCCGCCAGCTCTACACGGACCTCGGGCCGAAACGCAGCATGTTCATCCACCTGACCCTTGTGCCCTACATCGGCCACGCCGGGGAACTGAAGACGAAGCCGACCCAGCACTCGGTCAACGAGCTGCGCCGGATCGGGATCCAGCCGCACGCGCTGGTCTGCCGCTCCGAAGGGCGCCTGGACCGGGAGATCCGCAGCAAGATCGCGCTCTTCGCCAGCCTGCCGACCGACAGCGTCGTCTCCGCCCACGACGTCGACAACATCTACAAGGTGCCGCTGGTCTTCCGCGCGGAAGGCGTGGACGACATAGTCCTCGACCACTTCGGGGTCGACGCGCCGGCTCCGGACCTGACCGAGTGGGAGGAGATGGTG
>DATMBY010000127.1:0-8290 GCA_035558995.1 Solirubrobacterales bacterium
CGGGCGAAGAAACGCTCGTCGCCATCCTCAAGGTTGGGGGCGAATCCCTGGGCTGCATCGGTGCCGGAACCTTCTTCGGCCTATCCGCCAGCGAAGTATGCGGGTTCTATGGGTTCTCGGATGCGATCGAAAATGGCGCGGAACTGGAAGAAGTCTTGGAAACCCCCTATGGCTCGGGCAATGTTGAAGTCACTGGGGGGCCGGCCGGGGATGAACCTTTCATCGTCACCGTCGGAGGCTCGGTCGCGCCGATTGAAGTCGAAGCAGCTCCTAACGCTTTCGGTCCCCTTGGCGTCGCCAGCTCCAAAGTCCTCGATCCTGGCGGCAGCGGTCGCCTAGCTGTCACCGTCACCAACCTGGGCGACGCTGAAGTAGACGGGACTGAAAATCCCGTGACCATCGTCGACAAATTGCCGGGTGGCGTCGTCGCGACTGGCTTCGAAGCATTCGCCGGAGTCAACAACGAGGACGGCCCGGTCGACTGTGAACTCGAATCGCAGACGGAACTTGTCTGTACCTTTGAAAACAAGCTCCCCTCCTTCGAATCGATCGAAATCGAAGTCTTCGTCGACGCGATAGACCCGCCCACGGCCGGAGACCCTGGGGAGATTTCGGTCTCAGGGGGAGGCGCTCCGCCCGCATCCGCCGAACAGCGGATCAAATTCAGCCCGGAAGAAGCACCCTTCGGCCTCGAACGCTTCTCTGCTCTGGCGGAAGAAGAGGGCGGCGAAGAAGCTCGAAATGCCGGCACCCATCCCTTCCAACTAACCACGACCCTCCAGTTCAACTCCGGGAAGCTGGAACTGGGAGCGAGCCGCGGGAACAGCTCGGTGGTGCAACCTGCCCAGCCGCGGAACATCAGGGTGACCCTGCCTGTGGGTCTAGCTGGGAACGCCACCGCCGTCCCGGCCTGTTCCTTGGCCGACTTCTACAACATCGAGGATTTGATCAACAAATGCGCCGACGAATCTGCGGTTGGCGTCGCCGCGGTGACCGTGATCGAAAAAGCCAGTGTGGGATTCACCCGGGTGGCGGTGCCTCTGTTCAACCTCGAACCAGGCAATGGAGAGCCGGCACGACTGGGGTTCACGGTCGCGGGCGCTCCCGTGGTGATCGACACCAAGGTGGATCCCGACAACAGGTACCGGCTCATCGCCAGCGTCAACAACGCGTCGCAGCTCGCCGAGGTGCTGTCCAGCACCGTGACGATCTGGGGCACGCCTGGAGACCCTCTCCACGATTCAAGTCGGGGCTGGAATTGCGCCTACCACTACGAAAACGTCGGAACGTGTGAGAACCCGTCGGCTCTCAGCAAGAACCCGCTCCTGAGGTTGCCGGTCAACTGCGTCGCGCCGCAGGAAACGACCTTGGAAGCCGAACCGTGGAACACGCCGCTCGGAAGCAGCATTGCCTCCGGGGTGCTCACGAACCCGGCGCCGGAAGCCTGCAATCAGGTTCCCTTCAAACCGGAAATCTCGAGCACGCCGACGAATGGCAAGGCCGGATCATCGAGCGGGCTCGACTTCAGGCTCGAGATGCCAAACGCCTGGGTCCCGTCGAAAGACGTGACCGCTGAAAGCCAGGCGAAGAAGGTCGAAGTGACCCTGCCGGAGGGCGTGACGGTCAACCCGTCGCAGGGCGAAGGCCTGGTGGCCTGCAGCCCCGGCCAGCTCGCGCAGGAGACGGCGACTTCGGCGCCCGGCGCCGGTTGCCCGAACGAGTCGAAGGTCGGCAGCGTCGAAGTGGAAACGCCGCTCCTGAAGGAGAAGGCGACTGGGTCGGTCTACGTGGCCACCCCCTACGACAACCCCTTCGGTTCGCTGCTGGCACTCTACGTCGTGGCGAAGATCCCGGAGCGGGGAGTCCTCGTCAAGCAGGCGGGCAAGGTCGAGCTCAACCCGACCACCGGGCAGCTGGTGACGACGTTCGACGACCTGCCGCAGCTTCCCTTCGACAGCTTCGAACTGCACTTCTTCGAAGGGAGCAGGGCGCCGCTGGTGATGCCGCAGAGCTGCGGGACCTACCCGATCGTCGCCCGGTTCACTCCGTGGTCCGCGGCTGATCCGAACAACCCGACCCCGAGCGAGGTCGTCACCAAAACCAGCTCGCTCAAAGTCAACCAGGGCTGCCCGAGCGGGCCGCCGTCCTTCAACCCGGACTTCGTCGCCGGAACCACCAGCAACTCGGCGGGCAGCTACTCCCCGTTCAACATCCGGCTCACCCGCTCGGATGACGAACAGGAGTTCAGCCGCTTCTCGGTGAAGCTGCCGAAAGGCGTGATCGGCAAGCTGAAGGGGATCCCGTTCTGCTCCGACGCCGCGATCGAAGCGGCGCGGGCGCGGACCGGCCCGCACGGCGGCCAGGAAGAGCTCGACAGCCCGAGTTGCCCGAGCGCTTCGCAGATCGGACGGACCCTCGCCGGAGCCGGCGTCGGGCCGGACCTGACCTACGTGCCCGGCAAGGTCTACATGGCCGGCCCGTACAAGGGGGCGAAACTCTCGATCGTCGCGATCACCGCGGCCAGGGTCGGCCCGTTCGACCTCGGCACGATCGTGATCCGGCAGGCGCTGCGGATCGACCCGACGACGGCCGAGGTCACCTCGGACGGCTCCACTTCGGACCCGATCCCGCACATCCTGCAGGGGATCGTCGTCCACGCCCGCGACATCCGCGTCTACATCGACCGGGACAAGTTCGTCATCAACCCGACCAGCTGCGAAAGGATGAGCGCGGTCGCCACGGTGGTCTCGGGCGCCGGCGCGACGGCGGACGTCAGCTCGCCCTTCCAGGCGGCCGACTGCGCCAGCCTCGGCTTCAAGCCGAAGCTCTCGATCCAGCTGATCGGCGGGACGACGCGGACGGCGACCCCGCGCCTGAAGGCGGTCCTGACCGCCCGCAAGGGCGACGCCAACATCGGCCGGGCGCAGGTCACCCTGCCGCCGTCCGAGTTCCTCGAACAGAACCACATCCGCACCGTCTGCACGCGGGTCCAGTTCAACGCCGGCGGCGGCAACGGGGAACAGTGCCCGAAGGCCTCGGTCTACGGCAAGGCGAAGGCGATCTCGCCGCTGCTCGACGAACCGTTGAGCGGCCCGGTGTTCCTGCGGTCCTCGAACCACGAACTCCCGGACATGGTGGCGGCGCTGCACTCGCCCAAGGCCGACATTAACTTGGTCGGCCGGATCGACTCGACCAAGCAGGGCGGCATCCGCAGCACCTTCGAAGGCGTCCCCGACGCCCCGGTCAGCAAGTTCATCCTGCAGATGCAGGGTGGCAAGAAGGGGCTGATCGTCAACAGCGAAGACATCTGCAAAGCCAAGCACCGGGCGATCGCGGCCTTCAAGGGCCAGAACGGCAAGCGCCACGAATTCAACCCCGTTGTCAAGACCAAGTGCGGCGGCAAGAAGGGCGGCAAGGGCAAGAAGTAGGCCCTGCCGTCCTGCAGGGCGCCTACGGGCGCCCTGCGACTAGGCGTTCACGTGCAGGACACCGTCGTAGTTGCGCTTATCGCCGTCGGTGGGACCGTCGGAACCGCAGTCCTCGGCTACGCGGCTACTAGACATTCTACGAGGACCCAGCTGAAGGCCGCCGCGGAGGCCACGAGGGGGCAGCTGGGCGCCCTGAAGCACGAGATCAGGAAACTGGATGCCGATCGGAGCGAGGAGCTTCGGGGTAGGCGCGAGGGTGTCTACCAGGAGTTTCTGAACGCCCTCTACGGGTTTCGAGATTTCTGTCTCGGCGCCAAATCGGTGGAAGCTGAAGGCAAAGAGTTCGACGTCGCAGGAACCAGTTTGCGCGAACGGCAGGTGGAAATGGAACTGCTGGCCAGTGACAGAGTGCGTGAAAAAGCCACGGAGACCTTCGATTTCCTGCTGGGGATCCTCGATACGGCAGCTGAGTCCGATGACGAAAGCATCCCATTCGACAAGCACCTCAAAGCGACCTTCAAAGCAGAACAACTGCTGTGGAAACTGAAGCGGAAAGCCCTGATCGCGGCGATGCGATCCGAGACCCAGCTCCTCCCGCCCTCCTAGGAGGGTTTGGCGCCCTACAGCCCCATCGTCTTACCGAGGATCTCCTTCATGATCTCGTCGGTGCCGCCGCCGATCGGGCCGAGGCGGGCGTCGCGGACGGCGCGCTCGATGCCGTACTCGCGCATGTAGCCGTAGCCGCCGTGGATCTGCAGTGACTGGTCGGCGATCTCGAGGACGGCGCGCTGGGTCATCAGCTTCGCCATCGAGACCTCCTGGATGCAGTCGCGGCCTTCGTGGAAGAGGCGCAGAGCGTTGTAAGTGAGGGCCCGGGAGGCTTCGGCCTTGGTCGCCATCTCGGCGACGTGGTGGCGGATCGCCTGGAACTTGCCGATCGGGCGGCCGAAGGCTTCGCGGTCGGTCGCGTAGGCGACGGTGATCTCTATGAGGCGCTGCATGGCGCCGACGGCGCCGATCGCCATCAGCAGCCGCTCCCAGGCGAAGTTGGCCATGATCAGCTTGAAGCCGCCGTTCTCCTCGCCGAGCAGGTTCTCGGCCGGGACCTCGACCTCGGCGAAGGAGATTTCGCCGGTGTCGGAGGAGTGCCAGCCCATCTTCTCCAGCTTGCGGCTGACCTCGTAGCCGGGCATCTCGCGCTCGAGGACGAGGAAGGAGATGCCGCCGTGGCCGCCCTCCTCCTTCGTCCTGCAGGCGCAGACGAGGAAGTCGGCGCGGACGCCGTTGGTGATGAAGGTCTTGGCGCCGTTGACGACGTAGGTGTCGCCGTGGCGCTTGGCGGTCGTGGCGAGGGAGGCGACGTCCGAGCCGGCGCCGGGCTCGGTGATCCCGAGCGCGCCGATCATCTCGCCGGCGATCCCGGCGGGTAACCACCGTTGCTTCTGCTCCTCGGTCCCGAACTTGAAGATCGGCGGCATCGCGATCGAGGTGTGGGCGTTGAGCCCGGCGGCGACGCCGCCGGAGCCGCCCGAGCGCGCCAGCTCTTCCACCCATACAGCGTCATGAAGATGGGTGCCGCCCTGGCCGCCCAGCTCCTCCGGGAACTTCAGCCCGAGGAAGCCGAGCTCGGCGCAGCGGGAGAACAGCTCCCGCGGGAATTCCCGCGCCGCCTCCCACTCGTCGACGTGCGGTGCGATCTCCTTCGCGACGAAGCGGCGGACCGTCTGCCGCAGTTCCTCGTGCTCCTCGCCGAACGGCGGCAGAGTGGCGCGAGCGCCGCTGTCCTTGACGACGCTCACGCCTGCCCCCTCTGACTAAAGCCCGTAACTGCGGCCGATCACGTCCAGCATAACCTCATCGGTGCCGGCGCCGATGCGGTTGAGGCGGACGTCGCGGTAGGCGCGCTCGATCTCGTACTCCTTCATGTAGCCGTAGCCGCCGAGGATCTGGACGCACTCGTCGGCGACCTCGCAGGCGATGCGGGAGGCGTAGAGCTTGGCCATCGTGATCTCGCGCACCGGGTACTCGCCGTTGCCGAAGCGCCAGGCGGTCGAGTAGGTGAACTGTTTCGCCGCTTCGATCTTCGTCGCCATCTCGGCGAACTTGTGGCGGATCGCCTGAAACTTGCCGATCGGCCGGCCGAAGGCTTCGCGCTCCTTCGCGTACTCGAGGGTTTTTTCCATCATCCGCTCAGCCCCCGCGTGGCAGCCGGCGGCGGCGACCAGGCGCTCTCCCTGGAGCTCCCAGGCGATGTGGTAGAAGCCCTTGCCGACCTCGCCGAGCACGGCGTCGGCCGGCACTCGGACGTCTTCGAAGGCGAGTTCGCCGGTGTCGGAGGCGTGCATCCCCATCTTCTCCAGCTCCTTGGAGACGGTGAAGCCGGGGACCTTCTCGCCGTTCTCGTCCTTGAGGTCGACGACGAAGAGGGTGATGCCGGCGTGGCGCTCGCTCGGGTCGGTCTTGGCGACGAGGACGATGAAGTCGGCGCGGGTCCCGTTGGTGATGAAGGTCTTGGAGCCGTTGATCACGTATTCGTCGCCGTCGCGGATCGCGCTGGTGCGGATTCCGGCGACGTCGGAGCCGGCGCCCGGCTCGGTGATCCCGAGGCAGGCGATCTTGTCGCCCTTCAGGCCCGGTTCCAGGTACTTGCGCTTCTGCTCCTCGGTGCCGAGCAGGTGGACGGGGGGTAGGGCCATGTCGGTCTGGACCGCGAAGCCCATGTTGGTGCCGCCGGAGCCGGAGTAGCTCATGCACTCGGCGCGGACCAGCGAGTAGAAGTAGTCGCCGCCCTGGCCGCCGTACTCCTCCGGGAAGCAGAGGCCGAGGAAGCCGAGCTCACCGGCGCGCTTCATCGCCGAGGTCGGCCAGTAGGTGTCCTCCCACTCGTTGCGGTGGGGCCAGAGCTCCTTCTTCACCCAGGCCTGCATCGACTCGCGCAGGTCTTCGTGCTCCTGGCTGAAGATGAAGTGCTTGCGCCCGGACTCGAAGTCGGGCTTGATCACGCTGGAGCCGTTGGTCGCGGTCGCCACTGTCTTCTCTCCCTCTTAGATGGATCCCGAAAAAGCAAGTGGACAGTAGCACTTCCCACTTTCAGCGATGCTATGGTCTCCGCCGATGACCCAGGGAGATTGGAGCGGCGAGAAGGTCGCCTACGAGGTGGCCGATGGCGTCGCCACCGTGACGCTCAACGATCCGGAGAAGCGCAACATGCTCTCCGGCCAGATGCTGAGCGAGCTGGTCGAGGCGATGAAGCTGGCCAAAGCCTCCGAGGAGGTGCGCGCGGTCGTCCTCACCGGCTCGGGCGAGAAGGTCTTCTGCGCCGGCGCCGACCTCGGCGGGTTCGCCGCCGACGTGCCGCTGGTCGCCAAACACTTCGCCTCAGACCTCTTCCTCGAGTTTTTCCGGCTGATGCCGCGGCTCGGCAAGCCTTCGCTTTGCGCTGCAAACGGGCACGTTCTGGCGGGCGGGATGGGGCTGGCGCTCTCCTGCGACCTGGTGATCGCCAAGGAGGGCGCGACCTTCGGCACGCCGGAGATCAACGTCGGCGCCTTCCCCTACATGATCATGTCGATCATCTACCGCAACGTCCCGCGGAAGAAGGTCAACGAGATGATGCTGCTGGGCGAGCGGCTGTCAGCCGCGCAGGCTGTCGAGCACGGGCTCGCCAACAAGGTCGTTCCGGCGGACGGGTTCGACGCCGCGGTCGCCGAGTGGGCGGGCAAGCTCGCCTCGAAGAGCCCGGTGCTGATGCGGCTCGGCCACGACGCGATGTACCGCCAGCAGGACATGGCGCTCGACGATGCGCTCGAGTTCCTGCGCTCTCAGCTCTCCCTCACCTTCACGACCGAGGACATCGTCGAGGGGGTCACCGCCTTCTTCGAGAAACGCGACCCGCAGTGGAAAGGCCGGTAGTGGCAAGCACCGAGCAAGAGCCGAAGAACCTGCTTCCCGGCACGGCGCCGCTGGCCGACCTGACCGCGCAGCTGCACGAGCGCCGCGCCAAGGCCAGACTCGGCGGCGGCGAGGAGAAGATCGCCAAGCAGCACGAGCGCGGCAAGCTGACTGCCCGCGAGCGGATCGATCTCCTCGTCGACGAGGGGACCTTCGTCGAGATGGGGATCCACGGCCGCCCCCATTTCGCCCAGCGGGCGATGGACGGGGTCGAGGCGGCCGCCGACGGCGTCGTCACCGGCTGGGGAGACGTCGACGGCCGCGCGACCTGCATAGCCGCCTACGACTTCACCGTGATGGCCGGCTCGATGGGGATGACCGGGGAGCTCAAGGTCACCCGCCTGCGGGAGATGGCGCTGAGCAAGCGGATGCCGTTCGTCTGGCTGCTCGACAGCGCCGGCGCCCGCATCCAGGAGGCGGCGGGCTCGCTCTTCGCCGGCTCCGGCTTCCTCTTCCGCGAGGAGGTCGAAATGTCGGGCGTGATCCCGATGGTGGCGGCGATGATGGGCCCCTGCGCCGCCGGCACCGCCTACATCCCGGCGCTCTCGGACTTCGTGCCGATGGTCTCCGGCCAGGGCGCGATGGCGCTGGCCGGCCCGCACCTGACCAAAGCGGTGACCGGCGAGGACATCTCGATGGAGGAGCTGGGCGGCGCCAAGGTCCACTGCCGCAAGTCGGGCGTCGGCGACCTCGAGGTCAAGGACGACGAGGAATGCATCGAGAAGGTCAAGGCCTACCTCTCCTTCTTCCCGCAGAACTGCGAGCAGAAGCCGCCGCTCCGCGAGAGCGAGGACCCGGTCGACCGCATGTCGGAGAAGCTGATGGAGATCGTCCCCGAGTCGCCGCGGCAGCCGTACGACATGTACGACGTGATCCGCGAGATCGTCGACGACGGCGACTGGTTCGACCTG
>DATMBY010000128.1:0-2981 GCA_035558995.1 Solirubrobacterales bacterium
CGCACCGTCTGCCGGCCGAAACCGCGCTGCGGCGAGTGCACCCTGCGGCGGATGTGCCCCTGGTACCGCGAGAACCGCGCAGCGGCGACCGCCAGTAATATGCGCGCCGCCCAATGAGCAAGCGCACTTTCATCTGGTTCGCGGTCCTCCTCCTCGTCCTCGCCGTGGTCATCCCCTTCGCCGCCTTCCGCGCCAAGGGCGACGGCGAAACGGGGGAGGACAAGGTCCCGGCGAGCCTCAAGGACGGGCAGTCGCTCTTCGTCACCAACTGCGGCACCTGCCACACGCTCTACAGCGCCGGCACCGACGGCAACTACGCCCCGAACCTCGACGAACTGCTGGCGCCCAACGGCGCGCCGGAACTGACCGGAACCGCCGACGAAATCGAAACTGCCAAGGAAACGATCAAGCAGACCGGAGGCCGCGTCCTCAACGCGATCGAACAGGGCGTCGACAGCTCCACCACTCCGGGCCGGATGCCGGGCGGCATCCTCAACGAACAGCAGGCGCAGGAAGTCTCCGAATTCGTCGCCCGCACCGCTGGCAGCGGCTGAGCTCCGCGAAACCGCAAAAACGGCTCCTGAAGAACCGTTTTTGCAGTCTCGCTGAGGGTTAGGCCCCTACCGCAGCAGCCACAGGGAGCTGAAGAGCCCCGCGTGGTCGGAGTCCCAGAAGCCGTTGACCGGCTGGCGGCCGGTGACCGCGGAGCCGACCAGCTTCACTTTTTTCGGATCGCGGGTCATCACGTGGTCGACCTGGTGGTCGAAGTCGGCGACGCTGCCGCCGGCTCCGACCGCCAGCAGGCTCGAGTTGAGGCAGCAGCCGAGCGGCTTGCCGGTGCTGCGCTCGCGCATCCCGGCTTTGACCAGGGCCTGGTAGGCCTGACGGTCGCCCCCCTCGACGGTGTTGTCGTCTGAGTTGAGGTCGCCGACCAGGACCACCGGCAGGCTCGTCGTCGCCGGCCCGCCTTTGGCGACCAGCTCACCCGCCTGCAGGGCCCGGATGCTCGGCACCTGGCTGGAGTCGTCGAAGGCCTCCAGGTGGGTGTTGACGAAGCGGAACTTGCCGCTGCCGCGGACCTTGGCGTCGAGCGCCGTCCAGCCCCTCAGCACGTGCACTTCGACGCCGGAGAGCTGCACCGTCAGCATGTTCTTGAAGTTGCCCTTCTGCGGGTGGCTGGTGCGGACGCCGGAGCCGAGCCGGACCAGGATCACGTCGCGCATCGTCAGGCGGCCGTTGATCTCGGCGTCTTTGATCAGCCCGTTGGGGCCGTCATTCGGGACCTGGTTCTCGTCAGCCGGCGCCTCGAAGTCGAACTCCTGCTGGACGACGGCGACGCGGTAGCGCTTCTTGCCCTTGTTCAGCTGCGCCAGCAGTTCCTTCAGGTAGTCGTAGCGGACCGTGGTCGCGGTCGCGCCGGCGGTGCCGAGCAGCGGTTCCAAGCTCGGCGGGCCGGTCCGCCACAGCGCCACCTCCTGCAGGCCGACGAGGTCGGGCTTCTTTTTGTTGATCTCCTTCGCCAGCCCTTTGGCGCGGACCGGAAAGTCGTTGGCGGTCACGTCGCGGAGGATTTTCCCGTTCGCTTCGACGAATTCCTTGGTCGATTTGGCGGCGATCGCCGGGGCGAGGTCGGCGCCCAGGTAGAGGTTGCGGGTCATCACGTTGACCTGGTGCCCGGGGCCGAACTTGGCGCCGGCGCTGCCGGCGAACAGGCCCAGGATCAGGGGGACGGCGAGCGCCACGAACAGCGCGCTTCTCGTAATGCGGTTCAAGAGTCTTCCTCCTCGTCGGTTCTGGCCTCCCACAGCCTGCTCTATGTGTAACCCACTTCGGGCGCGAACGAATCGGAATTGCACCGGGCAGCCGAAAAACCCGCCTTGAACATTTCCAGGGATCTGCCATACTGCCACTTAGATTTTTAGAGCTTCAACAACCCAACCCACCTGGAGGTAGGCGGAAAAGTGGCAAAGACGATCGGTATCGACCTCGGCACGACCAACTCGTGCGTGGCGGTGATGGAGGGCGGCGAGCCCACCGTTCTGGAGAACGCGGAGGGCGGGCGCACCACCCCGTCGGTCGTCGCGTTCACCGAGAGCGGCGAGCGCCTCGTCGGCACCGTCGCCAAACGCCAGGCAGTGATGAACCCGGAGAACACGATCTTCTCGATCAAGCGCTTCATGGGGCGCAAGGAGTCCGAAGTCAAAGAGGAGGAGACGATCGTCCCCTACACGGTCGAGGCCGGCCCCAACGGCGACGTCCGGGTCGACGCGCGCGGCAGGCAGTACAGCCCGCCGGAGATCAGCGCGATGATCCTGCAGAAGCTGAAGACCGACGCCGAAGCGAAGCTCGGCGAGCCCGTCGACAGCGCCGTGATCACGGTGCCCGCCTACTTCAACGACGACCAGCGCCAGGCGACCAAGGACGCCGGCAAGATCGCCGGGCTCGAGGTCAAGCGGATCATCAACGAGCCGACCGCGGCCTCGCTCGCCTACGGGCTCGACAAAGAGGGGAACGCCGACCAGACAATCCTCGTCTTCGACCTCGGCGGCGGCACCTTCGACGTCTCGATCCTGGAGCTCGCCGAGGGCGTGTTCGAGGTCAAGGCGACGAACGGGGACAACCACCTTGGCGGCGACAACTTCGACAAGGCGATCGTCGACTGGATGGTCGCGGAGTTCAAGAAGGACCAGGGGATCGACCTCGCCGCCGACCCGATGGCGCTCCAGCGCCTGTACGAGGCGGCCGAGAAGGCGAAGATCGAGCTGTCGTCCACGATGACGACGCAGATCAACCTGCCGTTCATCACGGCGACGCAGGAGGGCCCGAAGCATCTCGACCTCCAGCTCACGCGCGCGAAGCTCAACGAGCTGACGGCTGATCTCCTCAAGCGCACGGTCGAGCCCACGAAGAAGGCGCTCGCCGACGCGGGCCTCGAGCCCAGCGCGATCGACCACGTCGTCCTGGTCGGCGGCATGACCCGC
>DATMBY010000129.1:0-7921 GCA_035558995.1 Solirubrobacterales bacterium
GTGGAAGCGGATTTTCTGCGAGCTCTCGTTCTCGGCGCCGAAACGCTCGCCGACGATCACGTCCTGGCCGCTCTTGTAGCGCTCGTGGTAGCTCAGCGCCGACTCCTCGATCTCGCGCTGCATGAACTCCAGCGCCTCGACCGAGCCGCCCAGCTCTTCGACCTTCTCCATCAACTCCTTGGCGCGCAGTTCGATCTCGTCGGTCAGCGACTCGACGAAATAGGAGCCGGCGAAGGGATCGACCGTGTCGGCGGCGCCCGACTCGTAGGCGATCACCTGCTGGGTGCGCAGGGCGATCCGGGCCGAGCGCTCGGTCGGCAGCGCCAGCGCCTCGTCGAAGCCGTTCGTGTGCAGCGACTGGGTGCCGCCGCAGACCGCCGCGAAGCCCTGCAGGGCGACGCGGATGATGTTCACCTCGGGCTGCTGGGCCTGCAGGGTGACGCCGCCGGTCTGGGTGTGGAAGCGGATTTTCTGCGAGCTCTCGTTCTCGGCGCCGAAACGCTCGCCGACGATCTTCGCCCACATCCGCCGCACCGCCCGGAACTTGGCGATCTCCTGGAAGACGTTGTTGTGGCCGTTGAAGAAGAAGGCCAGCCGCGGCGCGAACTCGTCGATCTTCAATCCCCGCTCGAGCGCCGCTTCGACGTAGGCGATTGCGTTGGAGAGCGTGAAGGCGACCTCCTGCACAGCCGAGCAGCCCTTCTCGCGGATGTGGTAGCCGGAGATCGAGATCGTGTTCCATTTCGGCACGTTCTGGTGGCAGTACTCGAAGATGTCGGTGGTCAGCCGCATCGTCGGCTCGGCCGGGTAGATGTAGTTGCCGCGTGCCATGTACTCCTTCAGCACGTCGTTCTGGACGGTGCCGCGCAGCTTCTCGGAGGGCACCCCCTGTTCCTCGCCGACCAGCTCGTAGAGCAGCAGCAGGATCGCCGCCGGGGCGTTGATCGTCATCGAGGTGGAGACGCCGTCGAGGGGGATCTGGTCGAAGCAGATGCGCATGTCCTCGATCGTGTCGATCGGGACCCCGGTGCGGCCGACCTCGCCGTGGCAGAGCGGGTCGTCGGAGTCGCGGCCGAGCTGGGTCGGCAGGTCGAAGGCCATCGAGAGCCCGGTCGAGCCGTGCTCGATCAGGTAGCGGTAGCGCTCGTTGGTGTCCTCGGGGGAGGCGAAGCCGGCGTACTGGCGCATCGTCCAGAGCCGGTCCCGGTACATCCCCTCGTGGATGCCGCGGGTGAACGGAGGCTCACCGGGCTCGCCGAGCCGCTCCTCCAGGCCAGGGGCAACGTCGCCCTCGTCGTATAGGGGCTTGATCTCGATCCCGGAGTCGGTGAAGACGCGCTCGTCGTCGGGGCCGACGACCGGCGCGATCGTGCGGTGCGCCTCCTGGGCGCCGGAGCTGTCGCTGATCGCCATCGCCCGGGAGGATATTGAGGCGGCGGCCTCGGGCGCGGGCCGGCGGACGACCGACGCCTGCTGTCACGCGGAGACCGGAACATCGGTCCGCTTGCAGGGTTGTAAAAGCGGGGACAGCGGGAATACGCTGTTCAGACAAGTCAACTCGCCGTAAGTCGCCTAAGGGCACCGCAGGGGGCGGCAGCAACGGAGGACACATACATGACTGAAGCAACCCAGCCACGGATGGCTCGGGGGACGAAACTGCCTTTGGCGGCTCTCGCGGCTGCGCTGTTCGCGCTGCTGGCGTTCGCTCCCTTCGCCTCTGCCGCACCCGACCCGGTCGAAACCGGATCGGCCACCGTCACCCTCAACAACGGCTTCGTCAAGTCGCTGAAGAAGAAGGGCGTGAAGATCCTCAAGATCAAGCCCGCGAAGCTGAAGGGCAAGAAGGCCACCTTCCCCGTCGTCGGCGGCGAAGTCGACCCGACCACCGGCGCCGGCACGCTCAAGCTCGGCGGCGGCCTCAAGTTCAAGCACGGCAAGAAGAAGGCTCCAGTCAAGGCCCTCGTCATCGACACGAAGAAGAAGGGCCTCTTCGGCAAGGTCGCGGGCAAGAAGGTGAAGCTGACCACCCTCGCGGGCTGGACCTACACCCGCGCCGGGTTCGGCGTCTCCATGACCGTGAAGAAGATGAAGCTGACCAAGGCTGCGGCCAAGCAGCTGAACAAGAAGCTCGGCTTCAAGAAGGGCAAGAAGCCGTTCGTCGGCAACAAGCTGCTCGGCAAGGCGAAGGCCGAAGAGCAGCCGGCAACGGTCACCGTCCTGCCTGGCGGCAACGTCAACTTCAAAGCCAACCAGGAATTGCTGCTGAAGCTGAAAGACGTCGAAACGGAAGCGAAAACCATCGCCCCGACCACCGAAAAAGGCCTGGGCAACTACGAACTCCCGATCACCGGGGGGACGATCGCTCCCAGCGGCGCCGCGGGCGTCGTCCAGACCGCCGGCGGCCTGCTGCTGACGCAGAAACTGGACAAAGGCGACGGTTCCTTCCTGGAAACCGAAATCACGCTGGGCAACATGTGGCTCGACCTCTCGGCCAAAACCGTGACGGTCGAAGTCGTCGCCAAATCCAACGCCAGCGACAGCCTCAACCTCGGCAACCTCGGTCGCAGCTCGATCGCGGACCTGACCATCACCGGTGTGACCACCGACGCGGCGGCCCGCACCGTCAGCGTCAGCTCCTCGGCGGTTCTGCAGCCGATCTCGGCTGAAGTGCTCGAGGGCTTCGTCAAGGTCTACCAGGGCTACCTTGAAGCGGTTCTCACCGCCAAAGGATGCTTCGAACTCCCTGGAAAATGCGCTGACCCGGCCGAAAAAGAAGCTGTCCAAAAAGCCGCCAAAGAAGGGGCGGAGAAAAAAGTCGAAAAAGATCACATCTCCGCCGGCAACCCGCTGGGCGACTTCTCCTTCACCGCCCAGGCCCAGTAGTTCACCAAGCTCGCTGCATCGCGAGAGGGGGCGGCCTCCGGGCCGCCCCTTTTTTGCGCCAGCCGGCGCGTGGGCCGTGCTCTAGTGGCGCTTCGTCAGTCGCTGGCGCCGACGAGGCGCTCGACGCCGCTTTGGTCGATCGTCCGGCGCAGGCCCTCGTTGAGGGCGATCTTCGGTTCCCAGCCGAGCAGGTCGCGGGCGCGGCCGATGTCGGGGCGGCGCTGCTTCGGGTCGTCGGTGGGGAGCGCCTCGTAGACGATCTCCGAGCGGGAGTCGGTCAGCTCGATCACCGTCTTCGCCAGTTCCAGCAGGGTGAACTCGTTCGGGTTGCCGATGTTGACCGGCGAGTGGACGTCGGATTCGGCGAGGCGGACGATGCCGTCGATCAGGTCGTCGACGTAACAGAAGCTGCGGGTCTGGCTGCCGTCGCCGAAGACGGTCAGCGGCCGGTCCTGCAGCGCCTGGCGCAGGAAGGTGGGGATCGCGCGGCCGTCGTGGGCGCGCATCCGCGGGCCGTAGGTGTTGAAGATCCGGACCATCGCCGTGTCGACCCCCTGCTGGCGGTGGTAGGCCATCGTCAGCGCCTCGGCGTAGCGCTTCGCCTCGTCGTAGACGCCGCGCGGCCCGATCGGGTTCACGTGCCCCCAGTAGTCCTCCTTCTGGGGATGGACCTCGGGGTCGCCGTAGACCTCGCTGGTCGAGGCGATCAGGAAGCGGGCGCGCTTCCACTTCGCAACCCCCAGCATGTGGTGGGTTCCGTGGGAGCCGACCTTGAGCGTGTGCAGCGGCAGCCGCAGGTAGTCGATCGGACTCGCCGGCGAGGCGAGGTGGTAGACGAAGTCGACCGGCTCCGGGATGTCGACCTTCTCGGTGATGTCGATGTTGCGGAACTCGAACGCCTCGTCACGGATGTGGGCGATGTTTTCCAACGACCCGGTCTCGAGGTTGTCGATGCAGATCACCCGGTGCCCGTCCCCGAGCAGCCGCTCGCAGAGGTGGGACCCGAGGAAGCCGGCGCCGCCGGTGACTACGCAGGTGCTCACGCCGCGATCCTACCGGCCCACGCCCCGCTTGGACGTTCCTCGGAGCCGATCTGCAATTTCCGGGCTTTGCGACTGAGGCATCCGTCCAATCGGGGGGAGATAGATACCCCATTCGTACCTCTCGTTGGCAATGTCCGATGCGAAGAGCTGAACCAGCAGGGGGAGATCGACCGGTGGAAAAAGACGCTGCCCGTAAGCGAGCCGCTGTGGAGACCTACGCGCAGAACGAGACGACTTTGCGACGGACCGCGCGCCGCTTCTCGCTCTGCCATGACGACGCCGAGGAAGCGCTCCAGCGCAGCCTCGAGATCCTCCTCCGCAAAGCCCCCGGCGAGGACCCGCGGCACCTGATCAAGTGGATGCAGACGGTCGTCAAGCGCGAGGCGATGGCGCTGCGGCGAGAGCGGGAGCGCATCTTCGCCGGCCCGGCCGCCCTCGACCCCGAGCCCGGGATGGAGGACTGGGTCAACCTCCTCCCCACCGAGACCGACGGCCCGCCGGAGCGCGCCGAGCGCGAGGAGAGGGTCGCCCGCAGCCGCGAGGCGCTGGGAGCGCTGAAGCCGCACGAGCTGCGGGCCCTGTCGCTGCTGGCGCACGGCTACTCCTACGTGGAGATCGGCGAGATCACCGGCTTCAGCGCGACGAAAATCAACCGCTCGCTCGCCGAGGGGCGTGAGCGCTTCCGGCGGATGGTCGCGCGCAGCGAGGGAGGCGAACGCTGCCGGGAGATGAAGCCGCTGATCTCGGCCTTCTGCGACGGCGAGGTGACGGCGGCCGAGGTCGCCGAGCTGCGGGCCCACCTCCGCGCCTGCGCCCACTGCCGGGCGACCCTGCGCGCCTACCGGGCGGCCCCGGCGGCCGCGGTGGCCCTCGGCCCGGTCCTGCCGCTGCACCGATCCCTCTGGGAAAGGGTCCACGACGCCGTCGGCGAGCTGGCGCGGCGCTTCGGGGGCGGCGGCTCGGGGTCGGGGGCGGCGGGCGGGAGCGGCATCGGTGGAACCGGACTCGCGGGTGTGGCGCAGGTGGCGGCGCTTTGCGTCGGCGCCGCCGCCGGCGGGGCGGCCTGCGTCGCGGGCGGTCTCGTCCCCTCGCCTCTGGCCGCCGAGCACGAGCGCCCCCCGCGGCTGGAGCGGCAGGTGACGAAAGCGCCGGAACGCCGTGCCCCGCTCGCCAAGGTGAACTACGAGCCGGCACCGCCTCCCGCGCCCCAGCCGGAGTCCCCAGATCCGGCCACGCCGAAGGCTGCCGCCCCGCCCGCTGAAAGCGAACCCGCCGCCGAACCGGCCCCGGTCGTCAGCAACGAAACCGTCGAATACGAACCGCCGCCCGTACCGGAACCAGAACCCGCGCCCGCGCCGGTGGCGAGCTCAGCCGGAGACAGCCCCGCCGGGGAGTTCGGGCCGTGAGCGCCTTCGGCCGGAATCTGGCTCTGGCGGTCGCTTCGGTCCTGGCCGGACTTGCTCCCGTCTTCGCCTTCGACGGGCAGGCGGCGGCAGAGGAAGGGTGGCAAGCCGACAATGAGTTCTCGATCGTTCCCCAGCAGCTTCCCGGCACCGCGCCGGGAGCGGTCAAGGCGATCTACCGCCTGAGAGACGAAGGGGGAAACCAGCTGGAACCGCTGGTCGAAAGGTCGATGCTCGATCTGGTGGACCGCCAGGAAGTTCCTCCCGTCCCCGGCTCCTACACACTGGAAGGCTGGCTCCAGGACGCCGAAGGGCACGTGCTGCGGCGCAGCTCGACCTTCCTGCGGTTCGACGACGTCCCGCCCTCGCCGCCGCAGCCGCAGGCGCCGGCGCGCTGGCTGCTCGGGACCGAGGGGGCCAGGCTCGACATAGGGCACCCGGCGCCGCCGTCGCCGCTCTCGGGCATCCGCGGCTACGCGATCTCCCTCGATCGCGGCGGCGGCAGCTACCCCTGCGCGAGACCCGGCCTCTGCGAGGTGGGCGAGATCGATGCGGGCGGCGGAATCGACGATGACTCCGTCTCTCTCGGAACCCTGCCCGAGGGGATCACCTATGCCCGGGTCGTCGCGGTCTCCGGCGCCGGGGTCGCCTCGCCGCCGCGCACCGTCGTGTTCGAGGTCGATGCGACGGTGCCGCAGATCTCGCTGATCGGGGTCCCGGACGGCTGGAGCGCCGGCCCGGTGAGGCTGACGGCGCAGGCGTCGGATCCGCTCTCGGGCATGGCGGCGGCAGGGCCGACCGGGCCATTCACGGCGATTGCGATCGACGGCGGCGCGCCCACCGTCGCGGCGGGCGACACCGCGACCGCCTGGGTCGGCGGCAGCGGCGTCCACACCGTCGCCTTCTACGCCCGCGATGCCGCCGGCAACGTCGCCGGAGGATCCCCGCAGGCGCCGCCGCCGCAGACCGCCCTCGTGCGGATCGACGAAACGCCGCCGGAGGTCCGCTTCGCCCCCGCCCAGGACCCGGCCGATCCCGAGCGGATCGAAGCGACGGTCACGGACGCGCTGTCGGGCCCGAGCCGGACCCGAGGCGCGATCGCCTTGCGCCTGGCCGGGACCCGCGCCCGCTTCGAGCAGCTGCCGACGCGGGTCGAGGGCAACCGCCTGATCGCCCGCTGGAGCTCCGACGACTACCCGAAGGGGAAGTACGAGTTCCTCGCCAACGGCTTCGACGTCGCCGGCAACGGCGGCAGCGGCACCGACCGTGCCCGCGGCGGCAGGATGGTCCTTGTCAACCCGTTGAAGGCCCCGGTGGCGCTGAACGCCGAACGTTCCGGCCTCCACCTCAGCGGGCGGCTGCGGCGAGCGGGCGGCGGAGCGCTGGCTGGACAGGAGGTCGCGATCGGCGAGACCTTCGCTGACGGTGCCGTGCCTGCGAGCCGGACCACCGTCGTTCGCACCCACCCCGACGGGACCTTCTCGCTCCGCCTTCGTCGGGGGCCGAGCCGGGAGGTTTCCGCCAGCTTCGCCGGCACCCGGGTGCTCAGCCGGGCCACGGCGCCGGCGGGCCGGGTGACCGCGAAGACGCAGATCCGTTTCCGTGCGTCAGCCGCGACCGCAAAGGTCGGCGGGCGACCGGTGATCTTCGGGGGCAAGGTCCTGGCCAGGGGAACCGCGCCCGGCGCTGGGGCGAAGCTGCCCGTCGAGCTGCAGTTCCGCTACCGCGGAGCCGCCTGGTCGGAGTTCCGCACCGTCGAGACCGACCCCCGCGGCCGCTTCCGCTACGCCTATCGCTTCAGCGACGACGACAGCCGCGGCGTCCGCTTCCAGTTCCGCGCCTACGTAAAAGGCCGCGAGGGCTGGCCCTATGAGCCGAGCGCCTCGCGGCCTGTGACCGTTACCGGTCGCTGAGAGGGCGCTCAGCACCAAGCGGGGCGCCGACGAAAAGAGCCCCGCATGGTGGTGCCATGTGGGGCTCTTTGAGGTGGCGCATCCGCGCCGCGTGCTGTGCCTCCTCTAGCGGATCGAAGCCAGCTGGCTGCTGACGGTGCCGACGACGCCGGTGGCGCGGGAGGTCTGCTCCTCGATCGCCTTGCGGACGCGCTGCTCGACCTCGCTGCGGTTCCGCTTCAGCGTCGTCTCGACGTTGCGGCGGCGGTTGCGGGCCTCGCGCTCGACCTGGTTGCGGGTCTTGCGGGCCTCGCTGATCGCCTTGCGGCGGGCGGTGCTGCCCCGGCGCTCGGTCCTTTTCAGCGATTTGCGCAGGTTGCTGCGGTAGCTCTTGATCTGCCGCTCGGCCTTGCTGCGGTCGGTCCAGGGCTCGACCAGCTCGCTGACCCGGTCGCTGACCGCGAGGACGGCGCCGACAGGGACGTCGACGGCGCTCTCGACGACGGCCTGGACCTGGTTCTTCTCGGCGACGGCCGTCTTGGTCGCGGCGCGTTTCGAAGCTTTGGCGGTTTTGACCGCGGACTTTTTCGCTTCGGTGGTGGCTCGTTTCGCCTGCGTTTTCGATTTGCTGCCGTTGCTCTTGCTCTCAGCCATGCGAAGAAAACACCTCTTCAGTCTCGTTTGGGGGCTTGGGGAAGTG
>DATMBY010000130.1:0-12204 GCA_035558995.1 Solirubrobacterales bacterium
GGCCTCGGCCCCGACGGCCACACCGCCTCCCTCGTCCCCGGCGACCCCGTGCTCGAGGTGACCGACCGGCGGGTCGCGATGACCGGCGAGGCCTACCAGGACCACCTCCGCATGACCCTCACCTACCCCGCCCTCGCCGAAGCCCGCCGGATCCTCTGGCTCGTCACCGGCTCCGACAAGCGCGAGCCTCTGCAGAAGCTCCTCGCCGGCGACAAGTCGATCCCCGCGGGTCGGGTGAGAAACGAGCAGATGCTGGTCGTTGCCGACGAGGCGGCTGCAGGCTAATTCACTTCGCCGCGAGGCTCGACTCTATCTCGCGCAACCTGCCCATCCGCGGGTTCTCCTGCCCAACCATTCGCTCTAGCCAGTCCTTGACTTCCTCCAAATTGAAGGGGGAGGTGGCGACGAGCATCTGTTCGATGTCGAGCCAGTCCTTCGGGCGGTCGAACATCGCCTTGCAGACGGCGAGGTGCTCTGGAGCCAGGATCGGAATGGTGGTTCCGTTGAACGGCACCTTGCGGGCTCCGTTGCGCATCTCATCGTGAAAAGGGTCGTAAGAGAAGAAGAGGTCGACGGGGTTACGGCCCCACCAGAGGCGGACCTGGCCGTCACGGTTCAGCTCCTTTTCGTCGACCCCGACGTCGACCCCTAGAGGTGCAAGGACATCGCGGATAGCGGGCCACTGGTCGGTGTGGACGAAGACGTTGACGTCGACATCGATAGTCGCCCGCGGCTCCGCGTAGTAAGCAAGTGCAAGGGCGCCTCCGATCGCGTGGGGGACCTTGGCTTTCTCCAGCGCCCGGTGGATCGCGGTCACCTTGTCAGGCAGGGAGGGGGCATCCTCGGGGCGATAGTCGGGCTGCCGCTCGGCCATGGCTAGGTCGATTTCAGTCGTGGGAAGCCGATCTCGTGTGGGCGCAGCCTGACCGGCAGGGCATCTGCCAGCTCGAGCAGTTCGCGGAGGGCAGCGCCCCGTTCCTCGACGCCGACGCCGATCCATTGGGTCGCCGCCCGCGCTGCGTCTGAGACCTTGCCTCGTGAAGTAGCTGGCTGATCGCTGAGGTCTTCGTCGGCAAGGGCGTCCAAAAGCAGCTGGCGCAGCATCGGGTCGGGGCGCTTCCCGTTGGCCATCAATCGCAGCGTCTCCCTTGCCGCCTCGTCCAGCTCGGATCCCCGGATCGGTGCTCCCGCCTTGAGCGACAGGCGGGCCAGCTCCTCGGCGGCAGGAGGCTTCTCAGCCCGCGCCTGGACTTTCTCGACCACCTCGTCGGTCAGCTCACGGAAGCTGGCAAGGGTGCGGCTCCGCGGGCCGCTGGCGGTGCTGACCGACTCCCGCACCTCGAAACGCCCTGGCTTGGTCGCCACAACGTAGGCCATAGTGGGTACAGAGTACCACTACGAGGCAGTTACCGGCTGATTTGGCTCAGACAGCTGGATCCAGCGAGACCGCGTGGTTGCCGAGGATGCAGCCGTTGGGGTCGTACCGGCGCTTCACTTCGGAGAGGCGGGCGCAGACGTCGGGGGGGAGGATCGCGTCGGCCTCGCAGGGCCGCTCGGCGAAGTTGAAGTAGCCGCCGTCCGCCGCCCAGGGCTCCATCGCCTCGTGCAGGCGGTCGTGGTGGCCTTCGATCGCCTCGCCCAGCTCCGGCGTCATCGGCATCCCGATCCCGAACATCGCGAACTGGGCGTCGAGGTGGGAGAGGGCGCCGCCGTTCTCGGCGGGCCGCGAGAGGGCGCCGCCCATCTGGCGGATCTCGGTCAGCAGCAGCGGCGTCCTGGAATCGCCGCCGGACATCGAGGCGAAAACGTCGATCGCCTCGTCCGGGAGCTCGCGCAGGACCCGGTGATGGCCGAGGCCGGGGACCGGCTGCTCGGGGTCCATGTGGATCCGGCAGAGCGCCGCCGGCTGGACCTGGTCGAAGGTGCTCATCATCGGCTCGCCGATCTCCAGCAGCGGCGCGAAGGCGGCCTCGCCCTCCTCACGGCTGCCGATGCAGGCGCCGTCGATCGTCAGCAGCGGCGTGTTGCGGAGCGGCTCGGGAACGTCCGGGATGTCCGGTGGGCGCAGGAAGCGGACGACCGAGGTGACGTTCTCGCCTGCCCCCGCGGCCCAATCCCGCCAGATGCGGACGGCCTCGGCGCCGACTGCACCCGGGAAGAGGAACGCGCCCGCGTAGGCGTCGGCGACGGGGACGAGATCGATGTGCAGCGCCGAGACGAGCGCGTAGTCGCCGCCCCCGCCGCGCAGCGCCCAGAAGAGGTCGGGCTCGTTCTCGGCGTCGACCGTACGCGCCTCGCCGTCGGCGGTGACCAGCTCGACCGCCCGCACCCGGTTGCAGGCGAAGCCGTACTGCCTCCCGAACCAGCTGAGGCCGCCGCCCAGGTGGTAGCCGGCGACGCCGACATCGGGGGACGATCCCGGCAGGCCGCTGAGCCCGTGCTCTTGGGCGGCTTCGGCCAGCTCGACCGAAAGGACGCCGGCCTCAACCCGTGCCGTCTGCGCCCCCGGATCGACTTCGATCCCGCGCATCCGCTCGGTCTTGACCAGGATCGCGTCCTCGAGCGAGCCGAGTGCGACGGCGCCATGGCCGGTCGCCTGCCCGGAGACCCGCAGCCCGTTCTCGACCGCGAAGCGGACCGCGGCGACGATGTCCTCGGCGCTCTCGGCGAAGGCGACAGCGCGCGGGTTCTGGTCGGCGGCGAGGTTCCAGGCCTGCCGGGCCTGGTCCCAGTCGGAGTCGGCGGGGGTGGCGACGCGGCCGGCGATCGCCAGGGCGCTGAAGTCGGTCATCTGGGGAGCCTCCTTTGGATCAACTGAAGCTGGTGCGGTCGACGGCGTCTCCCCTTCCGACGTAGACGTCGCTGACGATATCGGGGGGGAAGAGGCCGTGCGCGGCGACCCCCGGGTCGGCCTCCAGGCGCGCCGCCAGCGCCGCCGGGTCGTCGAGGCCGGGGCCGCGGTAGTCGGCGATGACGCCGCCGTCGGGGCTGCGCGGGGCGTCACGCAGCTCGACGTCGCCGCCGAGCCGCTCCAGCGTCGAGGCCGCCCCGAAGCCGAACAGCTCCAGCGGCACCGGCCCCCGCAGGGCGTCGACCGGCTTGCTCGAATCGCAGACGACGACGAAGCGCTCGGCCGCCGCGGCGACGACCTTCTCGCGCAGGTGGGCGCCGCCGCCGCCCTTGATCAGCCAGCCGTCGGGCGTCACCTCGTCGGTGCCGTCGATCGCGATGTCGAGACGGGCGAGGCTGTCGAACTCCTCGACCGGGATCCCCAGCTCGCGGGCCTGGTCCTCGGTCGCGACCGAGGTGGCGACGCAGCGGATCCCGGTGAGGCCGCGCCTGGCGAGCGCCGGCAGCAGGTGGGCAACCGTCGAACCGGTGCCGAGACCGACCGTCATCCCGCTCTCGACCAGCTCCGCCGCCGCCTCCGCGGCGAGCCGCTTCTCCGTGTCCGCAGCACTCACGACCGGCACGCTACATTGCCCAAATGACTTCAAGCACCGCAACCGCAACCGACACCCAGGACTACAAGGTCGCCGACATCGGCCTCGCCGACTTCGGCCGCAAGGAGATCTCCCTCGCCGAGGTGGAGATGCCCGGCCTGATGCAGACCCGCGAGGAGTACGGCACCGCCCAGCCACTGAAAGGCGCGCGGATCACCGGCTCCCTCCATATGACGATCCAGACCGCGGTCCTTATAGAGACCTTGGTCGCCCTCGGGGCCGAGGTGCGCTGGGCCAGCTGCAACATCTTCAGCACCCAGGACCACGCCGCCGCCGCGATCGCCGCCGCCGGCATCCCCGTCTACGCCTGGAAAGGCGAGACCCTGGAGGAGTACTGGTGGTGCACCGAGCAGGCGCTGATGTGGCCCGACGGACAGGGCCCGAACATGATCCTCGACGACGGCGGCGACGCCACCCTGCTCGTCCACAAGGGGGTCGAGTTCGAGAAGGCCGGCGCCGTCCCGGATCCCGACTCAGCCGAGTCGGAGGAGTTCAAGATCGTCCTGCAGACGCTGCAGCGCTCGCTCGAGGAGGACCCGCAGCGCTGGACCCGCGCCTCGGCCGGCATCAAGGGCGTCACCGAGGAGACGACGACCGGCGTGCACCGGCTCTACCAGCTGGCCGAGACCGGCGACCTGCTCTTCCCGGCGATCAATGTCAACGACTCCGTCACCAAGTCCAAGTTCGACAACCTCTACGGCTGCCGCCACTCGCTGGTCGACGGGATCAACCGCGCCACCGACGTGATGATCGGCGGCAAGGTCGCCGTCATCTGCGGCTACGGCGACGTCGGCAAGGGCTGCGCCGACTCCCTGCGCGGTCAGGGCGCCCGCGTGATCGTCACCGAGATCGACCCGATCTGCGCCCTGCAGGCGGCGATGGAGGGCTACGAGGTGCGCAAGCTCGAGGAAGTCGTCGAGACCGCCGACATCTTCGTCACCGCCACCGGCAACAAGGACATCATCACCCTCGACCACATGCGGCGGATGAAGCACAACGCGATCGTCGGCAACATCGGCCACTTCGACAACGAGATCGAGATGGCCGCGCTGGAAGGCTCCGGCGCCGAGCGGATCACGATCAAGCCGCAGGTCGACGAGTGGAAGTTCTCCGAGGGCCGCTCGATCATCGTCCTCTCCGAAGGCCGGCTGCTGAACCTCGGCAACGCCACCGGGCACCCGAGCTTCGTGATGTCGAACTCCTTCACCAACCAGGTGATCGCCCAGATCGAGCTCTTCGGGAAGCGCGAGGACAAATACGGCGGCGAGCCCAACGTCTACGTGCTGCCCAAGCACCTCGACGAGAAGGTCGCCCGCCTGCACCTGGCGGCGCTCGGCGTCGAGCTGACCGAGCTGACCCCCGAGCAGAGCGCCTACCTCGGCGTCCCGGTCGAGGGCCCCTTCAAGCCAGATCACTACCGCTACTAACCGGCCGACGGGCCGAAAATATCCCTATATGTAGGGGAATCGTCCCGTCGCCGATCTAATCTCGGCGAATGGACCCGCGACTCTGGATCTCATCCAGCGGTGAGGCGCCGCACTCCGTCGCCCTGGCGGGGGAGCGGACCGTGGTCGGGCGCTCGCCCGAGGCCGACGTCGTGCTCGGAGACGAGGCGGTCTCCTGGAACCACCTGGAGATCGAGCGCCGCGGCGACGTGCTGATGGCGACCGACCTCGACAGCCGCAACGGCACCGCGCTCAACGGCGAGCCGCTGGACCGGCCCCGCCGCCTGCGCGACGGCGACACCCTGATCGTCGGCGGCCACCGCCTCGAAGTGAAGACGGGATCGGTGACCCCGGTCGGCGCCACCGTCGCCGCCGGCGAGCCCTCCGTCGCCCTCAGCGAGGAGGAGCGGGCGACGGCCGCCGCCCTCGTCGCCCCCTACCGCAGCGAGGGCGCCTTCGCCGGCCGCCCCGCCACCCGGGCGGAGATCGCCGCCGAGCTCCACGTCTCCGAGCGCACCGCCCAGCGCCGCCTCGACGCCCTCGCCGCCAAGCTCGACGTCCCCGGCGACGCCGGCCGCGATCGGCCCCGCCAGATCGCCGCCCGCGTCATCGAGCTCGGCCTCGACCGGCCACGCTGAGCACCGCTCCAACCACTGCGGCCGGGTGTTTCAGCTGCACCATGCGCCGCAACCCGATCGCCTTCGCCTTCCTGTTCCTCCTCAGCTCGCTGCTGCTCGCTGCGGCGGCCCCGGCGGCCCCGCCGCGCCCGCTCGTCTACTCGAAAACGCAGTCGGAATGGCCGGGAGAAGGGCGGCCGCAGCGCGAATGGGGTGGGCTCTATGCAGCCGGCAACGGTCAACGTCGGCAGCTCACCTTCCACCCCGGGGACAGGGAACCGAGCGTCTCACGGAGCGGCGAAGAGATCGTCTTCGTCCGGGACGGCGACATCTATGCCATGAACGCGGACGGCTCCGACCAGCGCCAGCTGACGAGCGGCCCGGATCTCGACGAACGGCCGCAGATCTCTCCCGCCATTGGCGGGGCCTACGTCCTCTTCACCCGCCGCCGTGCCTTGGGGGAGCCGCGCCATCTCTTTACCGTCTACCTGACCGGCGGCGAGCCGCGGCAGCTGACCAGCGGACCGGGGGACGACTTCGAACCCTCCTTTTCGCCCGACGGTCGCCTGATCGTCTTCGTGCGGGGGCTGCCGGGGCCGGCCGGCGGCGAATTCGACGGCAACGCCGAGCTCTTCTCGATCCGGCCCTCCACCGACGGCCTCACCCGCCTCACGCGGACTCGCCGGGACGAGTTGCACCCCCGGTACGTCGCCCACGGCATCGTCTTCCAGCGCCGGAACGCGATCCACACCCCCCTCGCCATCTTTTCGATCCCACGTTACGGAGGCAAGGCGAGGCTGCTGGTCAGGCGCAAGAGCAACTCGCGCGTCGGCGCGGTCTCCCCGGATGGACGCCTGCTGCTCTTCAACAGCAACGGCATCTGGAAGAAGAGGCTGCTGTCGTCGGGAAGCTGGGCGCGCGCCCACCGCCTCTCCTCGCAGAGCAGCGAAAACCTCGTCTTCGCTCCGGACGGCCGCAGGGTCGCCGGGACCTTCGCCAACACCAGCAGCGAAGTCTCGCCCTTCTACCTGCTGACGTCAATCGACGTCAGCACCGGCATCGGCCAAGGCGCGATCGAGACCTGGGAACGGGAAGAACCGGGCCCGGTGCAGACCAGCATCGGGTCCGTCCTCGGCTGGTAGCGACTCCCACCGGGCCACCCATGGCCCGGTGGGTGGCGCGGCTGTCATTGGCCGGCACGGCTTCGGATCCGAGCATTGGTGCATCAAGTCACCGACTGCTCGCGAAAGGAGCAATCCGATGTTCAAGAAGACCCTGATCGCACTGTCCGCGCTGCTCGCCCTCATGGTTCCGGCAGCGGCCTCGGCGGCGTCCAACACGGGCGCGGTCGTCTTCTCCAAAGCCTCGACCGTCGAAGGCGCCGCCAAAGGCGGGCTCTTCGCCGTCAAGGAGGGCCACCTCAACCAGCTGACCGAAGACCCGACCGACACCGAACCGAACTTCTCGCCGGACGGGCGCACGATCGCCTTCGCCCGTGGCGGCGACATCTACTCGGTCCGGCCCGACGGCTCCGGCCAGCGGCAGCTGACCAGCGGTCCTGAGGTCGACTCGCTGCCGAAGATCGCCCCCAGCGGCAAATACGTCGTCTTCGAGCGGCGCGGTGCACTCGGCGGGCCGGCCAGCCTCTACACCGTCGGTGCCACCGGCGGCGGCCTTCGGGCGCTGACCAGCGGCGGCAACGACCACGACGCCGCCTTCTCGCCCGACGGCAAGACGATCGTCTTCGTCCGCACCGCCGCCGGCGCCGAAGGAGGCAACGACGACGTCTATTCGATCCGGCCGACCGGCTCCGGCATCGCCCGCCTGACGAAAACGTCAGGTGTCGACGAGTTCGCGCCGCGCTTCTTCGCCGGCGGTGTCATCTACAGCCGCGGCGAGAGCAGCGAAGGCCCGGCCGCCTACGCCGACATCTACACGATGCGCCGTGACGGCACCCGGCCCAAGCCGCAGGTCGCCGGCGTCGGATCCGCCTACGTCGAAGACGTCTCGCCGAACGGGAAGCTGCTGATCTTCCGCCGCGCTCAGGGCCTCTGGGCGAAGAAGATCGGCCCGGGCAAAGCCCGCAAGCTGAGCACGCTGCCGGACCAGTCGACGACGAGCTCTGTCTTCTCCTCCGACGGCAAGCGCGTCGCCGCCTTCGTCCAGGCCGAGGACGAACAGCAGCTGGTCTCGATCAACGTCGAAACCCGCCACGCCGGCCAGCTCGCCTCCGGCTACGACTTCGACGAAGGCGAAGGCACCGTCCTCGGCCCGGTGATCGACTGGCAGCCGGTCCCGCAGCGCCGGTAACAAGCTCCCCTGCGCCGCAGCGACCAGTCGGCGTTCCCGTCCCCCATCCGGCTATAACGGCCGGGTGGGGGATTTTTCGATTGGTAATGAGGTCGCCGGCTACCGGATCGAAGAGCAGATCGCGCGCGGCGGCATGGGCGTCGTCTACCGCGCCACCCACCTCGGGCTCGAGCGGCCGGTGGCGCTGAAGGTGATCGCCCGCGAGCTGGTCGACCGCCGCGGCTTCCGCGAGCGCTTCCTGCGCGAGTCCCGCCTTGCCGCCCGGCTCGACCACCCCGCCGTGGTCCCGGTCTACGACTCGCGCGAGGTCGACGGTGAGCTGATCGTGGCGATGCGGCTGGTGCGGGGCGGCGACCTGCGGCGGTTGATCGACCGCGACGGGCCGCTGCCGCCCGCGCGCGCGATCGGGTACCTCGCCCAGGTCGCCGACGCGCTCGACGCCGCCCATGCCGCCGGCATCGTCCACCGTGACGTCAAGCCGCACAACATCCTCATCGAAGGCGACCGCGCCTACCTCTCGGACTTCGGCCTCGCCAAAGCGGTGGGCGAGAGCGGCGCCGCCTCCAGCGCCTCGGTCGTCGGCACGGCCCAGTACATGTCGCCGGAGCAGTGGCGCGGGGACTCGATCGGGCCGGCAGCCGACGTCTACTCGCTCGGCTGCGTCCTCTACGAGGCGATCACCGGGATCCCGCCCTTCCAACGCGAGGAAGCCGACACGCCCCCGCAGATGCCTCAGGGGGTGGAGGCGGCGATCCGGCGTGCGGTCGCCAAGGAGCCGGGCGAGCGCTATGCGACCGCCGGCGCCCTGATCGCCGCCGCCCGCGCGGCAGCGGGGTCGGAGGTGCGGCCGACTGCCATCCTCTCGGAGGACCGCAGCGAGCGCAGCACCGTCCCCAACCCCCCGCGCGGCTTCTTCGGCCGCTTCGGCGGCCGGGCGACGGCCTGGATCCTCGCCGGCGTCGCGATCTTCCTCGCCGCGGTGGCGGCGGCCGTCCTCCTCCTGCTGTTCGGCGACGACGGGCCCGAAGTCTCGGCGCCGGTCAAGGTGGGGACGCCGCCGCTGCGGCTAGACGCCGGGCCGAAGGCGGTCTGGGTGACGAGCGAAAAGGACGGCACTGTGACGCGCCTCGATCCCGGGAGCGGGGAGGTCGTCGGCAGCCCGCACGAGGTGGGGAAGGGGGTCGCGGGGGTCGCCGTCGGCGGCAAGTGGACCTGGGTGACGAACCCGGGGCGGGGCCGGCTGCTGCGCCTCGACCCCTTCAGCGGCAAGGTCCTGAAGCGGATCCCGCTGCCCGGCGAGCCCGGCCCGATCGCCCTCGGCGGCCAGCGCGTCTGGGTCGCAGACGAGGGCGGCAAGGGGATCACGGCGGTGAACGCCGAAGCCGGCGAGATCGCCCGCAACGGCCGCGGCCTGCCGCCCCAGGCATCCGGCCTGCGGCTGGCCTGGGGCGCCGAAAGCCTCTGGGCCACGGTCGCGGACGCCAACGTCGTCCGCCGGATTGCGCCGACGACGCTCGCCACCAGCGACCCGATCAGGGTCGGGGGCGGCCCGGCCGGGGTGACCGTGGCCGGCGGCTACGTCTGGGTGGCGAGCAGCCGCGGCGGCTTCGTCTCCAAGCTCGACCCGCTCTCGCTCCGGGTCGTCGAACGGATCGAGGTCGAGGGGCACCCCGGCGGCATCGACGGCGGCACCAGCGCCGTCTGGGTCGCCGACCGCGAGGACGGTGCGGTGCGCAGGATCGACGTCGAGAGCGGCGAGGTCGAAGGGGCGCCGATCCAGGTCGGGCCCGAACCCGGCGCGGTCGCGGTCGGCGGCGGCGCGGTTTGGGTCGCAAATAACGGAGACGGGACCGTCAGCCGGATCGAGCCCTGAGCCTCGGCCGGCTGCGGAGGGAGGCCAACATCTAGGATCGGTCTCCATGACTCAGGACATCGATCAGCTCGCCATAAACACGATCCGCACCCTCTCGATGGACGCCGTCCAGAAGGCGAACTCGGGGCACCCCGGGACGCCGATGTCGCTGGCTCCCGTCGCCTACGAGCTCTGGCAGAACCACCTGCGCTACGACCCGGCGAACCCGATCTGGCCGAACCGCGACCGCTTCGTGCTCTCGGCCGGGCACGCCTCGATGCTCCTGTACTCGATGCTCTTCCTCACCGGCGTTCGCAAGGTCGACGAGGACTACAACGTCACCGACGAGCCGGCCTGCTCGCTGGAGGAGATCGAAAGCTTCCGCCAGCTGAAGTCGCGCACCCCCGGCCACCCCGAGTACCGCTGGACGACCGGCGTGGAGACGACGACCGGGCCGCTCGGGCAGGGCGTCGGCACCTCGACCGGGATGGCGATGGCCTCGAAGTGGCTCGGCGCGACCTACGGTCCCGAGCTCTTCGACTTCGACGTCTACGCGCTGGCGGGCGACGGCTGCCTGCAGGAGGGGATCTCCCACGAAGCCGCCTCCCTGGCCGGGCACCTGAAGCTCGACAACCTCTGCTGGATCTTCGACAACAACCACATCTCGATCGACGGCGACACCGCCCTCGCCTTCTCCGACGACGTCCTCAGCCGCTTCGAGGGCTACGGCTGGAACGTGCTGCGGGTCGGCGACGCCAACGACACGGGATTGCTCGGCAAAGCCTTCGACGAGTTCAAGGCCGAGACCGGACGGCCGACCCTGATCGTCGTCGACAGCCACATCGGCTGGGGGTCGCCGAACAAGCAGGACACCGAGTCCGCCCACGGCGAACCGCTCGGCGATGAGGAGATCGAACTGACCAAGGAGGCCTACGGCTGGCCGAAGGACGCCAAGTTCCTGGTCCCCGACGGCGTCCGCGAGCGCTTCGACGAGGTGATCGGCAGGCGCGGCGCCGAGGCGCACTCGGCCTGGGTCGAGAGGTTCGACGAGTTCAAGAGCGGCAACGCCGAGAAGGCGGCCGAGCTGGAGATGATGCAGCGGCGCGCCCTGCCCGACGACTGGGACGCCGAGCTGCCGAGCTTCGAGGCCGACGAAGAGAAGGGCCTGGCGACCCGCAAGGCCTCGAACAAGGTCCAGAACGCGATCGCCGAGCGGATCCCGTGGCTGATCGCCGGGTCCTGCGACCTCACCGATTCGACCTCCGTTCGCCTCAGCGACGCCGACCAGTACGAGCCGGGCAGCTACGACGGCCGCCAGGTCCACTTCGGGATCCGCGAACACGCCGCCGCCGCGGCCTGCAGCGGGATGTCAACGGCGAAGCTGCGCCCGCTCTGGTCGACCTACCTCACCTTCTCCGACTACGGCAAGGCCGCGATCCGCCTCTCGGCCCAGATGGAGCTCCCGGTCGTCCACCTCTTCACCCACGACTCGATCGGCCTCGGCGAGGACGGCCCGACCCACCAGCCGGTCGAGCAGCTCGCCGGCCTGCGGGCGATGCCGCACCTCGACGTGATCCGCCCCGCCGACGCCAACGAGGTGGTCGAGGCCTGGAAGATCGCCCTCGACCGCAGCCACTGCCCGGTGGCGATGGTGATGACCCGCCAGAACGTGCCGGTCTTCGACCGCTCCAAATATGCCTCGGCCGAGGGCGTCCAGCGCGGCGGCTACGTCCTTGCCGACTCCGAGGGCGGCGACCCGGAGCTGATCCTGATCGCCACCGGCAGCGAGGTCCAGCTCGCCCTCGGCGCCCACGAGCGGCTGGCCGGGGAGGGGATCCGCAGCCGCGTCGTCAGCCTTCCCTGCTGGGAGATCTTCGAGAAGCAGGACCAGTCCTACCGCGACGAGGTGCTGCCGCCGGACGTCACCGCCCGGGTCGCGGTCGAGGAGGCCTCGCCCCTTGGCTGGGAGCGCTACGTCGGTAGGAAGGGCGCGATCATGGGTATGAGTACCTTTGGACAGTCGGCTCCGTTCGCGGACGTCGAGGCCGAGTTCGGGTTCACCGTCGACAACGTCACCAAGGTGGCGCGCGAGGTCGCCGAGCAGGCGGCCAAATCAACGATTTAGGAGGCTCGAGATGAAGCCGACGCAGCGCCTGCACGAACTGGGCCAGAGCCTCTGGCTCGACAACATCACCCGGCCGATGCTGCGCGAAGGGGTGCTGGAGGGCTACATCCGCGACCTCTCGGTCACCGGCCTCACCTCGAACCCGTCGATCTTCGACAAGGCGATCTCCGGCGGCGACGCCTACAACGAGCAGATCGCGGAGCTGGCGCCGAAGGCCGCGGCGGGCGAGGGAGTCGGCGCCAACGAGAACGAGAAGGTCTTCTTCGAGCTGGCGCTGGCCGACCTGCGCGACGCCTGCGACCTCTTCGCAGACGTCCACCGCCGCACCGCCGGGGTCGATGGTTATTGCTCG
>DATMBY010000131.1:0-4445 GCA_035558995.1 Solirubrobacterales bacterium
CGCAGGAGGGGGACGCAAAGGCGCCGGCGAACACGCTGGGTCTCCGCCACCTCTGCTTTGCCGTCGACGACGTCGAGGCCGCGGTTGCCGCCGTCGAAGCCAAAGGAGCCGAGCTTGTCGGCGAGATCGTTGCCTACGGCAACAGCTACAAGCTCTGCTACCTCCGCGGTCCCGAGGGGATCATCATCGAGCTAGCCGAGAAGATCGGCTGAGGTTCAGCGCCAGGCATCCGTGCCCCGGGTGACACGGAGCGCAAGTTCTTTCGAAATCCGCGTTTGCCGTACTGACTATTGGGTATCCTGCTCGTGTTCCCACATTGATCCATCCCCCGACGCGACGCAGAGGAAGAGCCTTTCCCCGTTTCGGCGCCGTCGTTTTCCCTGGCCTCGGCTGCCCTGACGCTCCTCCTCCGCGTCGCGTCCTTTTTCTAATCGCGCAGCTCTGAGATCAGGTCGTCTAGGTCGAGAGGCAACGTGCCCATCGCCACTCCCTCGCCGTCCGGCGCCATCGGCCACTCTTCGCGGGGGCGGTCCCAGTAGAGCTCGACCCCGTTCTGGTCCGGGTCAGCGAGGTAGAGGGCCTCGCTGACGCCGTGGTCGGAGGCGCCTTCGAGCGGCCAGCCTGCTTCGCTGAGGCGGCGCAGGGCGTCGGCTAGGGCGCGGCGGGTCGGGTAGCGGATCGCCGTGTGGAAGAGGCCGGTGGTTCCCGGTGGCGGTGGCGAGCCGCCTTTGGAGCTCCAGGAGTTGAGGCCGATGTGGTGGTGGTAGCCGCCGGCGGAGATGAAGGCGGCGTCGGCGCCCCAGCGCTGCATCAGCTCGAAGCCGAGGATGCCGCAGTAGAACCCCAGCGCCCGGTCGACGTCGGCGACCTTGAGGTGGACGTGGCCGATGTCGACCCCGGGATTGATCGGCTCAGCCATCGAGCGCTCCGTCCAGGGCCTGATTGACGAGGCGGTCGGCGTCGGCGTTCTCGGCCCGGCGCACGTGGCGGATCGACCACGAGTCGAACTCCCGCAGCGCCCGCTTCACCTCTTCGTGCAGCTCCTTCATCCCGGCGTTCTTGACTTTGTAGCGGCCTTCGACCTGCCGCACGACCAGCTCCGAGTCGCCGATCAGCTCCAGCTCGCTGGCCCCGTGGGCGGCGGCGAGCTCGATCCCGCGCAACAGCGCCCGGTACTCGGCGACGTTGTTGGTCGCCTCGCCGATCGTCTCCCCCACCTCCTCCAGCACCTCGCCGTCGCCACGGACGACGACCCCGATCGCCGCAGGCCCGGGGTTGCCGCGGGCGCCGCCGTCGACGTTGACCGTGAACCGGCTCACCGGCTCGTCGCCCGCTCCCCGGCGAGACGCAGCTTGCCGTCCTGCTCGACGCGGGCGTTCCACTGCTTGGCCGCCGCGTCGAGCTGCTCGACCTCGCCGCCCTTGCCGAGCTCGGCGACCGGGCTCAGCTCGTCGGCGATGTCGACGCTCCACTGGTACCAGGAGAGGTCCCAGGCGACCGTGATCCGGACCTCGTCGGGCGCGCCGGCCGAGGCCCCGACCGAGGCCCGCGGCACCCCCAGGGTGCGGGTGAGGCCGGCGACGGTGCGCCCGGCCTCGCTCGAGTTGAAGCGGGCGACAGCGCGTTCGAAGGGGGTGAAGCCCAGCTCGTCGACCGGCGGCGGCAGCGGGCGGCGCCGTGGCGGCGCGGGAGGGGCGGGGGTAGAGGCGGGCGCGGGCGCGCCAGGGCGCCGGTCGCGTCGGCGTAGCAGCCGGCGCAGGCGGCCTTCGTGTCCGTGCCCCTCCGGCTCGAGTGCGGGCTCGCTACCGGGCCGCCAGCCGAGCCGCTCGGCGCGGGCGAGGCAGAGCTCGCAGACCGACTTCTCCTCGCGGCCGTCGAGGAAGCCGTGGACGCGCTCGCCGGCGAGGATCGTCCGGCCGCAGATCGAGCAGCCGTCTCCCATCAACCTTGTTGGAGGGAGGATTTCAGCCGCATCACGGCCTTGGTGTGAAGCTGGGAGACCCGCGACTCGGTGACCCCGAGGACCTCGCCGATCTCGCGCAGGGTGAGGTTCTCGTAGTAGTAGAGGGCGACGACGAGTTGCTCGCGCTCGGGGAGGCCGCCGATCGCCTCCGTCAGCAGGTCCTTGACCTCGGTCGAGGCGAGCGCCTCCTGCGGGTCGGCGGCGCTGTCGTCGGCGATCGTGTCCAGCAGCGAGACCTGGTCGCCGGAGGAGTCGGAGACGGTCCAGAGCTCATCCAGCGCGTAGACGGAGGAGTTGGCGATCTCCAGCAGCGCGCTCTGCAGTTCTTCCTCGGTCAGGTTCAGTTTCGAGGCGAGCTCGGCCTCGGTCGGCGCCCGCTGCAGTTCGTGCTCGAGTTTCGCCTGCGCGGTCTCGATTTCGCGGGCGCGCGAGCGGACCGAGCGCGGCACCCAGTCGAGCGAGCGAAGTTCGTCGATGATCGCGCCGCGGATCCGGGTCATCGCGAAGGTCTCGAATTTGATCCCGCGCTCGGGCTCGAAGCGCTCGATCGCCCCGATCAGGCCGACGAGACCGTAGGAGATCAGGTCGGCGTCTTCGACATGGGACGGCAGGCCGGCGCCGAGGCGGCCGGCGACGAACTTGACCATCGGCGAGTAGGCAACGACGAGTCGCTCGCGGGCGCCCTCGTCCCCGTCGTCCTTGTAGCGGCGCCACAGATCGCGGAGCTCGACCTCTTTCACTCCCGTTTCCACTAGGCCATCCTAAGTTCGTTTGCGGGGATTTGTCTCATGCGCGGGGGTGACTGGCGGCGTAGGTGTCGCGCAGCCTCGCCGCGTCGACCCGGGTGTAGATCTGGGTGGTCGAGATCGACGCGTGGCCTAGCAACTCCTGAATCGTACGCAGGTCGGCGCCCCCCTCGAGCAAATGGGTTGCGAAGGAATGTCTAAGTGCGTGCGGGGAGACTCCGGCGGCAAGGGCGGCCTCGCGCGTCCAGAGGCCGAGGCGGCGGGTGACGTCGGAGTTGGAGAGGCGGCGCCCGCTCTTGGAGAGGAAGAGCGCGCGCTCGCGCGGGTCGGCGGCGAGGGCGCGGCGGCCTTTGTCGAGGTAGCGCCGCAGGGCCCGCTGCGCCGGCTCCCCCACCGGCAGCAGCCGCTCCTTGTTTCCCTTGCCCAGCACCCGCAGCTGCTCGGTCTCGAAGTCGAGCGAGCCCTCGTCGAGGTTGACGATCTCCTCGCAGCGCAGGCCGCAGGAGTAGGCGAGCTCCAGCATCGCCCGGTCGCGCAGCTCCAGCGGCGTCCGCGCCGGGATCCGCCCCAGCAGCGAGCGCATCTGCTCGGTGGTGAGCACGGTCGGCAGCTTCTCGGACCGCTTCGGGCTGGAGACGAGCTCGGCCGGGTTGGCGCCGGCCTTTTCGGTGCGGACCAGGTACCCGTAGAGGCCGCGGATCGCCGCCAGCTTGCGGGCGACCGTCGCCGGCGCGGCGCCGGCGTTGGAGAGCCCGGCGCCGTAGCGGCGCACGTCGCGATGGCGGATGTCGCCGGGGTCGAGTCCCTGCCCCCCCGCCCACTCGGAGAAGCCGCCGAGGTCGACGCCGTAGGCGCGGCGCGTGCGCTCGGCCGAGCCGCGCGCCCGAAGGTCCCGGTCATATGCCGCCAAGGCCGCTTCCCAGTTCACGACCCCTTGTTCGTGTCAACTCCTCCAGCTCCTCTGAGAGGCGCGGAGACCAAGCAGTTCAAGGACGCAGGGAGCGTGGCGTGCTATTGCACGCGAGCGACCGAGGACGCCGAAATGCGCCGGTCTCCGCGCCTCTCAGCCGATGAAGATCGGGGTGCCTACTTCAACTTCGTCGTAGAGTTCTTCGACGTCGGGAATCGCCATGCGGACGCAGCCGTGGGAGGCGGCGCTGCCGAGCGAGTAGGTCTCTTCGGTGCCGTGGATGCCGGCGCCTTCGTAGATGCCCATCCAGCGCGCCTTGATCGGGTTCGACGGCCCCGGCGGGATCGTCTGCCCGGCGAGGCTCCCGGCCCAGTCGCTCGTCGGCACGTGCCAGACCGGGTTTTCTTCCTTTTCCTGGATCGCGTAAAGCCCTTCCGGCGTTTCCAGGCCTTCCATGCCGACGGCGACGGTGTAGGTCTTCGCCAGCTTCAGGTGCTTCCAGAGCCGCAGGGTGAAGGTCGAACGGTCGAGGGTGAGGTAGGACGGGTACTCGGCGGCGACCTCCTGCTTGGTGACCTCCGGCGCGACCGAGTGGACCTTGGCCTTGATCGTGTGCGGGGCGTTGGCGTTGAGGACGGCGGCCTTCAGGTCCTTCTCGAGCAGGTTGTCCCGCAGCTTGCGCCCCGGTTCGCCGGCGACGACCGTGAGCGAGTCTCCGGTCGCTTCGACATCGGCGTTTTTCGGTTCGCGGTTGACTTCTTCGGCGACGTGGCGGACGAAGCGGTTGACCGCCGGCTCGGAGTAGGCGACCTGCGGGGTGATGCTT
>DATMBY010000132.1:0-2243 GCA_035558995.1 Solirubrobacterales bacterium
CAGGTGTCGATCACCGAGACGACCCGCCGCATGATCCCCCCGCACTGCTCGCAGTCGAGGGTGACGCCGTCGATGTAGGGGCGGTGGAGATCCTCGGGCACGGTCTCCCGCGCCCGCTCCTTCAGCTCGGCCACCGAGCCGGCGCAGAAGCGGCCGTCACAGCCCTCACCCGTGCACTCCCAGATCGGCAGCGGCGTCCCCCAGTAGCGGTCGCGCGAGAGCGCCCAGTCGACGTTGTTCTCCAGCCATTTGCCGAAGCGGCCGTGCTTGATGTGCTCGGGGTGCCAGCCGATCTCCTCGTTGTTGGCGAGGAGCTGGTCCCGCGCCTGCGAGGTGGCGATGTACCAGCTCGACTTCGCGTAGTAGAGGAGCGGCGTTCCGCAGCGCCAGCAGTGCGGGTAGGCGTGCTCGTAGACCTGCTCGCGGAAGAGCAGCCCGCGCTGCTCGAGGTCGGCGATCAGGGCGGCGGTGACCTCGGGGTTCTTGACGAACCTTTCCTCGAACCCCGTGACCCGCCCGTCGAACCTGCCGTCGAGGCCGACCGGGTTGTAGAGGGTGCCGGCGTCGGTCGGGTCGAAGATCCCGGCCTCGGCGGCGACCCGGTAGTCGTCCTCGCCGAAGGCGGGGGCGATATGGACGAGGCCGGTGCCGTCGTCGGTGGTGACGAAATCTCCGGCGAGGACCTTGAAGGCGTTGGCGGGGCCGCCGTCTTCCAGCGCGAAGACGGGGCCGCGGTAGCTGCGGCCGACGAGGTCGGCTCCGGGGAAGCGGTCGAGCACCCCCACCCCGTCCCCCAGCACCTTCTCCACCAGGGGCTCGGCGACGATCACCGTCTCATCCTCCAGCCGCGCCCGCACGTAGGTCACCTCCGGGGCCGCGGCGACCGCGACGTTGCCGGGAAGCGTCCAGGGGGTCGTCGTCCAGACCAGCAGCGACTCGCCGCTCTCGCTCCCCTCGTCGCCCAGCAGCGGGAAGCGGACGTAGATCGATGGGTCCTTGACGTCCTCGTATCCCAGGGCGACCTCGTGCGAGGAAAGCGCGGTCCCACAGCGCGGGCAGTAGGGGACAACCTTGTGGCCCTCGTAGAGGCGGTCCTTGTCCCAGAGCTGCTTCAGCGACCACCAGACCGACTCGATGTAGTCGTCCTCGAGGGTCACATAGGGGTCGTCGAGGTCGATCCAGAACCCGATCCGCTCGGTCAGCTTGTTCCAGTCCTCGACGTACTCGAAGACGGAGGTGCGGCAGCGCTGGTTGAACTCGGCGATCCCGAACTCCTCGATCTCCTGCTTGGAGGAGATCCCCAGCTGCTTTTCGACCTCGAGCTCGACCGGGAGGCCGTGGCAGTCCCAGCCGGCCTTGCGCGGGACCCGGAACCCGCACATCGTCTTGTAGCGCGGGTAGACGTCCTTGAAGACGCGGGCGAGGACGTGATGGGAGCCGGGGCGGCCGTTGGCGGTGGGCGGACCCTCGTAGAAGCTCCAGACCGGGGCGCCCTCGCGCTGGGTCAGCGAGCGCTCGAAGACCCCCTCCTCCCGCCAGCGCGCCAGCACCCGCTCCTCCAGCTCGGGGAAGGACTGCTTCGGGTCGACGGGCTCGAAGGACATAGGGATCAGGATTCTATGAGCGAGTAGGCTGCCGGGCCCGATGGAGCGCTACGACCTCAACGGCAAAGTCGCCCTCGTCACCGGCGCCGCCCGCGGCATCGGCTTCGAGACGGCGCGACAGATGCACCTGCGCGGGGCCTCGGTCGCGGTCCTGGACCTCGACGTGGAGCAGGCGCGCGAGGCGGCGGAGCGGATCGGGCCGCGGGCGATCGGGCTCGGCGGCGACGTCACCGACCAGAGCGCGCTGATGAACGCGGTCGCCGAGATCGTCGAACGGTTCGGCGGGCTCGACGTCGCGGTCGCCAACGCCGGCATCGCCCAGAAGCAGTTCGCGACCGTGCGCGGGATCTCCGGCGAGGAATGGGAGCGGGTCTTCGAGGTCGACATGCTCGGCGTCTGGCGGACGGTGCGGGCGGCGCTGCCGCAGATCGTCGAGCGCAAGGGCCAGATGATCGTCGTCTCCTCCGTCTACGCCTTCGCCAACGGCTTCGGCAACAGCCCCTACGCGGTCGCCAAGGCCGGGGTCGAGTCGCTCGGGCGGGCGCTGCGGGCCGAGCTGCGCCCCCACGGCGCCAGCGCCAGCGTCGCCTACTTCGGCTGGGTCGACACGAAACTGGTCCAGGACGCCTTCTCCCAGGA
>DATMBY010000133.1:0-9970 GCA_035558995.1 Solirubrobacterales bacterium
GGCTCCGCCCCCGACATCGCCGGACAAGGCGTCGCCAACCCGCTCGCCACCTTTTTCTCGGCGGCGATGATGCTGCGCCACGGCCTCGGCCGCGCCGGGGAGGCCGCCCGGATCGAGGCCGCCGTCGACGCCGTGCTCGAGCAGGGCCTCCGCACCCCGGACCTCGCCTCCGGCACCGTCGTCGAGCCGCCGACCAGCGAGAACCCGACCCCTCAGCGCGAGGTCGGGACCGAGGAGATGACCGCGGCGGTCCTCGGGCAGCTCGGCGCCTAGCCGCCGCCCTCGGCTCGGCGCCGCTAGAAGCGCGGCCGTCCATCGGGCATAATCTCCCGTCATGGATCCGGTCGAGCTGATCTGGCGGAACGGCGAGTTCCTCCCCTGGGAGGACGCCCAGACCCACGTGCTCAGCCACGGGCTGCACTACGGGACCGGCGTCTTCGAGGGCATCCGCTGCTACGAGACCTCCCGCGGGCCGGCGATCTTCCGCCACATGGACCACCTCGACCGGCTGGAGAAGTCGGCCGAGCTCTACTACCTGGAGCTGCCGTACTCGGCCGAGGAGATCCGCCAGGCCACGCACGAGCTCCTGCGCCGCAACGGCCTCAGCAGCGCCTACATCCGGCCGCTCGCCTACCGCGGCTACGGCTCGCTCGGCCTCTACGCCAAGGACGCGCCGATCGACGTCATCATCGCCGCCTTCCCCTGGGGCGCCTACCTCGGCGAGGAGAGCAAGAACGGCGGCATCCGCGCCAAGGTCTCGAGCTGGCGCCGGATCAGCCCCGGCGGCTCGATCCCTCACGCCAAGGCCTCGGGCTCCTACCTCAACTCGATCCTCGCCAAGACCGAGTCGACCAACGCCGGCTACGACGAGGCGATCCTGCTCGACGAACGCGGCTTCGTCTGCGAGGGCTCGGGCGAGAACATCTTCGTCGTCCGCGACGGCCAGATCGTGACCCCGCCGCAGGTCGCCTCGATCCTCGACGGGATCAACCGCAAGTCGGTGATCCAGATCGCCCGCGACCTCGGCTACACCGTGGTCGAGCGGGACATCGCCCGCGCCGAGCTCTATCTCGCCGAGGAGGTCTTCCTCACCGGCACCGCCGCCGAGCTGGTGCCGGTGCGCGAGATCGACGACCACCCGCTGGGCCAGCCGGGCGAGATCACCCGCCACGTGCAGGCGAAGTTCGAGGACGCGCTGTGCGGCAAGGCGGAGGAGTACCTGGAGTGGCTCGACTTCGTCGAGGCTCCCGCCGGCAACGGCGCCAACGGCTCCACCGAGGCTTCCGGCTCGGAGTCGATCGGGCGAATTACCCCCGCCGCATAAGCGGCCGGCGCGGCACGCCCGCGTACGCCGGACCGGCACGGTCCACCCGATCTTCTTCGACTCGAAAGGCAGCAATCAGATGGAACAGGTGAAGCTCTACGACACCACCTTGCGCGACGGGATGCAGGGGGAGGGGATGTCGCTCTCGGCCTCCGAGAAGGCGCGGGTCGTCCTCGCCCTCGACAAGCTCGGGGTGCAGATGATCGAGGCCGGCTTCCCCAGCTCCAACCCGAAGGAAGAGGAGCTGTTCGAGCGCCTCGCCGAGCTGGACCTGGCGCAGGCGACGATCTGCGCCTTCGGGATGACCCGCCGCCGCGGCACCGCCCCCGAGGACGACCCGGCCCTGCGGGTGCTGGTCGGCGCCTTCACTCCGGTCGTCACCCTGGTCGGCAAGACCTGGGGCCTGCACCTGGAGAAGGTGACCAAGGTCAGCCGCGAGGAGAACCTGGCGATGATCGCCGACTCGGTCGGCTTCTGCCGCGAGCAGGGCAAGCGGGTCGTCTACGACGCCGAGCACTTCTTCGACGGCTACCGCGACGACAGCGCCTACGCGCTGGAGTGCCTGGCGGCGGCGGTCGAGGCCGGCGCCGAGAACGTCACCCTCTGCGATACCAACGGCTCCAGCCTGCCGGACCAGATCGCCGCCGCCACCCGCGAGGTCGTGGCGAGGCTGGGCGAGCGGGCCGAGGTCGGGATCCACGTCCACGACGACGCCGGCTGCGGCGTCGCCAACTCGCTGGCGGCGGTCGCCGAGGGCGCCCGCATGGTCCAGGGGACCGTCAACGGCTACGGCGAGCGCTGCGGCAACGCCAACCTGACGACGATCCTGCCGAACCTGCAGCTGAAGCTCGGCTACGACGTGGTCGGCCCCGAGCAGCTCGCCTCCCTGGCCGAGACAGTCCACTTCGTCGACGAGCTCTGCAACGTCACCCAGGATCCCGACGCCCCCTACGTCGGCCGCAACGCCTTCGCCCACAAGGGGGGGATGCACGTCGCCGGGGTCGAGGCCGACGCCCGCACCTTCGAGCACGTCGATCCCGCCGCGGTCGGCAACCAGCGCGCGATCCTGCCCTCGGAGCTGTCGGGAAAGGCGACGATCCGGGCCCAGGCGGAGCGGATCGGGCTCGAGATGGACGACGCGGAGGCGGCGCGCGCGGTCGAGCAGCTGAAGCGGCGCGAGCACGACGGCTACCACTACGAGGCGGCCCCGGCCTCCTTCGAGCTGCTGCTGCGGCGCGAGAGCGGGGCCTACAAGCCGCTCTTCCGGCTCGAAAGCTTCCGCGTCGTGGTCGAAAAGCACGCCGACGGCGAGGTGACGACCGAGGCGACGATCAAAGTCGAGGTCGATGGCAAGCGCTACTTCCAGGCGGCCGAGGGCAACGGCCCGGTCAACGCGCTCGACTGCGCTCTGCGCGGGGCGATCGCCGACCGCTACCCGCACCTCGCCGACGTCGAGCTGACCAACTACAAGGTGCGGATCCTCGACGAAGCCCACGGCACCGGCGCGGTCACCCGCGTCCTCCTCGACTCCGCCGACGGCGAGCGCGAGTGGGGGACGACGGGGGTCTCGGAGAACATCATCGAGGCCTCCTGGGAGGCGCTGGTCGACTCGCTGGAGTACGCCTTCCAGTGATCCCGCTCGCCCGGCCGGAGATCGGCGCCCGCGAGGAGGAGCTGGTGCTCGAGGTCCTGCGCTCCGGCCAGCTCTCCCTCGGCCCGATGGGGGAGCGCTTCGAGCGCGAGCTCGCCGCCTGGCTCGGCGTTCCCGACGCGGTGATGACCTCCAGCGGCACCACGGCGCTGCACCTCGGGGTGCGGATGCTGGGCTGGGGGAGAGGCGACGAGGTGGTGACCAGCCCCTTCAGCTTCGTCGCCTCGGCCAACTGCCTGCTCTACGAGGGCGCGAAGCCGGTCTTCGTCGACGTCGAGGAGGAGAGCCTCGACATCGACCCCGCCGCCGCCGCGGACGCGGTCGGAGAGGACACGGTCGGCCTTCTCCCGGTCCACATCTTCGGCTTCCCGGCGGCGATGCCGGAGCTGGAGGCGCTGGCCGGGCGGCACGGCCTCGGGATACTCGAGGACGCCTGCGAGGCGCTCGGCGCGGTCGATTCCGAAGGGCGCAAGGTCGGCACCCGCGGCAACCTCGCCACCTTCGCCTTCTACGCCAACAAGCAGATGACGACGGGGGAGGGCGGGATGATCGTCCCCCGCGATCCCGACGAGGCCGCGCGCCTGCGCTCCGAGCGCAACCAGGGCCGGGCCGTCGACATGGGCTGGCTCGACCACGACCGCCTCGGCTTCAACTACCGCCTCTCCGACCTCTCCGCCGCCCTCGGCGTCGCCCAGATCGAGAAGCTCGACTCGCTGCTGGAGCGGCGGGCCGCGGTGGCGCGGATGTACGAGGAGCGGCTGGCCGGGCTGGAGGGGGTGCGGACTCCGACCGCCTCCCGCGGCGCCGAGGTCCGCAGCTGGTTCGTCTACACCGTCCGCCTGTCGCGGGGCGCCGACCGCGACGGGGTGATCCGCCGCCTCGGCGAGCGCGGCGTCGCCTCCAAGGCCTACCTGCCCTGCATCCACCTCTTCCCGCACCTGCGCCAGCTCGGCTACCGCGAGGGCCAGTTCCCGGTCGCCGAAGCCGCCGCCGCCGACTCGCTGGCGCTGCCGTTCTTCCCGGCGATGGGCGAGGAGCAGGTGGAGCGGGTCTGCCAGGAGCTCGCCGCGGCGCTCGGCCAGGGCTCGTGACGGCATAATCGCCCGCCCCATGTCTCGTTTCCGCAAAGAGCCCGACCCCCGCTTCTGGCGCCTCAACCGCTCGCTCGCCTTCGACGCCTGGCTGGCCCCGTACGACATCGACCAGTCGAAGGCGCACGCCCGCGGCCTCCGCGAGATCGACGTCCTCAGCGCCGACGAGCTGCGCCAGATCGAGGACGGCCTCGACCGCGTCCGCACCCGCATGGCCGAGCACGGCTTCGAGTTCGAGCCCGCCGACGAGGACATCCACATGGCGATCGAGCGCCTGCTCGGCGAGGAGATCGGACCGGTCGCCGGGAAACTGCATACCGGCCGCTCCCGCAACGACCAGGTCGCGACCGACGTGGCGATGGTCGTCCAGGCGCATTCACTGCGGGCAATCGACCTCTGCGGCGCCGCGATGGAGCAGCTGCTGACGCTGGCCGAGGGCCACAAGGACTGGACGATGCCCGGCTATACGCACCTGCAGCGCGCCCAGCCGGTCTACCTCGGCCACCATCTGCTCGCTTACTTCTGGATGCTCTCCCGCGACGTCCTCCGCTTCCAGTTCGCGCTCGACAGCGCCTCCGTGATGCCGCTCGGCTCGGGGGCCCTGGCCGGGGTCAACTGGGAGATCGACCGCGAGTCTGTCGCCGCCGACCTCGGCTTCGCCCACATCAGCCACAACTCGATCGACGGCTCCTCCAACCGCGACTTCGTCCTCGACTACCTCAACGCGGCCTCCACCTGCGCCATGCACCTCTCGCGTCTGGGCTCGGAATTCGTCATCTGGAGCTCCTCGGAGTTCGGCTTCTGCGAGCTCGACGAGTCCTTCTCCTCGGGCTCCTCGATCATGCCGCAGAAGAAGAACCCCGACTCGGCTGAGCTGCTGCGGGCCAAGAGCCCCCGCGTCGCCGCCTCCCACCAGACCCTGCTCGGCGTCATGCACGCGCTTCCGCTGACTTACGGCAAGGACATGCAGGAGGACAAGGAGCCGCTCTTCGACGCGATCGACACGATCGAGGCGCTGCTCGACGCCACCGCCGGGATGCTCGGCGGGATCGAGTTCGACCGCGAGCGGATGCTCGAGGCCTCCGGCGACGAGATGCTGGCGGCGACCGAGGTCGCCGACCTGCTGGTCCGCCGCGGCGTCCCCTTCCGCGAGGCGCACGGGATCGTCGGCGGCCTCGTCCGCGATGCGGTCGAGGGCGGCAAGAGCCTCTCGCAGCTGACCCCGGAGGAGCTGCGGGAGCGCTCCGAGCACCTCGACGACTCCTACTACGAGGTCCTGCGGCAGAGCAGCTGGCTGGAGTCGAAGCGGATCGCCGGCGGCACCGGCTCGGCGCCCCTGGCGCTGCAGATCGAGGAGGCCCGCCAGACGCTGGCGGCGGTGCAGACGCGGGTCGACGAACACCGGCAGTGAATTCAAGGTCGAGAAGCCGGGACCAACGGCTCGGAGAGCCGTTGGGGGCTGACTTCTACGACCGGTCGGTACACGAGGTCGCCCGCGACCTGATCGGCTGCACCCTCCTCTACGAAGGCCGCGGCGGCGTCGTCGTCGAGACCGAGAGCTACGAGGCCGACGACCCCGCCTGCCACGCCTACGTCGGCCTCACCGAGCGCACGCGGGTGCTCTTCGGCCCGCCCGGCTACGCCTACGTCTACCTCTCCTACGGGATCCACAGCCTGCTGAACGCGGTCGCCGAACCCGAGGGCGAGGCGGCGGCGGTGCTGATCCGGGCGCTGGAGCCGACCCACGGCATCGGGGGGATGCGGGCGCGGCGGGGCGGCAAGGCCGACGCCGAGCTCTGCTCGGGCCCCGGCAAGCTGACCGAGGCGCTGGGGATCGACCTCGGCGACAACGAGCGAGATCTCACCCGCGAGCCCTTCCTCTTGACGCTCCCCGAAGAGCGGCCACAGATCGTCACCGGCCCCCGCATCGGCATCACCAAAGCAATCGACCGCCCTTGGCGCTTCTGCGCCGCCGGCAGCCCCTACGTCTCGCGCCCGCGCCCCTAGCCGGCGGTGATGCCGCCACCGCCGCCGGATTCCGGCGCGGCTTCGGGGGCTGCTTCAGGCGCTTCGGGGGCGACTTCGGTTTCCGGCGCAGGTTCGACGACTTCGGGTTCGGGCGTGGCTTCGTATTCGCCTTCCGGTTCCACGTAGTCTTCGGTTTCAGGGGCGACGTAACCGTCTTCCACTTCGGTTTCCTCGAGGTCGCCGGCTTCCCCCTTCGCGGCCTTGCGCGCCGCCTTTTCCGCCGCGTGTTCGGCCTGGATGTCGCGCCAGGCGGAGATCACCCTCGCCCAGATCAGGGCCGGGAAGGTGCCGCCCATCACCGGGCCGCCGTTGTAGAGCGTGCTCATCGAGGTCGTGGTGTCCGGGTAGCCGACCCAGACGCAGGCGGTGACTTCGTCCTGGATCCCGCCGCAGAACCAGGCGTCGCCGTTGTTCTCGGTCGTCCCGGTCTTGCCCCACTGGCCTTCGACGCCGATCTGGGCGTTGGTGCCGGTGCCGTTGGCGACGACGGTTTCGAGGATCCCCTTCTCGGTTTCGACCGTTTCCTGGTCGAAGACCTGGTCGTGTTCGGAGTCGTTGTCGCCGCCCTTGATCGTCTTGCCGTCGGAGTTGGTGACCTGGGTGAAGGCGACGGGGCTGTCGCCGGGGCGGGGGGCGAGGGTGCCGCTGACCCGGTCGCCGTTGTTGCCGATCGTGCTGTAGGCGTAGGTCCAGCCGAGCGGGGTGACGCCGAGGGTGAGGCCACCGAGAACCATCGCCGGGTTGATCGAGATCGGGTCGCTGTAGCCGGCCTTGTGGATCGTGCCGGCGATCGCGCCGGTCTTTTCGTGGACCTTGTTCCCCTTCAGGCCTTCCAGCGCCAGGGCGGCGTAGATCGAGTTGTCGGAGTAGGTGGTCGCGCAGACGATGTCGCAGGAGCCGAGGTAGGACCCCTCGTCGTTGGTGACGTGGAAGGTTTCCTGCCCGTTCTTGCCGAAGGGGAAGAAGCGCTCTTCGGAGGGGTAGACGGTGTAGGGGGAGATCCCCTGTTCGAGCGCGGTCAGCAGCGTGAAGGGCTTGATCGAGGAGCCGGGCTGGCGGTGGCCCTGGGTCGCCAGGTTGAAGGGCTTGGTGTCGAAGTCCGGGCCGCCGACCATCGCCTTGATGCCGGCGTTGTGGTTGTCGATCACGACCACCGAGGCGGTCGCCGGCGAGTAGCCGAGGTAGGAGTTGACGGCTTCTTCGGCCGCTTCCTGCAGCCGCAGGTCGAGCGTCGACTTCACGGTCAGGCCGCCGAAGAAGGCTTTCGAGGCGCCGTAGCGTTCGACCAGCTGCTGGCGCAGGTAGGCGGTGAAGTAAGGCGCCTTGGAGTCGAGGCTCGGCGGCTCGATGGCGGAGTCGGGCGGAAGCGCCTGCTCCTGGCCTTCGCGCGCCTGGGTTTCGGAGATGTAGCCCTGTTCGCCCATCTTTTCCAGCACCACGTTGCGGCGGGCGAGGGCGTTTTCGGGGTAGACCTTCGGGTCATAGGCGGAGGGGGACTGGATGATCCCGGCCAGCATCGCCGCCTCCCAGGGCTCGAGCACCGAGGCGCAGGGCTCGGTCCGGGTCCCGCAGCCGGGGTGGGCCCGGCCGAAGTAGGTCCGGGCCGCCGCCTCGATCCCGTAGGCCCCCTCGCCGAAGTAGACCGTGTTCAGGTACTCGGTGAGGATCTTGTCCTTGCTCCAGTGGCGCTCGAGCCGGTAGGCGAGCGCGGCCTCCTTGAACTTGACGAAGAGCGTGCGGTCGCCCTGGGCTTCGAGCGCGTTCTTGACGAACTGCTGGGTGATCGTCGAGGCGCCCTGGGCGGCGCTGGCGCTGAGGATGTCTTTGACCAGGGCGCGGCCGATGCCCTCGAAGTCGACCCCGTTGTGCTCGTAGAAGCGGGCGTCCTCGATCGAGACCACCGCGTTCTTGATGTTGGGGGAGATCTGGGCGGAGCTGAGGAGGATCTTGTTCTGGTCGCTGCTCAGCGTCCCGATCTCCTCCCCGTTGGCGTCGACGAGGACGCTGTTCTTCGAGGCCTTGTACTGGGCGAAGTCGTAGATCGCCGGCAGGTCCTGGGAGACGGCGGCCATCATCCCGAAGACCATCGAGACCACGGCGAGGACCCCGAGTCCGAGCAGCACGAAGAGAACGCGCAGCTTCTTCAGGCGCGGTTTCGACTTCTTCGGGGGCGAAGGGGGGCCCGGCGCAGTCGTCGGAGCCGGGGGGATGGGCGGGATCTCACCGCCGCCGCTTCGCCGTCTCTTTAGTCCTAGGACAGCCATCGAGTGAGGAACGGCAAAAAACAGCTCGACGTCCGTGACGGACCGCCGAGCGGAGGCGGCAGTCTAGCATTGCCCGGATGCCGGATCTGACGCGGAACGCCGTCGAGGTGCTGCCCGAAGGGCGGCTCGACGCGCAGCTGGAGGAGGGCCGGCCGCTGCGAGTCAAGCTCGGGATCGACCCGACCACGGCCGACATCCACCTCGGCCACACGGTCGTGCTGGAGAAGCTGGCCGAGTTCCAGCGCGCCGGGCACCAGGTGGTCCTGATCATCGGCGACTTCACTGCCCAGGTGGGGGATCCGAGCGGGCGCTCGGCGACCCGGCCGGTGCCGAGCGCCGAGGAGATCGAGGCGAACGCGGCCACCTACCAGGACCAGGCCTTCAAGATTCTCGACCGCGAGCGGACCGAGGTGCGGCGCAACAGCGAGTGGCTGCGGATGGAGCCGGAGGCGCTGCTGGGGCTACTGGCGCAGACGACCGTCGCCCGCCTGCTCGAGCGCGACGACTTCCAGAAGCGAATGGCGGCGGCGCAGCCGATCGCGGCGCTGGAGCTGCTCTACCCGCTGCTGCAGGGCTACGACTCGGTCGCGGTGGAGGCCGACGTCGAGCTTGGCGGCACCGACCAGAAGTTCAACCTCCTCTTCGGCCGCGACGTCCAGGGTGCCTACGGCCAGAAGCCGCAGTCGATCATCACCCTGCCGATCCTGGTCGGGACCGACGGCGAGCGCAAGATGAGCAAGTCCCTCGGCAACTACGTCGGCGTCACCGACCCGCCGGAGGAGATGTTCGGCCGCCTGATGAGCATCCCCGACGAGGCGATGCCCGAGTACTACCGGCTGCTGCTGGGGTCCGAACAGCCCGCCGGCCCGCCGAACGAGGCCAAGCGGGAGCTGGGGCGGCGGCTCGTCGACCGCTTCCACGGCGAGGGGGCGGGGGCGGCCGCGGAGGAGCGCTTCAACCGCATCCACGTCCAGCACGCGGTGCCGGACGAGATCCCCGAGGTAGACCTCGGCGAGTACCGCGCCGACGGCAACGGCCTCGTCCATCTGCCGCGCCTGATCGCCGGCGCCTTCGAGCTCAGCAGCAGCGAGGGGCGGCGCCTGCTGGCGCAGGGCGCGGTCAAGCTCGACGGCGAGCCGCTGCCCGCAGAGCCCCTGGATCTCGAGTCAGGTAGTCTCGACGGGCACGTGCTGCAGGTGGGGAAGCGACGCTTCTGCCGCCTGAGGGCCACCCCCTAGGCAAGCCGCCTCGGCAGTGCTATATTTCTTTGCCCTCTTGAGGCCGCCATGCGGCCCCAAGCGCTGAGAGCGACGAGACCCGTCGCGGAGGCGCAGCGGTCTTTGAAAACTGAGCAGCGTGCACTCCGCGGACTTCGGTCCGTGGAATGTTCAGCCCGACCCATTCGGTGCGCCAGCGTGCCGGATGGTCTTGATTTACCTCGTCATGTCGGCCGTCGTACTTGTGTACTCGGCGGCCACTGAGATATGACAGGCTCTCTGTAGAAGTACATTTCACGGAGAGTTTGATCCTGGCTCAGGACGAACGCTGGCGGCGTGCTTAACACATGCAAGTGGTGCGACGAACCAGGGCTTGCCCTGGGGCAAAGCCGCGA
>DATMBY010000134.1:0-7200 GCA_035558995.1 Solirubrobacterales bacterium
GGGCGGGGCCACCTTGCGAAAGGACGGCCCGATGGCTATTCCCGGCTGTGTCACCGGAGGAGAAGCGCAACTCCCTCACGGGCGGAGCGCTCACCGCCGAGGTACTCGAATCCTCCCCGTCGCTCTTGCGGAGCGCCCGCGGCGCCGCTGCGGTCACCGGGCTCCAGCAGTACTTCACTCCCCGGTCGCGAGCCTGCCGGTCTACGAAACCGAAGGTCACAGGTTCAAATCCTGTCGGGCGCGCTCGCGCGATGTCGCTTGGGAAGCGGAGTCGCGGGCTTTTGGGGAATCGGCCGGGAGGCCGAAAAGGCCGCTGGAGCAACATGAGACCCCGGTAGAGGTTCGGCCCGGCCCTTGAGCGGGTGCTTCCGTCCACCTACGTTCGCCGCCGACAACGGACAAAGTGCCCCCGCGCTGGTGGAACAGCCGGGGGCGTGGCACAGGACGGTGAACTCCCATGCAGGAGAAGGGTATTGGCCCGGTCGCGGACCGGGATGCGGCGACCGACGAGGCGATCATCAGCCTGCTGGTCGAGGACCGGGGCCGCTGGTCGACGGGCGAGGTGGAGCGGATGATCGGCAATCGGCTTGCGGCCGCGGACGGCCTGGCGAGGCTGCGGCGCGGTGGGCTCGTCCACCAGTGCGGGGACTTCGTCTTCTCCTCTAGGACGGCGTTGGAGGCGGCTGACCTCTGGGGTCCCTGCTCGCCGGCGGGAGGCTGAGGTCATGGCCGCGGAGAAGGTCCGAGATCGCGAAGGGGCGCTGCTGTCGCTCCTCCAACACCCGCTGCGCAAGCGGCTGCTCAGGTTCTACGTCGAGGCCGAGGGAATGCTGAGCCCGAAGGAACCGACGGTCCTCGCCAACGATCCGAAGATCGCGAACGTCGGCTACCACGTCCGCGTCCTCGCCGAGAAGGGCGCCGTGGAGCTGGTCGAGACGCAGCGCGCCGCGGCTCCGTCGAGCACTTCTACGAGGCGACGGATCTCGTTGACGAAGTGCCCTGGGGACGGGCGGCGCTGGGGGTGTCGCAATGAGGGCGATCAGTGTCCGGATTTCCGACGAGATGGTTGTCGACTTGGACCAGATCGCCCGCATCACCGGGGCCTCGATCTCCGAGGTGGTGCGGGAAGCGATCTGCGGCTACCTCTCCGCCTGCCGCACCGACGAGCGCTTCCAAGCGCGCCTGCGAGAGCAGTTGGAAAAGGATCGGGAAGCCTTGGAACGGCTGGCGGGCTAGTTCGCTCTGCGCTTCGTTCCGTACTTCGTCCTGCGCTTCGCTCTGCACTTCGCTCCGCCGCCGTCAGCCTCGCCATGGCTCTGCTGACCTTCGCCTGACTGCCGTCGCGCTCCCGATCGTCGCGCTCCGGCCACCGGTCTCGGTCCTGTTAACGTTTTGTCTGCGACCTTCAAAGCGGGGCGGCGTCGCGCAAATGACCCGCCCCATGGCTCACGAGGTGGTGCTCATGAGCGGTTCCCAGGATACGACGGCCCCTGCGGCCGAGCAGAGCTGCGGCGACAAGCGGCGGCTCGTCAAGACCAAGACCCCCGGCGTCTTCAAGCGGATTGACGGGAAGGGGCGCACGATCGGCTACGCCTGCGTCTACCGCAGCGGCGCGAGGCAGCGAAAGCGCCACGCCCGCACCTACGAGGAGGCGAAGCGGATCAAGCGCGAGAGCGAGACCGACCGCGACCGCGGCGAGCTGCAGGAGCGCAGCGCGATCACCCTCCGCCGCTACCTCGAGGAGTGGGTCGGTCGCTACCGCGGCCAGGGTCGCCGGGGCTTCCGCGAGTCCACTCGCGAGGAATACCGGCGCCTGATCGGCGCCCACGCCCACCGCTACTTCCCGGCCCGCCTCAAGCTGGTCGACGTCTCCACCTACACGCTGGCGCGCTTCGTGGACTGGCTGGCCGACGAGGAGGCCCAGGGCAAGCGCCTCGGCGACCGCACGATCGCCAACGCCACGATCCCCCTGCGGGCGGGGCTGGCGACCGCGAAGCGCGAGGGCCTGATCCGCCACAACCCGGCGCAGGGGCTGGCTCTGCCGCCGCGCCAGCAGCTTGAAGGCGACGAGATCAAGGTCTTCACGCCCGAGCAACTGGCGACGGTCGTAGGCCACGCTCCAGAGCGCCACAGGCTGCTCCTCGAGCTTCTGGCGGCGACCGGCCTGCGGATCAGCGAGGCGATCGCCCTGCAGCGCCTCCACGTCCAGCTAGAGGGCGAGCCCGAGGTCTGCGTCCGCCGCGCCCTGGTCCGCGGCCGGATCGAGCCGCCGAAGACGAAGCACGGCCGCGAGGTCCGCCTGTCCGACTCGCTCGCGGCGAAGCTACGCGCCCACCTCGCCGCCCGACCCGATCAGGACTCGACGGCGATCCTCTTCCCGAACGAATCAGGCGCTCCGCTCGACCCGACCAACCTGCGGCCGCGCGTCCTCAAGCCACTCGTGAGGCAAGCAGAAGCGCCCTGGGCCGGCTTCCATACGTTCCGGCATACCTTCGCATCGCTCCATCTCAAGCGCGGCACCAACCTTCTCCAGCTCAGCCGCGCCCTAGGCCACCACTCGCCCGCCTTCACGTTGACCCGCTACACCCATCTGCTGCCTGGGGAGGGAGCGCCGGCGCTAAGCCTCTAACCAGAAGATGAAGCTCTTGCGCAGAGGAGGAGATGCCCCATGAAGGGAGTACTCCTTCGCTGCGCACTCGATGGACTCAAGCTCAGTCGTTACGCCCGCCGATCACGCGGCGTTCTGGAGGGTGTATCTCTGCCAAGGGACGGCCTCCATCGGCACCGACGCCAAGAAGTCGACGATGTCCGGCCGGCCGTAGTAGCTCGGAACCCCTTGGGAATCCTGCGCCATGAGAACGGTAGGCAGATTCCCAAACGTTGCGGAGAATTCCACGATGGCTTGATCTCGCGCCCCCGGGGTGTCGAACACCGATCTTCGTACCACCGCTATCGCGAACTCAACCCCATGCTGATTGATCACCGCTCCATCGAAGCTGCTCATCACTTCCTCCGCTTGCCAGCGTCTTTACGTTTCTTCCGCCAGGTGCCTTTCTTGGTCCGGCTCCTCGGCTGTTTTCCTCCACCCTCGTCGGCTACGTGAGGCACTCGCCCCGAGCGTCGATCCGCCATTACCTTCCTCCCCATTGCAGTTATTTGCCGCATCATCCGGTGAGTATCGACGTTGTATCGGACGTAAAAGCGACGAATTGATCGACACGCAAGAAGCCGTCTTGTCGGCGGACTAACGTCGCCAATGCATGTCAACTGCGTAGCCGACCATGGAGGGGCGATGGGACGAGTTGAGGTTTCCAACGATGAGCTGCGGACGGTTCGCGATGCCATGCGCGAGCTAGGCAGGCTGATCGAGAGCCTGGAGAGCGGAGATGCTGAAAAGTTCGTGCTCACGAAGCATGGACAAATGCGGGCGGTGGTTGTATCGCTAGATGCCTTTACCGCAATGCGCTCTCACGTCCGGCCAGACTCCCTGCCCGAGGCCGCCTGAGCTCTGTGGCGATGGAAGGCGATCTATCGTCCACGCTGGTTGGCGAACGCCCACGATTCCCTAATCTGAACCGATGAGATCGCTTGAGGAGACTGCTGCGCTTGTCGCCCTCCTAAGGACTGGTCGTCGCTTCTGGCATGAGGTTGCCGAGCTGGTCGAGGAGGAGGGAAGCGCCCTACATGTGCTCGATCGAGAGCTAGCAAGTCACGAAGAGGGGACTTTATTTCCGGACGAGTCAGCCCCTGAGCGGCCTAACCTGGATTCGATCTCCGAGGAAATCCAGGCATGGCTTGCGGAGGGGATAAAGATCGTCACCGTTCTTGATGAGACCTATCCGGTCAATCTACGCACCATCCATGATTTGCCACCCCTCCTCTTCTTTTACGGCGATCTACGTCCTGAGGATGAGCAGTCGATTGCGATCGTAGGAACGCGTCATCCCACGGATGCTGGCCGTGAACTTGCTGCTGAAGTCGCTACTGATCTGACGAAGCGGGGCTACGTCATTGTCAGCGGTCTGGCCCAAGGGATCGACGCTGCGGTGCATGAGGCGACCGTTCGCGCAGACGGACGCACCGTCGCAGTGATCGGCACTGGACTTCATCGGTCCTATCCAGCCCAGAACAAAGATCTACAGTCGCGACTTGCCCGCGAGTCGGCGGTTCTCTCCCAGTTCTGGCCTGATCAGCCGCCTACTAAACGAACGTTTCCCATGCGCAACGCCGTAATGTCGGGCTTCGCTCTCGCAACCGTTGTGATCGAGGCCAAGGGGAAAAGCGGCGCGAAGATGCAGGCTCGGCTGGCTTTGGAGCACGGTCGTCCAGTCTTTCTTCCTGACTCCTTAGTTCGTGAACACGATTGGGCTCAGGAATACGCCAGACGCCCGGGTACGACTGTTGTATCGACGGCGGAGGAGATTGCCGAGCATCTAGACCGCCGATACAACCTCGTCGGCCTCACGGCATAGTGGGAGGGCGACGTGGCCACGGTTGGGGAGTTAAGCGATCCGTATGCGAACTTCATGCTCAATCCGGAGCCACGGGGAGAAGGCATCTGCGAAGTGTGCTCGACTTTCACGCGACCCCCCTTTAGCCGTTGCATTCCCTGTGACCGCGAGGTTCCCCAGTCCGCCGATGCGATCCTGCCAATTTCCTACAGCGTTCACAGGTCCCAGCTTCATCGGGCCCTGGCGGGCTACAAGCGACTTTCAGGTCCAGGCGCTCGTCAATTCCAACTTCAACTCTCAGCGGTTCTATGGCGCTTTCTAGCCTTGGAAGGTCATGAGGATTGTCTGGCCGCTGCCGTAGGTGTCGATGGCTTTGAGATCGTCACGACCGTTCCATCCAGTTCTCGAGAGCGGGACGCCCAGCATCCACTCCCTCAGATGATTGGAGGGACAGTGCAGCCGACCGCAGATCGCTTCGAGCGCCTTCTCAGGCGCTCGTCTGCCGATGCTGTGGATCACGAGTACAGCGAGGAGAAGTTTGAGGCTCGACGCGAGGTAGATGCCGAACCCATTCTTCTGATTGACGATACGTGGACTCGTGGTGCCAATGCCCAGAGTGCGTCCGCTGCGTTGAAGGCAGCAGGTGCAGGTGCAGTCGGGGTGCTCGTCATTGGGCGGCATGTTCACGAAGACTTTGGAGATAACAAAGCGCGTCTTCGCGCATTGCCGCGCCCCTTCGATTGGAAGTCCTGCTGGCTGCACGCGTGACCGCTGGACTTTAGGTGAGGGCCCGCTGGGGCAACAACTGGGGCAACACGCCCCACAGATTCCAGCCGATCCCAGTCGATCTCGATCTCGGGGAATCGGCTTGAGACCTAGCTCCACGTAGCCCAGCCGAGTCACCGCTTCGGGCTACGAAACCGAAGGTCACAGGTTCAAATCCTGTCGGGCGCGTTCGCCTTGCGGAGCGGGGTTGACGGCCATGCTGCCCGATTGCGGCAGAACGAGCCGGTACCCTGACGGGCATCGTGGAGGAGCGATCGACGTCAGCGGCTGGATCGACGAGGCGAAATGGACTCCCGCGCTGGGCGAAGGTCGGGATGGTGCTGACGGTCCTGGTCGTCGCGTTTGTCATCCTCGCCCTGCAGCAGGGAGACGATGGTGGCGGTGCGGGACCGCTGAACGCGATCGCTCAGGCGGCGGAGAAGACGCAGAGCGAGCCCGGGGGAAGGGTCTCGATGCGGGCGGTGATCTCGTCCGGAAGGTCGAACTCCTTCACGATGCGTGGCCGTGGTGCGTTCGACGGCGCCGATCGGGCGCAGATCGTGATGAGGATGCGGCGGCCGGATAACGGTCAGCCGGTGAAGATGGAAGTGATCGGCGACGGGACCGTGATGTACATGCGCTCGAACCTGTTCGATTCCCTTCCCGATGGGAAGGAGTGGATGATGTTGGACTTCGGTTCAGCCATGGAACTGGATGGCCCGCTTCCGGCCGGTGGCGACGTCAAGGGAGAACTGGCACTGCTGGAAACGGTGGGCGACGACGTGCGGAAGCTGGGGAAGGAGAAGGTTCGCGGGATGGAGACGACCCGCTACCGCGGCACGCTCGACCCCTCCGAGGAGGCGCAGAAGCTCCGGGAGAACGGCTCGGACGAATTCGCCACCAAAGTGAAGGAGGAAGGCTCGCCTGTGCAGGTCGAAGCCTGGATCGATGGAGACGAACTCGTGCGACGGATGCGGATCATCTCCTCGCACCCCCAGAACGAAGGCAAACCTGAGATGACCGTCGACATGACCGTCGATTTCTTCGACTTCGGGTACGAAGCGAAGATCGAGGCGCCTGACTCCGACGAAGTGTTCGACGCCACCTCCCTGGCTTCGAGCTAGCCCGTCGCGCTGCGGCAGCTACCCGTTGAGCCGGACCGGCAGGCTTTTCAGCTGGTTGAGGAAGCCGGACTCGAGGTAGACGGGCGGGCCCGTCATCTCCATCCGCGGGTAGCGGGCGAGGGTCTCCTCGAGCAGGATCTTCAGCTCCAGGCGCGCCAGGGCGGCGCCGAGGCAGAAGTGGCGGCCGCCGGCGCCGAAGGCTTGGTGATCGGGGTTGCGGAGGACGTCGAAGCGGTCGGGGTCCTCGTAGCGCGTCTCGTCGCGGTTGGAGGAGGCGTACCACATGACCACCTTGTCGCCCTCTTTGATCGGCTGTCCCGCCAGCTCGGTGTCCTTGGTCGCGGTGCGGCGGAAGTGGGCGAAGGCGGGGAACATCCGCAGCGACTCCTCGACCGCGCCGGGGATCCGCGCCGGGTCCTCGAGCAGGAGGTCGCGCTGGTCGGGGTGTTCCATCAGCGCCCGCATGGCGCTGCTGTAGGTCGCCTTGGTGCTGTCGTTGCCGGCGGCGACGAGGAGGAAGAAGCCCATCACGATCTCGTGCTCCTCCAGCCGCTGGCCTTCGACCTCGGCGTGGACGAGGACGCTGGTGAGGTCGTCGGTCGGGTTCTCCCGGCGCTCGGCGATCATTGCCCCGCAGCGGGCGAAGACCTGCTCGAGCGCCTTCTGGATCGTCGCCTCGACGCTGTCGACGTCTGGGCTGTAGTCGGGGTCGTTGGCCGCCAGCGCCATGTTCATCAGCTCCGCCCAGGCCGCGTCGTCCTCCTCGGGGATCCCCATGAAGCTGCCGATCACCCGCGAGACCACCGGCTGGGCGACGTCTTTGGCCAGGTCGGCGGTCTCCTGGCCTTCGAGCCGGTCGA
>DATMBY010000135.1:0-8619 GCA_035558995.1 Solirubrobacterales bacterium
CAGCGGTTCGAAGAAGTCGAAGGAGCCGCCGGAACAGCCGGTTCCGCGCATGTTCACGTCGACGACGGTGAAGCCCATCAGGTTGGCGAGGATCGAGATCCCGCTCTGCGGCCCGGCCGGGTCGGCGTACCCGTAGCCCGCGTATTCGATCAGGGTCGGCGTCGGCCCGCTCGGCAGCGGCGGCAGTTCGACCCCCGGCAGCACGTGCGTCACGTCCTGCGGCGGGTGGACGTCGATCGCCAGCTTGGTCCCGTCGCGGGTGGTCAGGTAGCCGTACCCGCTCGAGGGGATCGACTGGCTGTAGATGCCGGTGCTGGGCGGGGCCGACTGGGTCGTCAGGACCTGCAGCGGAGGCGATTCCGGGCCGCTGGACGTGAGGCCGACGGTGTAGCCGCCGCCCGGCGCGACTTCGCGGAAGAGGACGCCGCCGAGCTGGTTCGCTTCCCGCGTCGCCACCGCGACGCTGCCGCTGTCGTAAAGCGACACTTGGGCGCCCGGGGAGAGGCCGGTCGCGTAGACCTGTTCGACGCTGCCGTGCGCGTCGATCGCCGCAGCGGCAGTTCCCGGAGCGAGCAGGAGCGCAAGCAAGGCGCAACCGAGCGCCACCCACCCCGGTGCCCCGCGCCGGCTCCGCCGGCAGTCGGCCTCTCCGCCTCTACTCAAGATTGGGTACTTGTACCACGCAACACAGACTTCGTAAACATCCGATTCGACGCCTCCTCTTAGACCTCGATCAGCGAGCCCATGATCACCGTGCGCTCGCGCGGAAGGGCGAAGTAGTCGGCGGCGTCGGCGCTGACGTGGGAGCTGGCGAGGAAGAGGCGCTTGCGCCAGCGCGCCATCCCCGGCGCCTCGCCAGGGCGCAGCTCGATCGTCGAGAGGAAGTAGGAGGCCTGATCGGCGTCGAGCGGGAAGGTCAGGGTGCCCGCGGCTGCGTCGCGGAGCGCGGCGGGGACGTCGGGCTGCTCCATGTAGCCGAAGCGGGCGGTGAGGTGGCTGATGCCGTCGTCGCTGTAGCCGAGGTCGTCGACCGCGAAGCGCTCGGCGAGGGGGACGCTCGGCACCGGCAGCGTCTCGATCGCGAGGATCACCACCTGCTCGTGGAGGATCTGGTTGTGCTCGACGTTGGCGCGCATCGCCAGCGGCGTCGTCGCCTCGTTGCGGTTGAGGAAGACGGCGGCGCCGGGGCTGCGCCGCAGCGGCGGCCGGCGCTCGTGGAGCTCCTCGACGAAGGTCCGCAGGCAGCCTTCCTGCCGCTCGCGCCGCCCGGAGACCAGCTGCCGCCCCCGCTGCCAGGTGGTCAGCATCGCGAAGATCGCCAGCCCCACCAGCAGCGGGAACCAGGCTCCGTGGGCGAGCTTGGTCAGGTTGGCGCCGAGGAAGAGCAGGTCGACGGCGAGGAAGGCGCCCGCCGCGGGCGCCACCAGCCACAGCGGCTTGTTCCACTGCCGGCCGGCGATGTAGAAGAAGAGCAGGGTGGTGATCGTGATCGTCCCGGTCACCGCCATCCCGTAGGCGAAGGCGAGGGCGCCGGAGGTGCGGAAGGCGAAGACCAGCGCCAGGACCGCGGCCATCAGCAGCCAGTTGATCCAGGGGACGTAGATCTGCCCCATCGTCTTCGCCGAGGTGTAGACGACCCGCAGTCGCGGCAGGTAGCCGAGCTGCACCGCCTGGTGGGCGACCGAGTAGGCGCCGGTGATCACCGCCTGCGAGGCGATCACGGTGGCAAGGGTCGCGAGCAGGACCATCGGCACCCGCCCCCACTCCGGGACCAGAAGGAAGAAGGTGCCGCTGACGTTGCCGCCGCTGTGGTCGATGAGGAGCGCTCCCTGGCCCATGTAGTTGAGGATCAGCGCCGGGAAGACCAGCAGCAGCCAGGCGGCGGTGATCGGCAGGCGGCCGAAGTGGCCCATGTCGGCGTAGAGGGCCTCGGCCCCGGTGATCACCAGGACGACGGCGGCGAGGGCGAAGAAGGCGGTGCCGAAGTTCCCGACCAGGAACTCGACCGCGTAAGTCGGCGAGAGCGCCCCCAGGACCTGCGGGTGGGCGGCGATGCCGGAGATCCCGCAGGCGGCGATGACCGCGAACCAGACCACCATCACCGGGCCGAAGAGGCGGCCCACCGCCGCCGTCCCGTAGCGCTGCGAGGCAAAGAGGACGACGACGATCACCGCCGTCAGCGGCACCACCAGGCTCCCCAGCGAGGGCTCGACGACCTTCATCCCTTCGACCGCGGAGAGGACCGAGATCGCCGGGGTGATCATGCTGTCGCCGAAGAAGAGCGAGGCGCCGAAGATGCCGAGTGCGGCGAGGACGGCCGAGGTCCGCCGGCCGCCGGGCAGGCCCCCGCGCCGGATCAGCGTGATCAGGGCCATGATCCCGCCCTCGCCCTCGTTGTCGGCGCGCATCACCAGCAGCACGTACTTGAGCGTGACGACGATCGTCACCGCCCAGAAGATCAGCGAGACGACGCCGTAGACGTTTGCCCGCGTCTCCGCCACCGGGTGCGGATCGGCGGGGTTGAAGACCGCCCCCACCGCGTAGAGGGGGCTGGTGCCGATGTCGCCGAAGACGACGCCGAGGGCGCCGAGGGCGAGCGCCGCCTGCGCTTTGCTGCGGCCGGGCGCGCGGCGCGCGGCGCCGCCGCCGAGCAGGGCGGGGGGACCGGGGCGCTCCTTGACGGTCGTGACGGACACGCACCGATCATGCGCCCGCCCCCGTCAAGCTCGCGTGAAGAGGAGGCGCCGCCGTGTACAGATTTCGTGAAGGCGCCTTTGCGTCCTTCAGGGACGGACAAGCGCCTCGCTACGCCGCGAACCTGTATCCCACCCCTGGGTCGGTGCGTACATAGAGCGGACCGTCGGGCGGCTCGATCTTGCGGCGCAGGTTGGCGACGTGGGCGCGCAGCACCTGCAGGTCGTCTTCGTACTCGACCCCCCAGACCTCGACCAGCAGCGTCCGGTGGGTCATCAGGCGGCCGCGGTTGCGGACGAGGACGCGGAGCAGCTCGAACTCGGTCGGCGTCAGGTGGACCTCCTCGCCCTCGCGGCGCACGCGGCGGGCGGCGAGGTCGACCTCGAGGCCCTCGGCCTCGATCGCCGGCTCCCCCGTCTCCGGCCGGGCGCGGCGCAGCGCCGCCTCCAGCCGCGCCACCAGCTCGCGCGGGCCGAACGGCTTGGTCACGTAGTCGTCGGCGCCGGCGGCCAGCGCCTCGACCTTCTTGTCCTCGTCGCCGATCGCCGAGAGGACGATGATCGGCATCTCGCTCCACTCGCGGATCCGCCGCGTCACCTCGACCCCGTCGAGGTCGGGCAGCATCAGGTCGACCACCGCGGCCTGCGGCGGGCGCACCGCGACCAGGTCGAGCGCCTCCTCGCCGCTGGCGGCGGGCACCGCCTCGAAGCCGGCGTCGCGGAGGATCACCCGCAGCGCCCGCACGATCTGCGGCTCGTCGTCGCAGACGAGGATGCGGCGCTGGTCGTTCACCCCTGCTCCCCGAGCGGGAAGGAGACGACGAAGGTGCTGCCCTGGCCGGGCACGCTCTCGACCGAGATCTCGCCGCCGTTGGCCTCGACGAAGCCCCGCGCGATCGAGAGGCCGAGGCCGGAGCCGCCGCCGCCTTCGCGGCGGTAGAAGGGTTCGAAGATCCGCTCCCGCTCCGGCTCCGGGATCCCCGGACCGCGGTCGACGACCCGGACGACGAGGCGGCCGCCGACCTCGCGCGAGCGCACCAGCACCGGCTGCCGGTCGCCGTGGCGGACCGCGTTGGCGAGCAGGTTGGCGAAGGCCCGTTCGAGCTGGACCGGGTCGGCGGTCAGCGCCGGGATCTCGGCGTCGATCCCGAGCTTGACGGCCGCGGCGTCGCCGCCGAGCGACTCCCGCGCCGCCTCCAGGATCCCCGCCAGGTCGACCGGCTCCAGGCGCGGCGGCGCCGAGCCGGACTCCAGCCGCGAGACGTCGAGCAGGTTCTCGACCAGGCGCGAGAGCCTCTCCCCTTCCTCGACCACGGCACCGCTCAGCTCATGCCGCTCCCCCTCGGTCAGGGTCGGCGAGTCGAGCGCCGTCCCCGCGGCGATGATCGAGGTCAGCGGCGTCCGCAGGTCGTGAGAGACCGACCGCAGGAGCGCCGTCTTCAGCTCGTCGCTGCGGCGCAAAGCCCCCGCCTCGATCGCCTCCGCTTCCATCCGGTCCCGCTCCGCCGTCAGCTCCCGCAACCGCGCCAGCACCTGCTCCGTCTCTCCCCGCCGCCGCTCCGCCTCCCCCGCCCGCGCCCTCGCGACCTCCGCCAGCGAGCTACTGGCCAAGGCGACGATCACGAACACCACCAAGGCGACCGCGTCCTTGTCGGCCCCGATCCCGAACTCCCCCGTCGGCGGCAGATGGAACCAGTTGAAAGCCAGCGCGCTCCCCACCGCCGCCACCAGGCCCAGCCGCCACCCCCACCAGCTGGAGACCAGCAGCACCCCCGGGATGTAGACGACCCCCAACGACACCGCCGGCGCCACCGACTTCAAGGGATAGACCACCACCGTCGACCCCGCCACAACCCCCAGCGCCGCCACCCACCCCCAAGGAGAGGCAGGCCGCTCCGCACCTATTCCCGGCAGGCTGGTCGGCACGATGTCAGCGTATTCCGCTCGTCAGCCGCGGGACAGAAAGTGGACCGCGTCAGCGAGCGCCTCGGGCTCTGGCCGGCGCTCGCAGAGCGAGACCAGTGACTCCACAAAGACCTCATAGCCGGGAGGGGTGCGGGAGAAGCGCGAAGAGAGCGCGATCACGATTCCGGCGTGGTTGCGGCCAGAAGCCCCCCACTCGCCGTAGAGGCGCATGAAGTCGGCGACGTTCTCGCTGACGAGCGCCCGGCCCTCGCGAGCGGCAATAACCAAGAGCTCTTCGTCGGCGAGCCCACGCAACGGACCGCGCTCATCCACCGCCTCGGCATCCACCCCCCGTTCGCGCAGCGTACGGGCAAGATGAGCGGGATACATCTCGTCCAGCAGCAGCTTCACACGTCGAGCAGCCCGGCTCAGTCGCCGGCGAGCGCCTCGTAGTAGGCAGTTTCACGCTCGTGCAACTTGATCCTGGCCTCGATCTCCTCCGGGAACTCGGCCTCGTAACGGAGCGCCACCCCAACCCGGTCGGGGGAAAGCGAGAGATCCTCAGCAAGCCGCTCGGCAATCTGCTTTCCCCCACCGAGCTGACGCGCCGCAAAACAGATCTCCCAGATGTCGGGCCCGCCGGCAAGGGCAGCGCGACGCCCCGACGGCCCCGAGCGGAAGACGATCCCCGGATGGGACTCAGCCCGGTCCCCCTCCTCGGCATAACGGCGCAAGGCATCCGAGAGACGCTCGCCTCGCGCCTCCGCTCGAGCACGAATACGCGCGGCCGTCTCGCGATTCATGCGCACGGATACATTGGCCGTCTCGGTCATTTGTGGACAACGTAGCACGACGTCCGGATCACAGGGAAATTGCCCTGTTGCAGCAACATCAAGAGGAGGGGTGGCAGACGGGATTCGAACCCGCGACCGCCGGCACCACAAGCCGGAGCTCTACCAACTGAGCTACTGCCACCTCGCCGGTCTCAATTTACCGGGCTGGGCGGGGGTCGGGGCTCGGGCGCCTCAGGCGACGGCTAGCTCGTCGGGCCTCTCGGTCGGCTTGGTCCCCGCCCCGCCCCGCGAGAACTCGATCTCGTCGTCGAGCGGGCCCTTCTTCAGGAGGCGGATGTCCTGGGCGTAGTTCTGGTGCAGGCGCCAGGGGTGGGCCGCGGCCTGTTTGGGGAGCTGGTCGAGGGCGCGGAGGACGTAGCCGGATTTGAGGTCGATGATGGGTTCGATCTCGACCGAGGGGTCGGGCGCCTTGGGGGTCGCGACCCGGTAGCCGTGCGCGTCCATGTGCTCGAGGAGGCGGCAGATGTAGGCGGCGACGAGGTCGGTCTTGAGGGTGAAGGAGGCGTTGGTGTAGCCGAGCGCCAGGCACATGTTGGGGATGCCGCTGAACATCATCCCCTTGTAGCCGACGGTCTCCGACATCTGTTTCTCCTTGCCGTCGATGAGGATCTGCATCCCCCCGAGGACGAGCATGTTGAGGCCGGTGGCGGTGACGATGACGTCGGCCTCCAGCTCCTTGCCGGATTGGAGGCGGAGCCCCTTCTCGGTGAAGGTCTCGATCCGGTCGGTGACGACCTCGGCCCGGCCGCTGCGGATCGCCTTGAAGAGGTCGGCGTCCGGCACGGCGCAGAGGCGCTCGTCCCAGGGGTCGTACCGCGGCTTGAAGTGGGTGTCGATGTCGTAATCGGCGGGCAGCAGCGGTTCGAGCCGTTTGCGCAAGATGCGCTTGGAGAAGTTCGGCCAGCGGCGGAAGAGCGTGTAGCTGCCGTGCAGGACGAGGACGTTCTTCCAGCGCACCGCCGCGTAGGCGAGCTTCTCCGGCAGCAGGCGCCGCAGCCGCTGGGCGAGCGGGTCGACGGCCGGGCGGGAGACGACGTAGGTGGGCGAGCGCTGCAGCATCGTCACCCGCTCCGCCCGCTCGGCCAGCGCCGGCACCAGCGTCATCGCCGTCGCGCCGCTGCCGATCACGACGACGCGCTTGCCCTCGTAGTCGAGGTCCTCGGGCCAGTGCTGGGGGTGGATGATCCGCCCCTCGAAGCGCTCGGTCCCCTCGAACTTCGGCAGGAAGCCCTCGTCGTAGCGGTAGTAGCCGGTGCAGCCGTAGAGCCAGTCGCAGGTCAGCTCGACCGGCTCCCCGTCGCGCTCGGCGCGGATCGTCCAGCGCGCGTCGGCGCTCGACCACTCGGCGGCGAGGACCTTGTGGCGGAAGCGGATCTTCTCCTCCACCCCGTACTCCTGCGCCGTCTCCTTGATGTATTCGAGGATCGACTCGCCGTCGGCGATCGACTTTTCCCCCAGCCACGGCTTGAACGAGTAGCCGAGGGTGAACATGTCGGAGTCGGAGCGGATGCCGGGATAGCGGAAGAGGTCCCAGGTGCCGCCGATCGTCTGGCGCGCCTCGAGAATCGCGTAGCTCTTCCCGGGGCAGTTCTGCTGCAGGTGGACGGCGGCGCCGATGCCGGCAAGGCCGGCGCCGACGATGAGGACGTTGACGTGCTCGCGCTCAGTGGACATAAAGGGTCTCCTGCCTAGCGTTCGAGGCGAGCGAGGAGGTCGCTCGTCATCGGGGTGGACTTGAAGAGGCCGCGCTTGGCGCCGCCGCGCATCTGGCGGCGGATCGCCCGCTCGACCAGGCCTTTGGGGACGAAGCGCAGGGCGGCGTAGGCGCGGGCGCCGCGCTTGGTCGTGGCGAGGTCGCGGGCCGGCTTGCCGTAGATGGCGCGGACGAGCGTCTCGACCGCGGCGCCGAGCGGCTCCGCCGGCACCATCCCCTCGAGCCCGATGCCGGCGCTCTGGCTGGGGTCGTGGATCGGGGTGCGGATGTAGCCGGGGTAGACGGTGGTGACGGTGACCTCGTCGCCGAGCTCGGCCCGCAGCTGCTCGGAGTAGCCGACGACGGCGCGCTTGCTGGCGCCGTAGGCGGTGGCGAAGGGGACGGCGATGTGGGCGAGGCCGGAAGAGATGTTGACGACGCGCCCATGCGAAGCACGCAGTGCCGGCAGCGCCGCGGCGGTGACCCGCCAGGTGCCGAGCAGGTTGACGTCGATGACGCCGAGGGCGTCGGGACCCGGCTTTTCGGTCGCGCTCTGCGGCAGCCCGATACCGGCGCAGTTGACGAGGGCGTCGAGTCCGCCGCCGAGGCGCTCGACCGCGGCGGCGACTGCCTTGTCAACCGATTCCTGGTCGCGGACGTCGCAGGCGATCAAGTCGTCCTCGCCCTTGAGGTCGAGCCCGACGACCTGCGCCCCGCGCTCGCGCAGCGCCTTCGCGGTTGCCTCGCCAATGCCGCTGGCGGCGCCGGTGATGATCACGCGCTTGCTCATGGTCCGAACTTTATCAACAGTGTGTCGAGAGCGTCAACAACTTGTCGAACTTGTCAACGCTCTGTAAGGTAGAAGGCGATGGAGGCGACTGCCAAAGCCGATCCGACCCCCAAAGCGCGCGGCCGCCGCGGCACCCGCGTCAGCGGCGACGAGCGCGAGCGGGCGATCATGGAGACGGCCGAACGGCTGCTGGAAGAGAAACGCCTGAACGAGATCTCCGTCGACGACCTCGCCAAAGGCGCCGGCATCTCCCGCCCCACCTTCTACTTCTACTTCCCCTCCAAAGAAGCAGTCGTGATGACGATCGTCGAACGGCTGGTGGCCGAAGCGACCGTGAGCAGCGAGGAGGTGGTCACGGCGCTTGCCGAGTCCGGCCCGCGGGCGGGGCTGCGCCAAGGCCTGGAGAACCCATACGCCGCCTTCCGCGCCCGGCCCGGGATCGTCCGCGCCGGCGCCGACCTGCGCTCGATCAACCACCCGGAAGCCTCGGAGCTGTGGGAGCGGGTGATGGAGGACTGGACCGCCAACGTCACCGCGATGATCGAGTTCGAGCGCAGCCGCGGCGCCGCCCCGCCCGGCCCCCCGGCCCGCGAGATGGCGCTCGCCCTCGTGCAGATGAACGAGCGGGCACAGTACGCGCCGCTGCTCGAGGAGTCCCCCTCCCATGATCAGGACCGCATCCTC
>DATMBY010000136.1:0-9347 GCA_035558995.1 Solirubrobacterales bacterium
CGTCACCCTCGGCTGCGTCGAGCTCTGCGGCGCCGTCGGCCTCGGCGAGGCCGAGCTCCTCGAGAAGTGGGCCCGCGACGCAAAGATCCTCGACATCTTCGAGGGCACCCAGCAGATCCAGCTCCTGATCATCGCCCGCCAGCTGCTGAAAAAGACCTCCAGCGAACTCCGGTAGCCAGGAGGCAGGAATAATCCTCGGTCCGTGAACCTGATCGAGGACTTGATGGAACGATCCCCGGCCTCGCGGCTGGGGATCGTCTCCGTTGACGCGCAAGGGCGTCGGCGCGACCACTACTTCGGCGAACTCGTCGCCCAGTCGGCCGGGCTCGCGGGGGCGTTCGCCGCGCGCGGGGTGCGGCGCGGCGACGTGGTGATGACGCTGGTCGGGAACCGGATCGAGTGGGTCTTGACCTTGCTTGCCTGCTGGCGGATGGGGGCGGTGGCGCTGCCTTGCAACACGATGCTGCGCCGCCACGATCTCGAGCATCGGGTGGCGGCGGCCGATCCGAAGCTTTGCGTCGGCGAGGAGGGGCTGCTGGCGGAGATGCCGGGCGGGGTGCCGCTGATGACGACGGCCGACGTCGCCCGCGTGCTCGACGAGGACCTGCCGCAGGAGGCCCCCGCCGCGGTCGAGAAGATGGAGGCTGAGGATCCGGCGTTGATCGTCTTCACCTCCGGCACCACGGGGGAGCCGCGGGGGGTCGTGCACGGGTACCGCTACCTGATGGGGCAGCGGGTGCAGGCGGAGCACTGGTTCGGGTCGCGGAAGGGGGACCTGGCCTGGTGCACGACGGCGACCGGGTGGTCGAAGTCGGCTCGGAACGTCTTTCTCGCTCCGTGGATCACGGGCGCCGCCGCGGTCATCCACGACGGGCGCTTCGATCCGGAGGAGCGGCTCGACTTCGTCGAGGCTCTCGGAGTCGAGGTGCTCTGCCAGGCGCCGACGGAGTACCGGATGCTGGCCCGGCGCACCGCCCTGCGGCCGCTGCCGAAGCTGCGGCGGATGGTCTCGGCCGGGGAGCCGCTCGACCCGGAGACGATCGCCGCCTTCCGCGAAGCGACGGGGCTCGAGCCGGCCGACGGCTACGGGCAGACCGAGACCGGGCAGGTCACCGCCAACCTCGTCGGCGAGCCGGTACGGCTGGGCTCGATGGGCAAGCCGCTGCCGGGGATGGAGACGCGGATCGTCGAGGGGGAACTGCAGCTCCGCGCCTCCTCCTCCCCCACCTTCTTCTCCTGCTACCTCGACGGCGAGCGCTTCGAGGGCGAGTGGTGGGAGACCGGCGACCTGGTGCGCGAGGACGAGGACGGCTACCTCTACTTCGAGGGCCGGGGCGACGACATCATCCTCTCCTCCGGCTACCGGATCGGTCCGACCGAGGTCGAGTCCGCCCTCCTCTCCCACCCCGCCGTCGCCGACGCCGCCGCGGTTGCCGCCCCCGACCCCGAGCGCGGGTCGGTCGTCCGCGCGATCGTCGTCCTCCGCGACGGCGCTCCCGGCGACGGCGCCGGCGAGGCTCTGGTCCGCGAGCTGCAGGAGCACTGCAAACGCGAGACCGCCCCCTACAAGTTCCCCCGCATCGTCGAGTTCGCCGAGGAGCTGCCGAAGACCAGCAGCGGCAAGATCAGGCGCGCGCTCCTACGCGGGGGCTAGGCCCTCGGCGACGTCGGTCGGCCTGCCCAGGTGATAGCCCTGCGCCATGTCGACGCCGTACTCCTGCAGCAGCGTCCGCGTGTCCTCGTCCTCGACGAACTCGGCGATCGTGCGCTTGCCGAGGCCGCGGGCGATGTCGACGATCGCCTTCACGGTCAGCTGGTCGGCGTCGTTGCGGGGCAGGTCGCGGATGAAGGTGCCGTCGATCTTGATCACGTCGAACGGGACCTTCTGCAGGTAGGCGAAGGGGCCGAAGCCGGCGCCGTAGTCGTCGATCGCGACTTCGCAGCCGAACTCGGTCAGCCGGTCGGCGAACCCGGCGGCGATTTCGTAGTCCTCGACCCGCGCCGTCTGGGTGATCTCGAAGGTGCAGCGGGCCGGGTCGGCCTCGCCTTCGTCGAGCCGCCGTTCGATGAATTCGAGCACCGAGAGGTCGGTGACCGAGGCGCCGGAGATGTTCATGTGCAGGGAGACCGGGGCGCCTGCCTTCTCGCGCTCGCCGATCAGCTCCAGCGCCTGGGTGACGACCCAGCGGTCGAGCTCCTGCACCATCCCGGAGCGCTCGGCGACGTCGATGAAGTCGGCCGCCGGCAGCAGCTCGCCGCTTTCCCCGGTCATCCGCAGCAGCAGCTCGTAGCGCTCGATCCCGCCGGAGGCGAGGCTGCGGATCGGCTGCGTCGCCAGGCGCAGGCGGTTCTGGGTGAGGGCGTCGCGAATCCGAGCGCTGGTGGTCTGCGGCCGCGCATGCGTGCCGGCGTCCTCTCCGGGGGCGTGGAAGAGCGTGATCCGGTTCCGCCCCTCCCCCTTGGCCTCGTACATCGCCTGGTCGGCGGCGACCAGCACCGACTCGGCGCCGACCTCGCCCTGGCCGCCGAACATCGCGATCCCGACGCTGATCGTGGCGCCGTCGATCTCGGAGTTCAGCGGCATCCCCTCGGCGACCTGGGCGCGCAGGTCCTCGCCCAGCTGCAGGGCGCCGGCGGTGTCGGTCTGCGGCATCAGCACTGCGAACTCGTCGCCGGAGAGGCGGGCGACGATGTCGGTGGCGCGGACCCGTTCCCGCATCACCTCGGAGACCCGGCGAATCAGGGTGTCGCCGGCCTGGTGGCCGGCGCGGTCGTTGACCTCCTTCAGCCCGTCGATGTCGATCACCATCACCGCGCCGCGGCCGCCGTAGCGAGCGGCAAAGGAGACGTACTGGTCGAGCTCGGCCCGGAACCGGCGCCGGTTGACCAGCCCGGTCAGGGAGTCGTGGTCGGCGAGGAAGCGCAGTTCCGCCTCGGTCTTCTCGGCCCGTTTCAGCGCCCCCTGGATCACCGCCCGGTCCTCGGGCCCCAGTTTCGCCAGCACGGCCTCGACAGCCGTGTCCGGCTGCCCCTGTCCCCGGTTGTTCTTCATCAGAGTGACGGTATTCGGTTACCCGGCAGGAAAGGGTTTCTCTTCCATAAACGGGAAACCCGACCCAAGTTTCCGCGAGCGACGACACCCAATACTTGACTTGTCCGCTGCCGGGTAGGTTGAGAACGATGCCGAACCGCCTCGCGCAGGAGACCAGCCCCTACCTCCTCCAGCACCAGGACAACCCCGTCGACTGGTACCCGTGGGGCCCAGAGGCGCTGGAGCGGGCGAGGGAGGAGGACAGGCCGATCCTGCTCTCGGTCGGCTACTCGGCCTGCCACTGGTGCCACGTGATGGAGCGCGAGTCCTTCGAGGACCCGGAGACCGCCGCCTATATGAACGAGCATTTCGTGCCGATCAAGGTCGACCGCGAGGAGCGCCCCGACGTCGACGCGATCTACATGGAGGCGGTGCAGACGATCACCGGCCACGGGGGCTGGCCGATGACCGTCTTCCTCGACCCCGACGGCGTTCCCTTCTACGGCGGGACCTACTTCCCGCCAGACGAGAGCCGCGGGATGCCGAGCTTCCGGATGGTGATGGAAGCGGTCCTCCACGCCTTCGAGACCCAGCGCGAGGAGATCCGCGAAAAAGCGCCGCTGGCGCGGGCGCGGCTGGGGGCGATCGGCGAGGTCGAGCCGCGCGACCTGCCGGGAGGAGCCGATCTGGAGGAGGCGGTGCGGCGCCTTCTCGGCGCGGTCGACCGCCGCAACGGCGGCTTCGGCGGCGCCCCGAAGTTCCCGCCGGCCTCCTCGCTGGAGCTGCTGATGGCGCGCGGCGAGACCGAGGTGGTCGAACTGACCCTCGACCGGATGCTCGCCGGCGGCATCTACGACCAACTCGGCGGCGGCTTCGCCCGCTACTCGGTCGACGCGGTCTGGCTCGTCCCCCACTTCGAGAAGATGCTCTACGACAACGCCCTGCTCGCCCGCGCCTACCTGCACGGCTGGCAGCTGCTGGGGCACGAGCGCTACCGCCGCGTCTGCGAGGAGACGCTCGATTGGATGCTGCGGGAGATGCGCGGGGCCGAGGGCGGCTTCTACTCGGCGCTCGACGCCGACTCCGAGGGAGAGGAGGGGAAGTTCTACGTCTGGACGGCGGCGGAGATCCGCGAGGTCCTGGGCGAGGCGGCCGAGCCGGTGATCGAGCACTACGGCGTCAGCGAGCGCGGCAACTTCGAGGGCTCGAACGTGCTCCACCTCGCCGGCGGCGCCGAGGCACCCGAGCCGGCGGGCCTGGCGGAGTCGCGACGGGCGCTGTTCGAGGCGCGGGAGAAGCGGGTCCATCCCGGCCTCGACGACAAGCGGCTGACCTCCTGGAACGCCCTGGCGATCGCCGCGCTGGCCGACGCCGGCGCCGTCCTCGGCGGCGAGGACTACCTCGACGCCGCCCGCGGCTGCGCCGAGTTCGTCCTCGGCCGGCTGCGCGACGGCGACGGCCGCCTCCTGCGCACCTACAAGGACGGCCGCGCCCACCTCAACGCCTACCTCGAGGACCACGCCTTCCTGCTCGAGGCGCTCTTGGCGCTGTACGAGGCGAGCTTCGAAGAGCGCTGGTTCGCCGAGGCGAGGTCGCTGGCGGAGACGACGATCGAGCGCTTCGGCGACCCCGAGCGCGGCGGCTTCTACTCCACCTCGAGCGACCACGAGGAGCTGATCGCCCGCCGCAAGGAGGTCGGCGACCACCCGATCCCCTCCGGCAACAGCTCCGCGGCGATGGGCCTTCTCCGCCTCGGTGCCCTCACCGGCGAGCGCCGCTACGAGGAGGCCGCCGAGGGCGTCTTCCGCCTCTTCGCCCAACCGGCGGTCCAGCACCCCGACGCCTTCGCCCACCTCCTCCGCGCCCTCGACTTCCACCTCTCCCCCACCCGTGAGGTCGCCCTGATCGGCGATGAACTAGGTGGCCTGGCCGCTGCTGTCCGCGAGAAACCCCTCTTCCACCTCGTCCTCGCCGGTGGCCCCGAGGGCAGCGACCAGCCGCCCCTGCTCGCCGGCCGCACCACCCAGGACGGCCAGCCGGCCGCCTACGTCTGCCAAAACTTCACCTGCCGACTACCGGTAACCGATCCAAACGACCTCCGCCGCCAGGTGACAGGCGACTAAGGACGCTTGCAGTCCGGGAGGGGGTGCCCCTCTCAGGACACTCAACATCGAGCCATAGCGAGATGTGTCCGGAGAGGGGCACCCCCTCCCGGACCCAACCCTCAAAGAATCGGCAAGAAGTTCTCGATCTCGTAGGGCGTCACCTGGACGCGGTAGTCGTCCCATTCCTGCCGCTTGATCTCAACGAACCGCCGAAACGTGTGCTCCCCCAGCGTGCGCAGGACCAGCTCGGACTCGGCCGCGATCTCGATCGCCTCGCCGAGCGTCGCCGGCAGCTGCTCGATCCCCTGGTGCGCCAGCTCCTCCTGGGAGAGGTGGTAGAGGTTCTGCTCCATCGGCTCGGGCAGCTCGTAGCCCTTCTCGACCCCTTCCAGCCCCGCCTGCAGCATCGCCGCGAAGCAGAGGTAAGGATTGGCGGCCGGGTCCGGGCAGCGCAGCTCGGCTCGGGTCGCCCCCTCCTTGCCGGGGTGGTAGAGCGGCACCCGGATCAGCGCCGAGCGGTTGCGGCGCGACCAGGCGAGGTAGACCGGCGCCTCGTAGCCGGGGACGAGCCGCTTGTAGCTGTTGACCCACTGGGCGAAGAGCGGCGAGATCTCGCGCGCGTGCTTGAGCTGGCCGGCGATGAACGACTTCGCCACCGGCGAGAGGTAGTAGGGGTCCTCGGCGTCGTAGAAAGCGTTCTTGCCGTCGCGGCTGAGCGACTGGTGGACGTGCATCCCCGACCCGTTCTCCCCGAACAGCGGCTTCGGCATGAAGGTCGCGTGGTAGCCGTACTTCATCGCGTACTCCTTGACGACGATCCGGTAGGTCATGCAGTCGTCGGCCATCTCGAGCGCGTTCTTGTAGCGCATGTCGACCTCGTGCTGGGAGGGACCGACCTCGTGATGGGTGTACTCGACGTGGATCCCCATCTTCTCCAGCGCCAGCACCGTCTCCCGCCGCAGGTCGGAGCCGGCGTCGAGCGTGGTCAGGTCGAAGTAGCCGCCCTCGTCGAGGGGCTCGGGGGTCCCGCCCTCGGGCTTGGCCGAGCGGAAGTAGAAGTACTCCAGCTCGGGGCCGATGTTGTAAGCGTCGAAGCCGAGGTCTTCGGCCCGTTTCAGCGCCCGCCGCATGATCCAGCGCGGGTCGCCCTCGTAGGGGCCGCCGCCGGGGACCTGGACGTCGCAGAACATCCGCGCCACCGCGTCCTCCTCGGGCCGCCAGGGGATCAGGGCGAAGGTGGCCGGATCGGGCACCGCCAGCATGTCGGACTCCTCGATCGGGTTGAAGCCGGTGATCGAGGAGCCGTCGAAGCCCATCCCTCCTTCGAACGCGTCCTCGAGCTCGGAGGCGTTGACCGAGAAGCTCTTCAGCTGGCCGAGCACGTCGGTGAACCAGAGCCGGATGAAGCGGACGTCGTGCTCCTTGACGAGCTCGATGACGTCGGCGGCGGTGCGAGGTTGATCGGCCATGCCTTTGCAGCTCCTTGCTGGGGAAGGCCGCAACGATAGGCGAATGAACCGAAGCGGTGCGGAACCACGTATTGCGGGTAGAGAAAAGAGTTCCGCACCGGCTTGAATCCGTCCCCTGAACGAGGTATAACTTACGTCAAGTAAGTAAGCGGCTAAAAGTAAAGTAAAGGCCACGTAAGGGCTCCGTAAGGCGCTTGCCGCCCCATCAGCAGAGCCCAGAAGCGAGACGCACGTGACGGTAAAAACCGCAGTAAGCAGATTCCAGATCCACGACGAGCTGACGGCGCCTGACGAGAGCGCTCCTCTCATCAAGAGCATCCAGGCCGCCGGGGGCGCGGTGACGAAGTTCGTCGGCGTGCTCGCCGGAGCACCGGCTGTCCTGCGCGCCTACACCCGGATGCGCTCGGAGCTGCGCGGCGGAGTCCTGCCGCAGGCGACGAGGGAGCGGATCGCGCTCGCCGTCGCCGAGTACCGGGAGGACAACTACAGCATCGCCCTGCACGCGAAAACGGCGCGCCGGGCCGGGCTTGGCCTCGACGAGGTCTCCAAAGCCCGCAGCTTCACCTCCGCCGACCCGAAGGAGGCAGCGCTCCTGACCTTCCTCAAGGAGACGCTGGACCCGGAGGGGCCCCCGCCTCTCCACCTCCACGAGGAGGCGCGGGAGATCGGCTGGACCGACGAGGAGATCCTCGAGGCGGTCGGGCACCTGGCGTTGAATGAGTTCCAGAGTTTGATTGCTAGCGCCGCGGCGCTGCCTCAGGACCAAGGTGGTCCCAGGGCGCTCCCCTCGGCCGCCTAAGCGGCTGAGGGAGCAGGTGCCCCTCTCCCAAAGACCGTCGCGCAGCTGAAACGGAGTGCTGGGCGCGTTTGTGGACTCAGGAGCCTTTGGGAGAGGGGCACCTGCTCCCTCCTCGACACGGGCTGGAGCTAACGACCCTCTACGAGGGTGGCGGTGTAGAGCAGGCGCGCGGTGGTGTACTTGCAGCCGTAGGTGCGGCGGGTGCCGACCTTTTCCTGGGGCTCGCCCTGGCGGATGTCGGTGGCGTTCTTGCAGGCGCCCTCTTCGCGGCTGGCGCGCCAGACGTTGCTGGCGGTCAGGTCCTGGGCGAAGGCCGGGGCCCAGGTCGGCACCGTGAGGCCGACGATGTCGCCCTTTTCGACCTTCAGGTCGGCGCTGAACTTGACCGTCTGCCCGAGGTAGGGCGAGAGCACCTTGACCGAGCCCTGGCGACGCAGGTTGTAGCGGGGCGGGCTGGTGCGGGGGATGCGGCGGAGGATCGCCAGGCGGGCCTGCGGCGGGGTGCCGAAGAATCCGTTGAAGAAGGTCCGCTGGCTGTTGGTCGGTTGGGCCAGGGTCAGCGTCCAGGCCTTGATCGTGCCGTCGTGCGGGACCGTCAGCGGGAGTTTCGTCTGGCCGTTGTCGACCTGGAAGCCGGTGACGCTGCCGACCGCCTGGCAGGGAAGGTCGGGGCAGGAGGGATCGGGCTCGCTGGCGGTCTGGCCGAGGATCACCGTCGTTCGACCTGGCGCGGCGCCGCCGTCGTCCGTGACGAGGCTGAAGAGCAGCAGTGCGAGAGAGCCGGCCAGGGCCAGGAGCAACCAGCGCCCACTCCGCGCACCGGGGGTGGCGACTCCTCGCGAAAACCTCGACATAAACGCTGCTCCTCTCGTAATTTGACGCTGCCTAAACACGGCAGCGTAGCCTTCGGAGCGGCCGGAGGAGCGTCTCTCAGTCGGTGCGGGCGCTGGTCGCGTCGCCGACCGCGATCGCGTAGCGGACCCGCCCCACGCCTTCGAAGCCGAGGGCGTCGCTGGCGGCTTTGGTCAGGTCCCAGGCGCGCCCCTGCACGTAGGGGCCGCGGTCGATCACCTGCGTCACCACCGAGCGGCCGTGGTAGACGAACTTGACCGTGGTCCCGCAGGGAAGCTTCTTGTGCGCGACGCCGAGGGTTCCGGGCCGGAGCGTCTGCCCGCAGGCGGTCTTGTTGCCCCAGAGCCCGGGGCCGTACCAGCTGGCGCCGCCGTAGCGCCAGGCGCCGAAGGTGTATTCGCCCTCGGCACTGGCGGTGGCGCCCGGGTCGGCGCTGGAGGCGCCGCCGGTCGCCGCGTTGGCACCGGTGACGACGCCGGCGAAGAGGGCGAAGAAGGCGGCCAGGGCAAGCGCCCAGCGCAGGGAGTTTTGTCTGATCGTCTGCATCTCTTTCCAGGCGCTTGCGGGGTTAGCTGTCGGGCTCGCGCTGAAAGAGCTGCGCTACGCGGCCATCGCCGCGACTCGCCCCAACTACTTGGGTCCCCCGCTCCTCGCGTTATGTAAGGCGAAGATTCAGCGGAAGTTGGCGGCAGATTAGCAAACGCTAAGACAGAAACCTTGCAGGTCGTCCGATCGCATAGAAAAGGCCCCCTTTCGGAGGCCTTTCCCGTAGCGGGCCTGTAAGCCGGATCCTGTCTCGAGCGGCCATCTATCTCTGCGGCCTACCTGGACCTCGCCGAGCCGGGTCGACGGTCCTGCTTGGCCTTGCACCGGGCGGGGTTTGCCTGGCCGTTACGTCACCGCAACGCCGGTGCGCTCTTACCGCACCATTTCACCTTTGCCTGTGCGCGACGCAGCTGCAGTCGCGCCATCGGCCGTGTCATTTCTGTGGCACTTTCCCGCGGGTTTCCCCGGGTGGGCGTTACCCACCGCCCTGCCCTGTGGTGTCCGGACTTTCCTCGAGGGGTTTTCTCTCCCCCCGCGGTCCGCTC
>DATMBY010000137.1:0-4467 GCA_035558995.1 Solirubrobacterales bacterium
TACCTGGCGCTCGAAGAGTCGCAGCGCAGGTGGCACGAGGGGGAGCACACGATCTGGCCTTGGACGGAGTACCTGCTGCGGATCCTCGCCGAGTCCTACGAGGACTTCGAAAGCCGCGTCGCCGCGGGAAGGGGGTCGGAAACCGGCAGCAAACAGGAGCGGATTCGCCGCTGGGCGCTTCGGGAGGCCCCAGCCGAATTCAAGATCGGGGACGTGCGCCGGGCGATCCCGGGGGTCAGCGATCCGACCATCCGGCTGGCGCTGCGAGCCATGCGCGACGAAGGGTTGCTGGCGGCCGAAAGCGTCGGCCGGGGCGCGCGATGGCGTCGTCTGCGGCCCAGTTCGGCCGAACCCTAGAATCGCTCTCTAGTCCCGGATCGCCCCGATCCGGGCCGTTCCGCTGCCATGAGCCTGCGTCCCCTCATCGATATCGCCGCCGAGAACGAGCGCGTGCACGCGCTCGCCTCGCGCGTGCGGGCGGCGGCGGAAGGTGGGGAGGGAGCGACGGTCCGGGCCTCGACGATGCTGCGGCCGCTGCTGCTGGCGGCGCTGCTCGAGGACGACCGGGGGCTGGCCGAACGGCCGGCGCTGCTGGTCGCTCCCGACGACCGCTCCGCCCGCGACCTCGCTGCCGATCTGCGCGCCTACCTGGCGCCGCGCCGGGTCCGCTTCTACCCCTCGCGCGGCACCGGCTACGCCTCGCACGTGACGCCGCCGCCGCACCTGGTCGGGCTGCGGATCGACGCGCTCGACGCGCTCGGGTCGGAGGCCGACGCGGTGGTCGTCGCCTCGGCGACGGCCCTGGCAGAGGCGGTGCCGGACGCCTCCCTGCGCCCCGCCGGGTTCGCGATCGCGCTCGGCGAGGAGATCGAGCTGGCCGCCGTCGCCTCCGACCTCGTCGGCGCCGGCTATGAACGGGTCGAGCAGGTCGAGGAGCGCGGCCAGTTCGCGGTCCGCGGCGGCATCCTCGACGTCTTCCCGGCCACCGAGGAGCGGGCGGTGCGGATCGAGCTCTTCGGCGACGAGGTCGAGTCGATGCGCTGGTTCTCGACCTTCACCCAGCGCTCGCTCGGTGAGGCCGAGCGGGTCGAGTTGGCGCCGGCGGCCGAGCTCGACGCCGAGCACCGCGAGCTGGCCGAGCTGGCGGCGATGGCCGCCGAGGAGGAGGGGAACGAGTCCCCGAACCTGGCCGAAGCGCTGCCGTTGGAGCACTTCCGGGCCCCGCTGGAGTTCGTCCCCGAGGCCGCCGCCGTCGTCCTGGTCGGCGAGGAGGAGATCGAGCCGGCGCTGCGCGACCACTGGGAGGACGTGACCACGGCGATGCACGCCGAGGACGCCCAGCACCTCTACGTCGACGTCGCCGCGCCGCTGGCCGAGCGGGCGGCGCTGGCACTGAGCGGGGTCGGCGACGAGGACGAGGACGCCTTCCGCGCCAGCCGCGCCGAGTCCCCCGCCCGCAGCGTCAAGGAGGCCGAGGGGGAGCTGGAGAAACTGGTCCGCTCCGGCTACCGCACCGTCGTCGCCTTCGAGAGCCGCGGCGAGGCCGAGCGCGCCCGCTACGGCCTCGACCGCCTCGACGCCCGCCTGCTCGAAGGCGGCCGCGTCTCTCCCGACCCCGGGCTCTCCTTCGCCGAGGCCCGCCTGCGCGAGGGCTTCGTCAGCCCGGAGCTGAAACTCGCGGTCTACCCCTTCCGCCGCCTCGTCCACCGCCGCCGCAGCGAGGAGCCGGCGCCGGGAGCCGGCCGCGGCCGGCTCGCCTTCAGCGATCTGCGGGTCGGCGACTACGTCGTCCACGAGGACCACGGCGTCGCCCGCTTCGCCGGCTTCGAGACGCGCGACGTCGGCGGCGTCACCCGCGACTACCTCTACCTCGAATACAAAGGCGAAGACCGCGTCTACGTCCCTACCGACCAGCTCGCGAAGCTGAGCCGCTACGTCGGCGCCGGCGGCGAACCGACGCTCTCCGCCCTCGGCGGCAAACGCTGGCAGAACATGAAGGCGCGGGCTCGCAAAGCCGCCGGCGCCCTGGCCGGCGAGCTGCTCAACCTCTACGCCGAGCGCCGCGCCCGCAAGGGCCACTCCTTCCCGCCGGACTCCGAATGGCAGATCGCGATGGAGACCGCCTTCCCCTACCGTGAGACCGCCGACCAGATGGAAGCGATCGAGGCGGTCAAGGCCGACATGGAGTCGGAGCGGCCGATGGACCGGCTGGTCTGCGGCGACGTCGGCTTCGGCAAGACCGAGGTGGCGCTCCGCGCCGCCGTCAAGGCCGCCTCCGACGGCAAGCAGGTGATGGTCCTGGTGCCGACGACGATCCTCGCCCAGCAGCACTTCGGCACCTTCCGCGAGCGCCTCGCCGACCTCCCCTTCCGGGTCGAGGGCGTCTCCCGCCTGCGGCCGCCCGCCGAGGTCAAAGCGATCCTCAAGGACTTCGAAGCGGGCAAGGTCGACGTCCTCATCGGCACCCATCGGCTGCTCAGCCGCGACGTCCGCGCCAAGGAGCTCGGCCTCGTTGTCGTTGACGAGGAGCAGCGCTTCGGGGTCAAGCAGAAGGAGCTGCTGCGGCAGCTGAAACTGAGGGTCGACGTGCTCTCGCTCTCGGCGACGCCGATCCCGCGGACCCTGCAGATGAGCCTCGCCGGCCTCCGCGACATCTCGGTGATCGAGACCCCGCCCGAGGGCCGCCGCCCGGTCCGCACCTACGTCGGCCCCTACGACGAGGACCTGGTCGCCAAGGCGATCAACCGCGAGATCGAGCGCAAGGGGCAGGCCTTCGTCCTCCACAACCGGATCGATTCGCTGCCGGAGACGACCGAGCGGCTGCGGGCGCTGGTCCCCGGCGCGCGCTGCCTCGAAGCCCACGGGCAGATGGACGAGCACCAGCTCGAGGAGACGATGTTGACCTTTCTCCGCGGCGAGGCCGACGTCCTGGTGACGACGACGATCATCGAGTCCGGCCTCGACATCCCGACCGCCAACACCCTGATCGTCGAGCGCGCCGACCAGCTCGGGCTCTCGCAGGCCTACCAGATCCGCGGCCGGGTCGGGCGCTCTCGCGAGCGAGCCTTCGCCTACCTGCTCTACCCCTCGGCCGAGGCGCTGACCGAGGAGGCGGCGGCCCGCCTCTCGACCCTCGCCGACCACACCGAGCTCGGCTCCGGCTTCCGGATCGCGATGCGCGACCTCGACATCCGCGGCGCCGGCAACCTGCTCGGCGACGAGCAGTCCGGCCACGTCGCCGCGGTCGGCTTCGAGCTCTACTGCCAGATGATCGACGAAGCGGTGGCGCTGGCTGCGGGGGAGGAGGGCGAGGAGCGCGAGGAGGCGCCGGAGCCCGTCCGCCTCGACGTCCCGGTCGACGCCTACCTGCCGGCGAGCTTCGTCCCCTTCGAGGCGGCGAAGATCGACATCCACCGCCGCATCGTCGCCGCCCGCGAACCCGGCCAGCTGCGGGCGATCCGCGACGAGCTCTCGGACCGCTTCGGGCCGCTGCCGCCGCAGGCCGAGAACCTGCTGAAGTTGCAGCAGGCGCGGATCGAGCTCGGCCTCGCCGGCGCCCGCAGCGTCGAGTTCCGCGGCGGCCGCCTCAGCGTCACCGGGGTCGAGCTGGACTCCGAAGCCGCCGGGGTCCTGGCCGAGCAGGTCGAGGGGGCGCTCTACGAATGGCGCGAGCAGACCGCGGCCCTGCGGGTCGCCGGCGACCCCGACGAGCGCCTGGCGGCGGTGCTGGCGATGGCCGCGGGTTTGCGCGAGGCGCGGCGGGCGAGCGAGCCGGCGGCGGCCTAAAGCCTGCTTAAGCGGACGGTTTTGACTATGCTGCCCGCTCGATGGGAGCGAAAGCGGGCCAGAGGGGCAGGCCGGGCCGGGGCCGGGAGGACAAGACTGCCGGGCGGCAGCGCCTTGGGCTGATCGTCTTCGGCGCCCTCTTCATCCTCCTCTTCGTCGGCTTCGCGATCGCCGAGGGGCTGACCAACCCGAGCGTGCCGTCGGGCGACGCCGCCCACATCTCCAACGTTCCCAGCGAGTTCGGGAACATCAGCGAAGACAAGGTCCAGGGCGCGCTCGACCGCCAGCTGTCGGGACAGGGCAAAAAAGCGCCGAAGCCGGGCTCGAAAAAATACGAAGAAGCGAAGACCGCCGCGATGACCGAACAGGTCGAAGGCGTCTGGATCCGTGGCCAGGCCGAAGAAATGGACATCTCGGTCACCGACAAACAGGTCGAAGACGAACTCGCGACGATCAAGAAACAGAACTTCCCGACTCCCAGCGCGTACAAGAAATTCCTCCAGGAATCGAAATTCACGCAGGACGAAGTCGACGAGCTCGTCGAACTGCAGATCTTCACCAAAGAAATCCAGGCAAAGGTCGCCGCGGAAGCTCCGAAACCGTCGAGCAGCGACGTCGAGGCCTACTACGAAGCCGAAAAGGCGACGCAGTTCACGACCAAAGAAAGCCGTGACGTCCGCC
>DATMBY010000138.1:0-3878 GCA_035558995.1 Solirubrobacterales bacterium
CGAGGTGCATGGTGTCGATCAAGCGGACGATGCCGCCAAGGTAGCGACGCTTCCTGGGACAATGCCGGCATGAGCGAGCACCGCCTGCCGGAACGAGACCGGCCCTGGGTGATGCGCACCTACGCCGGCCACTCCGACGCCCGCCGCTCGAACGAGCTCTACCGCAAGAACCTGGCCAAGGGCCAGACGGGGCTCTCGGTGGCCTTCGACCTGCCGACGCAGACCGGCTACGACCCCGACCACGTCCTCGCCCGCGGCGAGGTCGGCAAGGTCGGCGTCTCGGTCGCCCACAAAGGCGACATGCACCAGCTCTTCGACGGGATCCCGCTCGACGAGATGAACACCTCGATGACGATCAACGCCACCGCCGCCTGGCTGCTCGGCCTCTACGTCACCGTCGCCGAGGAGAACGGCGTCGACCGCTCGCAGCTGAAAGGGACGACGCAGAACGACATCATCAAGGAGTACCTCTCGCGCGGCACCTACGCCTTCCCGCCGGAGCCCTCGATGCGGCTGATCGCCGACATGGTCGCCTTCAGCGTCAACGAGGTCCCTAGCTGGAATCCGACCAACATCTGCAGCTATCACCTGCAGGAGGCCGGGGCGACGCCGGTGCAGGAGATCGCCTACGCGCTCTCCACCGGGATCGCCGTCCTCGACGAGGTGAAAGCGCGCGGCCAGGTCGCCGACGAGGACTTCCCCAAGGTCTTCGGCCGCATCTCCTTCTTCGTCAACGCCGGCATCCGGCTGGTCGAGGAGATCGCGAAGCTGCGGACGATGAGCGCCCTCTGGCAGCAGATCGGGCGCGAGCGCTACGGCGTCACCGACGAGAAGATGCTGCGCTTCCGCTACGGCGTCCAGGTCAACTCGCTGGGCCTGACCGAGGCGCAGCCGGAGAACAACATCCAGCGGATCGTGCTGGAGGCGCTGGCGGTGACGCTCTCGCGGGATGCCCGCGCACGGGCGATCCAGCTGCCGGCCTGGAACGAGGCGATGGGCCTCCCCCGCCCCTGGGACCAGCAGTGGAGCCTGCGGATCCAGCAGGTGCTGGCAAACGAGACCGACCTGCTCGAGTACCCCGACATCTTCGAGGGCTCTGTCGTCATGGAGGGCCTGGTCACCGAGTTGACCGAGGGGGCGCAGGCGGAGATGGCCGTGGTCGAGGAGCACGGCGGCGCCGTCAACGCCGTCCCCTACATGAAGGCGCGCCTGGTCGAGTCCCACCGCGAGCGGGTGGCGCGGATCGAGGCCGGCGAGCAGAAGGTGATCGGGCAGAACTCCTTCACCGAGACGGAGGACTCGCCGCTGACCGCCGGCGCCGACGGCGGCATCCTCACCCCGGACCCCGAGGTCGAGCGCGAACGGGTCGAGGCGCTGGCCGAGTGGAAGGCCGAGCGGGACGAGAGCGCGGTCGAGGCCGCCCTCGAGAACCTCGCCAAGGCCGCCGCGGATGACAGCGTCAACATCATGCCGGCGACGATCGCCGCCGCCAAGGCGGGCGCGACGACCGGCGAGTGGGCCCACACGATGCGCGAGGTCTTCGGCCCCTACCGCGCCCCGACCGGCGTCGACGGCGCCTCCGCCCCCTCCGACCGGGAGCAGATGGAGGAGATCCGCCGACGGGTCGACGAGACCTCGGAGAAGATCGGCCACCGGATCAAGATCCTGGTCGGCAAGCCCGGCCTCGACGGCCACTCCAACGGCGCCGAGCAGGTGGCGCTGCGGGCCCGCGACGTCGGCATGGAGGTCATCTACCAGGGCATCCGCCTGACCCCCGAGGAGATCGCCGAGTCCGCCCTGCAGGAGGACGTCGACGTCGTCGGTCTCTCGATCCTCTCCGGCTCCCACCTGGAGCTGATCCCCGAGGTGGTGCGGCTGCTGCGGGACGAGGGCGTCGAGGTGCCGGTCGTGGTCGGCGGGATCATCCCGGTCGCCGACGCCGAGCGCCTGCGCGAGGCCGGAGTCGCCGGGGTCTACACGCCGAAGGACTTCGACGTGAACAAGATCATGGGCGAGATCGTCGAGCTGGTCGGCCAGCGCGCCGGCGCCGGCGCGGCCGCGTAGCGCCCAGCCGCCGCGCTCGCAACAATGAGCCGATGAGCGGCGAGCTGAACGGGGAGCGGTCGGCCTGGCTGCGGTGCTACCGCTGCTGGTCGGAGAACCTCGAGATCCAGATCCACTACGACGCGATCCGCCGGGTCGACCCTGAGACCGGGGCGCTGGCGGACGGGATCGACGAGGTGCAGGAATCGGTCGTCCAGTGCCTCGACTGCATGCACGACCAGCCCCACCTCACCTTCGAAGGCGACCACGTGGTGGCGATCGGCGACCGCTGGGAACGGATGGTCGCCGGCACCCCCTGGGTCGCCTCCTGCACCGTGACCGTCGACCAGGACCGGGTCGAGAGCTGCTCGGGCCCGGAGGCGATCGAGTTCCTCACCTACGGCGCCTTCGGCGACGCCGGCGTGCGCGAGTTCTTCACCCACGTCCGCTTCCACAAGCACGACGACGAGCAGATCGTCATCCACCTCCTGGTCGAGCTCTACGCCCGCTCCGCGCAGGAGGCGACCGACGTGCTCGAGGAGTCCGCCCAGGGCCAGCTCGAGATCACCTCGCTGGCCGAGGAGTCGCGGCCGCCCGCCCACGCCTCCGGAGAGGCGCACTGAAGGGTCTGCGGGGTCGCCCGGCCCCGGATCTGCTGCTGCTGGGCGGGACCGCGGTCCTCTTCGCGCTCCAGATCGCGTGGCTGGCGCGCTTCCGCTTCGGCTACGTGACCGAGTGGGACGAGTCCGGCTATATCTCGATCGCCCTGCGAAACGCCCACGCGCTGACCTCCGACGGCCCCTTCTCGCTGGCCTCGACGGTGCTCGAACAGGGCGTGCAGGCGCCGCTGGTCCCGCTGGCCGCCGTCCTCCCCAACGTCCTCTTCGGGACCGGCGTCGACGCCAGCCTCGTGATCGAGCCGGCCTTCTTCGCCCTGCTCGTGGTGGCGACCTACGCGGTGGCGGGGCGGCTGACGACGCCGTGGTGGGCGCTGCTGGCCGCGGCGGCGGTGGCGACGGCGCCGGTGGTCAGCGACTACACCCGCATCTTCCACTTTTCGGTCCCGGCGGCGGCGCTGCTGGTCTCGGCGCTGTGGGCGCTGATGAAGTCCGAGGGGCTGACGCGGCGGCGCTGGGCGATCGGCTGCGGCCTGCTGCTGGGGCTGATGGTGCTGGCGCGGAGCATGACGCTCGCCTACCTGCCCGGGTTCGCGGTCGCCGCGGCGCTGCCGATCCTGCTGGCGGAGGATCGGCGCGAGCGGATCGTCAACTTCGTCCTCCTCTGCCTCTGCGGCGCCGTCCTCGCCGGGCTCTGGTACCTGCCCAACGCCGAGTCGGTCGGCAGCTACCTGCTCAACTTCGGCTACGGCGCCGAGTCGGAAGCCTACGGCGCCGCCCACTCCAAGCTCTCGGTCGCCTATTGGACCCGCGAGGCCGGCGCGGTCGTCGACGAACTCTACGTGCCGCTGAGCGCCGCCCTGGCTCTCGGCGCGCTCGCCGCTCTGGGCTCCTGGCTGGCCGGGCGCGGTCGCTTCGGCGCCTCCCGCGCGGAGCTGCTGGGATGGCTGCGCTCGGACGCCGCCCTGGCGCTGGTGATCGTGCTCGAGGGCTACGTGGCGCTGACCTCCAGCAAGAACCAGGGGACCGCCTTCGCCCTGCCCTGGCTGCCGGTCCTGATCGTCCTCGTCTGCGCCGCGGTCGCCACGATCGGGCAGCGGCCGCTGCGAATCGCCGCCGCCACCCTGCTCGCCGCCGTCGCCCTGCTCAACCTGGCGACGAAGGCCGACATCGTCTCCGGGCTCTCGGAGCCGCAGCGCGCCGACCTGCCGGTGCTCG
>DATMBY010000139.1:0-10455 GCA_035558995.1 Solirubrobacterales bacterium
GGGCGACCACGGCATCGAACTGGTACCCGCGGACAGTGAGCTCGATCGAGTCGGCGATGACCTCGCGGCTGATGAGCGAGGTCTTCATCCCCTAGGTCCCCATCGTGATGCCGTCGGAGATCGCAATCGAGTTGAACTCCATCGGCGTCCCGCCCGCCTCGCGCACGCCCTCCTTCACCGCCTCGGCCAGGTCGCGGAGGTGGAAGTTGCACGGCATCGCCTCGATCCACGTGTTCGCGATCCCGACGGTGGGCCGGCGCAGCGCGTCGTCGTCGAACCCGATGCCCTTCATGTAGGCGCGCGAGTGGGCGCGGTCGGGACCGTCGAAGACGGTCGCCGAGCGGGGACGGGGTAGCTTGGTCGCGGTGTCGCCGTTGGTGCTCATGGCAGGCAAATCTACTGAGCCCACCGAGCCCGCGACCGCCCCGCTTTGGAGCCCGAGCTGGCCAATCTGGTCATTCGATTCCGAGCGCGTTAACCGGGCCGGGTCCCTTCCCGATGCCGCGCAGCCCCGCCCCCACGGCCTCCGAGGCGACCACTCGAGCCTTGCGAGCCGCCTCCAGCGGCTCCTCACCGCGGGCCAGGTACGCCGCGAGCGCCGAGGAGTGGGTGCAACCGGACCCGTGCGCCGCCCCGTCCGGATGCCGCTCGCCTGGGATCTCCACCACCTGCTCGCCGTCGAAGAACAAGTCGATCAAGTCCTCGCTATGGCCGCCGGTGACCACGACCGCCTGCGGCCCGGGCGCATGCTGGCCGAGCGCCTGCCGCCCGAGCGCCAGCACGCCCCGTGCGAGCTCCTCCTGGCTCGCCTCCTCCCCCAGCCCCGTCAGCACTCGGGCCTCGGGAATGTTGGGGGTGACCACCGTGCACACGGGAATCAGAACATCTACGAGTGCCTCCCTGGTCTCGTCATCGAGGAGGACCGCGCCGCTCTCGGCGACCATCACCGGATCGATCACGACGGGCGCATGCTGGATCCCGAGGTAGGTGAGACCGACCGCAACCGCGTCGATCGTCCCCGGAGAACCGAGCATCCCGATCTTGACCGCGTCGACTCCGATGTCTTCCGCGCTCGCCAAGATCTGGGCGAAGACCGCCTCCGGCGTGACCAACTCGACGAAATGGACGCCGCGAGTGTTCTGCGCCGTAATCGCCGTGATCGCGGTCATCCCGTGGACGCCGCAGCGTGCGAAGGCCTTCAGATCCGCCTGGATCCCGGCTCCGCCGCCGGAGTCGGAACCGGCGATCGAGAGGGCGGTTGGTGGTTGATTGCGAGCCATGAAAAGGGGAGCCTAAAGAGACGCTTTGTTGACTGAAGGAGCCAACGTCCGTGAATAGGTGCCGAGGGTCGAGCAGGTGAGATAGCCGAGCAGCTCCAGGTGGGCAAGGGCGGCGGCTGCGGCGGGGCCGGAGATTCCGGTTGCGGTCGCGACTCCGTCGCAGGTCGACTCGCCGGACTCGACGGCGGCAAGGACGGCTTCGAGGCCGGGGTCCAGGGATGGGACGGTGTGGTTGATCGGCCGGCGCCCTGGGCCGAGCATGGCGTCGAGGACGTCCTGGGCGTCGCGGATGACGTGGGCGCCGCTGGCAAGGAGGGCGTTGGGGCCGGCGGAGGCGCGGGAGGTGACCGGGCCGGGGACGGCGCCGAGGTCGCGGCCGAGGTCGGCGGCGAGGTCCATGGTGATCAGGGAGCCGGAGCGCTTGGCGGCCTCGACGACGACGGTCATCCCGGCGAGGGCGGCCATGATCCGGTTGCGGGCGGGAAAGGTCCATCGCCATGGGGTGGCGCCGGGCGGCAGCTCGGATATCACCAGGCCGACTTCGCAGACCCGGTGCCAGAGGGTGCGGTGGCTGGCCGGGTAGGCGACGTCGGGGCCGCAGCCGAGGACGGCGATCGTGCGGCCGGCATCGAGGGCGCCGCGGTGGGCGCAGCCGTCGATCCCGAAGGCGAGGCCGCTGACCACGGTAATCCCCGCCGCCGCCAGCTCCCGCCCCAGCTCGCGGGCGATCTCGCGGCCGTAGGAGGTGGCGCGGCGGGCGCCGACGATCGTCACGGTTTCGAACGGCTCCAGCCCTTCCAGCAGCTCCGGGCTGCCGCGGCCGGTCAAGGCCCAGGGGGCATCGTCGGCGTCGCGCAGCGAGTCTGGATAGAGATCGCCGTGGCGGCAGCAGGCCCAGCACCCGGCCGCCAGCAGCTCTTCGTTCAGCCGCTCCTCCGACAGGGCCGCGTTCCGCGCCAGCAGCTGCGCCGCCACCTTCGGCGCCGCGACCTCGACCAGCTCCTCGCTGGAGAGCCGCAGCAGTTCCGGCGATCGGGAGCCCACCTCTCCGGTCGCGATCCGCTCCACGTAAGGACCCAGGTCCGCCAGCAGCCAGGACCGCCGCAGGCACTCATGGCAGGCATGCGGCTCAGCCACGGTCCCGCCTCCGCATCTGCAGGGCCTGCGCCATCTGCTCCTCGCCGATCTCGTCCAGCCCGGCCAAGTCAGCGAGGGTCTGCGCCAGCCGCAGCGCCCGGTCGTGGGCACGGCCGCTGAGTCGCTGGCGGGCGTAGAGGTCGGCGAGCAACGTCGCCGCGCCCTCGCCTAGGGGGCACGCCCGCGCCTCCGCGGGCGTCATCTCGGCGTTGCAGCGTCCGGGGCCTAGCCGGCGCTCCTGCCGCTCCCGCGCTGCACAGACCCGCTCGCGCACCGCCGCCGAGGCCTCCCCTGGCGCGCCGCCGATCTCGGCAGCACTCGGTTGCCGCACCGCCGCGAGGATGTCGATCCGGTCGGCAAGCGCTCCGCTCAGCTTGCCCTGGTAGCGCTGGACCTCGTACGGCGAGCAGGTGCAGTCGGGGTCGGTTTCGCCGCGGCCGCAGGGGCAGGGGTTGGCGGCTGCCACCAGCATGAATCGGCAGGAGAGGACGCGCTGGCCGCCGACCCGGGCGATCGCCACCTCCCCCGTCTCCAGCGGCGCCCGCAGAGCCTCGAGGGCGTCCCGGCGGAACTCGCAAAGCTCGTCGAGGAAGAGGACGCCCCGGTGGGCGAGAGTCACCTCGCCGGCGCGCGGCGGGTTGCCGCCGCCGACGAGACCGGCGGCGCTGACCGTGTGGTGGGGCGCGCGAAACGGCCTGCCGCCGGGCAGGGCGTCGAGCCTGCCGCAGGCGCTGGCGATCCGCGCGACCTCCAGCGCGTCGCAGACGGCGAGCGGCGGCAGGATCGACGGCAGCCGGCTCGCGGCGAGCGACTTCCCGGCCCCCGGCGGCCCGACCATGAGCAGGCTGTGGCCTCCCGCCGCCGCCACCTCCAGCGCGTGCCGCAGGTGCGGCTGCCCGCGCAGGTCGGCGAGGTCCGGTGCCCCCGGCGAAGGATCCAGGCGCAGCGGCATCGGCTCGGGCCGCGGCGGATCCCACTCCGCCGCAACCAGGGCAGGCAGCTGTCCCAGCGCCTCCACCGACACCACCCCGATCCCCTCCGCCAGCGCCGCCTCCGCCCCGTTCTCGGCCGGCAGGACGATTGCCTCCGCCCCGCTCTCCCGCGCCGCCTCGGCCATCGCCAGCGCGCCCTGAACCGGCCGCAGCGAGCCGTCGAGGGCCAGCTCTCCGGCCAGCGCGACCCGCGCCAGGCCCTCCCACTCCAGCTCACCCGCCGCGCTCAGCAACGCCGCGGCGATCGCCAGGTCCATACCCGGCCCCGCCTTGCGCAGGCTGGCCGGCGCCAGGTTGACGACGATCCGTCGCAGCGGGAACTCGAAGCCGCAGTTGACAAGCGCCGCCCGCACCCGCTCCCGCGCCTCGCGCACGGCGGTGTCGGGGAGGCCGACGATCGTGAAGTTCGGCAGGCCGCGGTGGACGTCGACCTCGACCCGAACCGGGCGGGCGGAGATGCCGTCGAGGGTGAAGGTGCGGGCGGTGGCGAGCACGGCAGCCACGCTAGGCGGCGCCGATTCACGCGTGGCGCGCAAAAAGCAAATTCTTCGGGGAGCAAGTGGGGAGAGTTCCTCACCCCCGGGCCCTTGTCCCTCCATGACCGTCGCCCGTCGCCGCACCGGAGAGATCGCCGAGGACCTGGTCGCCCGCCGCCTTACCGCCGCCGGCTGGGAGATCGTCGAGCGCAACGCCCGCACCCGCTACGGCGAGCTCGACATCGTCGCCCGCGACGGCGCCACCCTCGTCTTCGTCGAGGTCAAGGGGGCGCGGGAGGGAACGTCCTTCGGCCCCGAGAAGCCGATCCTCGCGATCGACGCCCGCAAGCAGCGCCGCGTCCGCCGTCTCGCCACCGCCTGGATGTCTGAACGCCGCGGCCAGCCGACCTGTTCCGAGATCCGCTTCGACGCCGTCGGCGTCACCCTCGACCGCCAAGGCCGCGCGGTCGACGTCGACTACGTCAAAGGTGCTTTCTGACGCCGTCCTGACCAAGCAGATCAAGGACGCAGGGAGCGTGGCGTGCTCTGCACGCGAGCGACCGAGGACGCCGATATGCGCCGGTCAGGACAGCTCGAGCTGCGAATAAGCAACCGACTGGAACGACCTGCGGTGCAGCGGCGAGATCCCGATTTCCTCGATCGCCTGGCGGTGCTCGGGGGTCGAGTAGCCGACGTGTTCCTCGAAGCCCCAGCCCGGGTGCCGCGGCGCCACCTCCCGCATGTAGCGGTCGCGGGTCACCTTGGCGATCACCGAGGCGGCGGCGATCGCGGCGCTGGTCGCGTCCCCCTTGACCACCCGCCGGTGCGGGACCCCGCACAGCGGCAGGCGGAATCCGTCGACGAGGCAGATCGCGTCGGTGCTCGGCGCCAGCCGCTCCAGCGCCAGCGAGAGCGCTTCGATATTGGTCACGTGGAGGCCGCGGCGGTCGATGCCGGGAGCGGAGCGGACGACGACGCTGACTCGCTCGGCCGCCCGCAGCACGCACGGGTACATCTCCATCCGGTGGGTCTCGGTCATCTGCTTGGAGTCGTGCAGGCCGCTGAGCGCGCGGCGGTCGGAGTTCGAGAGCCGCTCGTAGTCGATCAGGACCGCGGCTGCGACCAGCGGCCCGGCGAGGCAACCGCGCCCGGCCTCGTCGGCGCCCGCCACGAACCGGCTCTGCAGCCCGCGGTCGAAGGCGAACAGGCGGCGGCTGCGCGCCAGCCGGCGCCGGTGCATCTTCGGCTTCTGGCTCTTAGAGCCCGCCGATGCGGTTCGGGGGCCAGTAGGTGGCAAAGGCCTCTCCGATGATCCAGTCTCGGGGGACGGGACCCCATTCGCGGCTGTCGTCGCTGGCCCCACGGTTGTCCCCCATCATGAAGTAGTGATCGGGTGGAACCGTGATCGCTTTCGGCAAATTGCAGGAAGGGCAGGGGTAGATGTACGGCTCGTCGCTGACCATCTTGCCGTTGACGACGGGGTGCCCTTCTTTGACCGCGATCGTGTCTCCGGGGCCGGCGACGATCCGCTTGATGAAGTTGTCGCTGGCCTCCTTTTCGGTCGCCGTCGGGCAGGGTTCGGTCTGGTTGCGGTTGACGCCGCACTGTTCGCCCGGCCCGCCTTCAGCGCCCTCGGGGGGATGGAAGACGACGATGTCGCCGACCTTCGGGTTCTTGAAGTGGTAGAGGAAGCGGTTGACCAGCACCCGCTGGCCGACGTCCAGGGTGGGTTCCATCGAGCCCGAGGGGATCTGGTAGGGCTTCACGATCCAGGCCTGGATCGCCAGCGCCAGACCAAGCGCGAGCACGACGATGACGACCAGCTCGATCAGGCCGCCAGCTTTGGATTCCGGCTTCGGGATCCTGGGGTTCAGGCTGCCGAGTCCTCGTCGGAGTCGCCGTCCCCCGACGGCTCCTCGTCCTCGGCATCCTCGGGCGCTGCAGTGTCCTCGGTCTCCCCCGCCTCGGGCGCTTCCGCGTCCGTCTCCGCCGCCGGCTCGGCCTCCGCCTCAGCTGCCGGCTCGGCCTCATGCTCGGCCTCGCCCTCCGGCTGCGGCTCGGCGCCTGCGTTCTGCCCCTCGCTGCCTGCCTCGGCCTCTGGCGTTGCCTCGGCCTCAGCCTCGGGGGCCTCCTCGGCGGGCGCCTCGGCCCCGGCCTTAGGCGCCTCCTCGGTCTCCACCGGCACGACCTCCTCCTGGCTGACGCCCTCGGCGTCGACCGCGGTGGACTCGCCGTCGGCCGTGCCGGCGACCGCGACGACGTCGTCGTCGATTCCCCAGCGCCGCTCGGCGACGCGGGCGGCCTTGCCGATCCGGCCCCGCAGGTAGTAGAGCTTCGCCCGGCGCACGTCGCCGCGCGCCGCGACCTCGAGTTTCTCGATCTTCGGCGAGTGCAGCGGGAACGTCCGCTCGACGCCGACGCCGAAGGACTGCTTGCGCACCGTGAAGGTCTCGCGCACGCCGGAGCCCTGGCGCTTGAGGACGACGCCCTCGAAGACCTGGGTCCGTTTGCGGTTGCCCTCGATCACCTGGAAGTGGACGCGGACACGGTCACCAGGGTCGAATTTGGGCAGGCCCTGCCGCAGCTGGGCGCGCTCGATGCTGTCGATTACGGAGCTCATAGGCAGAGTTGCTGCGAGAAAAAACCGCCGGGACCCAGGTGCGGGAACCGCGCGGTCGCGGAATGGTAGCTATTCCGCGTCTTTTTCGAACTGCTCTGCCCGCAGCCGGCTCTGCTGCAACCGCCACTCCCGCACTTTCCCGTGGTCGCCGGAGAGCAGGACCTCGGGAACCTCCCAGCCGCGATAGCTCGGCGGGCGGGTGAAGTGCGGGTACTCGGGCATCCCCTCGAGGGCGTGGCTGAAGGACTCCTCGACGGCGGAGTCCTCGTGGCCGAGGGCGCCGGGGAGCTTGCGCATGAGAACGTCGGCGACGACCATCGCCGGCAGCTCGCCGCCGGCGAGGACGTAGCGGCCGATCGATAGCTCGTCGTCGGCGAGGTGCCGGTGGACGCGGTCGTCGAAGCCCTCGTAGCGGCCGCAGAGCAGGGCGACGTGGGGCTCGGCGACGAGTTCGTCGGCGATCGGGTCGTCGAGCAGCGGCCCGGTCGGCGAGAGCAGGACGATCCGCGGCCGCGGCCCTTCGCCGTAGGCCGCCCGCAGGGCGGCGTCGACGACGTCGACCCGCAGCACCATCCCGGCCCCGCCGCCGTAGGGGGAGTCGTCGACCTGGCCGGCGGTCAGCGGGGTCGAGTCGCGGTAGTTGAAGAAGTTGAGCTCGTTGCCTTCGCGGATCGCGTTCTGGACCGAGCGCTGGGTGGCGAACCAGTCGAAGGCCTCAGGGAAGAGGGTGAAGACGTCGAGCTTCAATCCAGGATGTCGACGATGACGCGGCGGTCGATCCGCACCGCGGCGGCCTTGGCGATCGTCCGGATCGCGTTGGCGATCCGCCCGCCCTTGCCGATCACCCGGCCGAGGTCGCCCTCGGCGACGCTGATCTCGTAGACGAGGTCGCCGTCCTCCTCCAGCTCCTCCACCTTGACCGCCTCCGGATCCTCGACGAGGGCCTTGACGAGAAACTCGAGCAGCTCGGTCATCGCCGCCGGGTCCGGCTAGCTGCCGGAGGCCTTGATGCCCTTGGTCCGCAGCAGGGTCGCCACCGTCTCCGACGGCTGGGCCCCGTGCTCGAGCCAGTGCTTCGCACGCTCCTCGTCGATGTTGATCGTCGAGGGCTCGGTCTGCGGGTTGTACTGGCCGATCGTCTCGATCGTCCGCCCGTCACGCGGGGAGCGTTTGTCGGCGACGACGATGCGCCAAATCGGGTTCTTCTTCGAACCCACGCGTCTAAGTCTGATTCGGACTGCCATAGGCCGGGGCAGGTTACAGAAAAGACGCGCCCGGACGCGAAGCGGAGGACGCGTCGACTGAGCTGGGTTAGCGTCTACGCGCCTTCGGGCGCGGCGCGCGCTGGTTGCCGCCCGCCAGCTGGGCCATCTGCTGCGGCGTCGGCATCCGCCCGTTGGCCATCGATTTCATCAGCACCCGCATCTGGTCGAACTGCTTGACCAGGGCGTTGACGTTCTGCACTTTGGTCCCGGAGCCGTTGGCGATCCGTTTGCGGCGGGAGCCGTTGATGATCCCCGGATTCGCCCGCTCCTGGGGCGTCATCGAGAGGATGATCGCCTGCACGCGGTCGAGCTCGCGCTCGTCGACGTCGGCGTTCTTCAGCTGCTTCATCGCCCCCATCCCCGGCAGCATCCCGATGATCCCGCTCAGCGGCCCCATTTTGCGGACCTGTTTCATCTGCTTGAGGAAGTCGTCGAGGGTGAACTGGTCGCGCCGCATTTTCTCCTGCAGCGCCTCGGCTTCGTCCTCGTCCACCTGCTGCTCGGCTTTCTCGATCAGGCTGAGGACGTCGCCCATGCCGAGGATCCGCTGGGACATGCGGTCGGGATGGAACTTGTCGAAGTCCGCGATCTTCTCCCCGGTCGAGGCGAAGAGGATCGGCTTGCCGGTAACGGCTTTGACCGAGAGCGCGGCGCCGCCGCGGGCGTCGCCGTCGAGCTTGGTCATGACGACGCCGTCGAACTCGGCGACCTCGGCGAAGGTTTCGGCGACGCCGACGGCGTCCTGGCCGGTCATCGCGTCGACGACGAGGAGGACGTCGTGGGGGCGGGTCTGCTTGCGGATCTTCGCCAGCTCGGCCATCAGGTCCTCGTCGATGTGGAGGCGGCCGGCGGTGTCGACGATGAGGACGTCGCGGCGCTCGCGGCGGGCCTCCTCCAGCGCCCAGGAGGCGATCTCGACCGGGTCGGCGTCGGTCCCGCGCTCGTAGACGTGCGCCCCGGCGCGGCCGCCCATCGTCACCAGCTGCTCGACCGCGGCCGGGCGGTAGACGTCGCAGGCGGCGAGGGCGACGTCCTTGCCCTGCTTGCCGAAGAACTGGGCGAGCTTGGCGCAGGCGGTCGTCTTGCCGGAGCCCTGCAGGCCGGCCATCAGGATCACGGTCGGACCGCTGGAGGCCATCGCCAGCTCCGAGCCGGTGCCGCCCATCAGGGAGGCGAGCTCCTCGTTGACGATCTTCACCACCTGCTGGCCGGGGTCGAGGCTCTCCAGCACCTCGGAGCCGAGGCAGCGCTCCTTCAGCGTCTTCGTGAAGGCTTTGACGACTTTGAAGTTGACGTCCGCCTCGAGCAGCGCGAGGCGGATCTCCCGCATCGCCGCGTCGACGTCGGACTCGCTCAGCTTCCCGCGCGAGCGGACCTCGGAGAGGGTCGATTGCAGCCGTTCGGAGAGCTGGTCGAACATGTCCGAGCAGCTTAGAGCAGCCCCTGGGAGGGCTAGTCCGCCAGCAGCGCGTTCGCGTAGTCGCCGGGATCGAAGGGGCGCAGGTCCTCGAGCGTCTCGCCGACGCCGATCAGCTTCACCGGGATCCCGAGGTCGGAGGCGATCGCGAGGGCGATGCCGCCGCGGGCGGTGCCGTCGAGCTTGGTGAGGACGACGCCGTCGACCTCGACCGCCTCGGAGAAGACCTTGGCCTGGCGGAGGCCGTTCTGGCCGGTGGTGGCGTCGATCGAGATCAGGGTCTCGTGAGGAGCCTCGGGGATCTGCTTCTGGATCACCCGGCGCACCTTCGCCAGCTCCTCCATCAGGTTGGTCTGGGTGTGGAGGCGGCCGGCGGTGTCGACGATGACGACGTCGGCGCCGCGGGCGCGGGCGGCGTTGATCGCGTCGTAGGCGACGGCGCCGGGATCGGCGCCCTCTTCGCCGCGGACCAGCTCGGCGCCGGCGCGCTCGGCCCAGGTTTCGAGCTGCTCGGCGGCGGCGGCGCGGTAGGTGTCGGCGGCGGCCATCACCACGTTCAGCCCCATCTCCTTGCTCAGGTGCCAGGCGATCTTGCCGATCGTCGTCGTCTTGCCAGTGCCGTTGACTCCGACCATCATCAAGACCGCCGGCTCGGCGCTGAGGTCGATCGGGGCGCGGCCGGTCGACGCGACCTCGGCGAGCATCTCGATCAGGCGATCGCGGACCGCGGCCCCGTCCATCGGCACCGCCCCGGACTCGACCTCGTGCTCCAGCTTCTCGACCACCGCCGCCGTCGTCGGCGCGCCGACGTCGGCGAGGATCAGAGCCTCCTCGAGCAGCTCCCAGGTCTCGTCGTCGATCCGGTCGAACAGGCTCGCCGAGATCTCCTCGGTGAGAGCCTGGCGGCTTTTCGAAAGGCTCTCGCGCAGCCGCTTGAAGACCCCCCGCCGCTGCTCGGGCGCCTCCTCCTCAACTGCAACGGCCACGCCCGAACGCGTCCCCAAGTCAACGATCTCCTGCCAGCTCGTAGCCATGGCGAGGAAAGGTAGCGGGCATCGCCAACTGTCGTGGAGGGGGTGGGTACCCCCTCGCCAGACACTCGACATCGAGCCATAGCGAGATGTGTCTGGAGTGGGGGTACCCACCCCCTCCCCCCCTAGGCGACCGCAGAAAGCCCCGGCGCTTCGCCCTCGTCCTCTTCATCCTCCCCGACTTCGCGCGGCAACCGCCTAGAAACCACCTTGGTCACGCCGTCGCCGCCCATCGAG
>DATMBY010000140.1:0-28278 GCA_035558995.1 Solirubrobacterales bacterium
ACCGGCGGGCTCAAAGACGCAACCAGCCTGCCCGGCTTCCCGACCGACTCCTACCTCACTTTCATCCTCGCCGTCCCCTTCATCCAGGGGGCGCTCTTCTCGGTGATGAACTCCGGGACCGACCTCGCCCGCGACATCGAGACCGGCTTCCTCAACCGCCTGGCGCTGACGCCGCTGCGCGGCGCCGCCCTGCTCAGCGGCCTGCTCGCCGGCGCCACCGTCCTCGGCGTCGTCCAGGCGGTCGTCTACCTCGCGGTTGGCCTGATCGCCGGTGCCGAAATGGCGGCCGGCGCGGGCGGCGCCCTCGTCCTCGTCCTCCTCTCGGTGACGATCACCGTCGCCTTCGGCACGATCGGCCTCTTCGCGGCGCTGCGGTTCGGGTCCGGCGAGGCGGTGCAGGGCCTCTTCCCGGTCTTCTTCGTCTTCCTCTTCCTCTCGGCGATGACGCTGCCGCTCGACCTGCTGACGACCGACTGGTTCCACGCGATCGCCAGCGTCAACCCGGTCACCTACCTGCTGGAGGCGATCCGCTCCCTGCTGATCGAAGGCTGGAACCTCGGCGATCTGGCGCTCGGGTTCGGGATCGCGCTGGCGATCGGGGCGATCGGGATGACGGCGGCGAGCAGCGCCTTGAAGACGCGGCTGGTGCGGACGTGAGCGAGCAGCCGACCGCCGGGCTTCTCATCGCCAACAAGATCGACGTCGCCCGCGGGGTGGCCTGGCGCAGCGTCCACAACTTCCTCACCAACCCGGCCTTCCTGGTGCCGGCGCTGATGTTCCCGCTCTTCTTCTTCGTCTCCTTCGCCGGCGGCCTGGCGGCGATCGGCGAAGTCCCCGGCTTCGACTTCCCCAGCGGCTACACCGCCTTCCAGTTCGTCTTCGTGCTGCTGCAGTCGGCGGCCTTCGGCGGCGTCTTCACCGGCTTCGCGATGGCGCGCGACTTCGAGAGCGGCTTCGGCCGCCGCTACATGCTCGCCGCCAGCCACCGCAGCGGCATCGTCCTCGGCTACGCGATGGCGGCGCTTTTCCGCGCCTTCGTCACCTGGACCGTGCTGACGACGGTGGCGCTGGTGGCTGGGATGGAGATCGCCGGCAGCGCCGGCGAAATCGTCGCCCTCTACGCCCTCGCGATCCTCGTCAACGTCGCCGCCACGATGTGGGCTGCCGGCGTCGCCCTCCGCGTCCGCTCGATCCAGGGCGGTCCGCTGATGCAGTTCCCGACCTTCCTCGTCCTCTTCCTCGCCCCCGTCTACGTCCCCCTCGACCTCCTCAGCGGCTGGATCCACGCGATCGCCTCGATCAACCCCATCACCGCCCTCCTCGAGGCCGGCCGCGGCCTCATCTCCGGCGACCCCGTCCTCATCGGAGCAGCATTCGCCATCGGCCTAGCCCTCTCCCTCCTCTTCACCGCCTGGGCAAGAGGCGGCCTCCGCAGCGCCGAAGCAGCCGGCTGAACCACGCCACGCCGCGAAGGAGCAAGCGCAGGGGAAGGGTGGGGCGCCCCTCCGAACGTTTTGCGGAACTTTGCCGCGGCGACAACACGGAAGACCGACCCCGCCCCTCAAAGGATCCGAGTGAGGAGGGGTGCCCCACCCTTCCCCGCCGTCCCACTGCTCCGAAGCAGGCTAAGTGACCAAAGTCACTCCGTCGTTACATCCAGACGGCGAATCTCCATCTTCTTGGCTCTCTGCTTCGAAACCCGGCTACTAGTGGCAGTCCGAACTTGACGATCTAAAGTGTCTTTCGTGACGCAGAGGCCCCTCGAGCTGATTCTCGCTCGCAACCTGATGTCGGCCCTGTCGACCCCTGCCTTCCTCGTCGACGAGGGCGGCCTCCTCGTCTTCTACAACGAAGCCGCCGGCATGCTGCTCGGCAAGCGCTTCGAGGAGCTCGGCACCGTCGGCCCGCAGGAGTGGGGCTCGCTCTTCGGCCCCTTCGACGAGAGCGGCGAGCCGATCCCTTACGACGACCTGCCGCTGGTCCGCGCCGTCCGCGCCGGTCGCCCCGCCCACGCGGAGCTGACCGTGCGCTCGACCGACGGCTCCCGCCACGACGTCGAGGTCTCGGCCTTCCCGATCCAGACCCCGCACGGCTCGCAGGGCGCGATCGCCGTCTTCTGGCCCTCGCTGGCGAACGGCATCGGAGCGGCGGCGTGAAGGTCAAGCTCTGGGGCACGCGGGGATCGATCCCGGCGCCGGGGCCGGAAACGATCCGCTACGGCGGCAACACCTCCTGCGTCGGCGTCACGCTCTCCGACGGCTCGATGCTCGCCCTCGACGCCGGCACCGGCATCCGCTGCCTCGGGCTCTCGCTGCCGGACGAGCCGACCCGCCTCCACATCCTCCTCACCCACCTCCACCTCGACCACATCCAGGGCCTCGTCTTCTTCGCCCCCGCCTTCCGCCCCCAGACCGAGATCGTGATCTGGGGCCCCGCCTCTCCGGAGGCCTCGCTGCGCGACCGCATCGCCCGCTACATCTCGGCCCCGCTCTCGCCGGTCGAGGTGCGGGAGCTTCCCTGCGACGTCTCCTTCCGCCACTGCCCGGAGAGCGAGTGGGAGATCGGCTCGGCCCGGATCCGCTCGGCCTCGGTCTCCCACCGCGGCCCGACCCTCGGCTACCGGATCGACGACGGCGACTCCTCCCTCGCCTACGTCCCCGACCATGAGCCCGCCCTCGGCGCCGACCTCGACCGGCTGGAGGAGGACTGGATCTCCGGCTTCGAGCTCGCCCGCGACGCCTCCCTGCTGATCCACGACGGCCAGTACACCGACGCCGAGTACCCCGACCACGTCGGCTGGGGCCACTCGGCGACCTCCCACGCCCTCAGCTTCGCGCGGCGGACCGGGGCCGAGCGCACCGTCCTCTTCCACCACGACCCGCTGCACTCCGACGACCAGCTCGACGCGCTCGGTGCCGAAGCCAGGGAGAAGTGGGTCGAGCTTGAAGGCGAAGCCGGCGCGGTCGAGCTGGCCGCCGAGCGGGCCGAGTACGAGCTGCCGGCGCGGGCGGCCAAAGCTCTAGCCTGAGCGGCGTGTCCCCGCCCGAGAGGATCGAGGCAGCCGCGGAGCGCTCGCCGCTGGTGCGCAGCGCGCTCGAGCAGGCGCGGCGCGACCACGAGGGTCAGATCCGCAACGGCAGCGGCGGCATGCCCTACGTCAAGCACCCGATCGCGGTGGCGTCGGTGCTCGAGGAGCGCGGCTACCGCGACGAGGTCCTGGCGGCGGCGCTGCTGCACGACGTGGTCGAGGACTCCGGCACCGGCCTCGACGAGCTGCGCGAGAAGTTCGGCGAAGAGGTCGCGGGGATGGTCGGCGCCCTCACCGACGACGAATCGATCGAGGAGTACCGCCAGCGCAAGGCCGAGCACCGCGAACGGGTGGCGGCGGCGGGCGAGGAGGCGCTGGCGATCTACGGGGCCGACAAGCTGACCAACACCCGCGCCCTGCGCGACGCCTACGCCGAGGAAGGCGAGGCGGTGCGGGACGAGTTCAAGGTCCCGCTGGAGCTGAAGACGGAGATCTGGGAAGCCGACCTGGCGCTGCTGCGGGAGAAGGCGCCGGAGCTGCCCTTCCTCGACGACCTCGAGACCGAGCTCACTCGCCTTCGGGCTTGCTTAGAGGCTCCTGCCCCGCCGAGAGCCTGAGCCGCCGCTGCAGCGGCAGCCCGAACCAGAAGAAGCCGAAGACGAGGATCGTTGCGGCCGACATCAGGATCGTCGCCGTGCTGCCGAAGAGGTAGTCGGTGATCAGCATGATCGCCCCGGTCATCGCCAGGGCGAGGAAGAAGAGGCCGACGATCGAGAACCGGTTCGCGTAGTAGACGAGGCGGCGCTTCTGCTGGTAGCGGAAGGTGATCCTGTGGTAGGCGGTCGGCGAGATCAGCATCACGGCCGAGATCGCGGTGCAGATCAGGGTCCCGAAGTAGGCCCCCTTCTGAAACGGGGTGATCTTTTCGAACCCCTGCTGGAACGGGACCGCGAGCAGGAAGGCGAAGAGGACCTGGACGCCGGGCAGGGCGACCCGCAGCTCCTGCAGGAGCTCGGCCAGGTTGCGGTCGAGGCGTTCCTCCTCGGTCTCGTCGCGGCCCGAGTCGCGGCCGCGTTGATCCTTCTCCCCGGAGTTCCCGTTCTCCATTGCAGGACCATATGCAAATCGAGACGGCGATCGTCCTTTTCAACCGGGACCTCCGGGTCAACGACCATCCAGCCCTGGCGGCGGCTGCGCGGGCCGAGCGCACGGTGCCGCTCTTCGTCCTCGACGAGCGCCTGCTGGGGTCGCGCTTCGCGGCGCCGAACCGGGTCGCCTTCATGCTGGAGGCGCTGTGGGACCTCGACGAGGCGCTGCGCCGGGCCGGCGGTCGGCTCTTCGTCCGCCGCGGCGATCCGGTGCGGGAGGCGATCGCGGTGGCGAGGGAGTGCGGGGCGAGCGCGCTCCACGTCAGCGCCGACTGGAGCGCCTACGCGCGGGGGCGGGAGGAGCGGCTGGCGCGGGCCTGCGCGGAGGAGCGGATCGAGTTCAGGGCCCACGCCGGCGTCACGGTGGTGCCGCCGGGAGCGGCGACGCCGGCCGGCGGCGACCACTTCAAGGTCTTCTCCCCCTACCACCGCGCCTGGAGCCAGCTCCCCTGGCGGGAGACCGCAGCCGCGCCGCGGAAGCTCTCGGTGCCGGGGAAGCTGGCGGCCGGCCGGCTGCCCTCGCTCGACTCGCTGGTCGACGGGCGCCCCTCGCCGGGCCGCCTCCCCGGCGGCGAGCAAGAAGGACGCAAGCGGATGCGCGCCTGGCTCCGCGGCGGCCTCGGCGCCTACGAGGACCGTCACGACGACCTCCCCGGCGACGGCACCTCCCGGCTCAGCGCCTACGTCCGCTGGGGCTGCGTCTCGCCGCTGGAGCTGGCGCGGGAGGCGGACGAGCGGCGCGGCGGCGCGGCCTTCGTGCGGCAGCTCTGCTGGCGGGACTTCCACCACCAGGTGCTGGCGGCGACGCCCTCCCTCCCCCGCCGCGACTATCGGCCGCGGCGCGACCGCTGGTCGAGGTCGCAGCGCGCCTTCGAGGCCTGGCGGGAGGGCCGCACCGGCTACCCGCTCGTCGACGCGGCGATGCGGCAGCTGGCCGAGGAGGGCTTCATGCACAACCGGGCGCGGATGACCGTCGCCTCCTTCCTCTGCAAGGACCTCTACGTCGACTGGCGCCTCGGCGCCTGGCACTTCTGGGACCTGCTGACCGACGGCGAGATCGCCAACAACGCCGGCAACTGGCAGTGGGTGGCGGGGACCGGCAACGACACCCGCCCCAACCGCGTCCTCAACCCCGTGCGTCAGGCGAAGCGCTTCGATCCCGACGGCGTCTACGTGCGTCGCTACCTGCCCGAGCTGGAGCCGGTCCGGGGCAAGGCGATCTTCGAACCCTGGCGGATGGAAGGCTTCGAGCGCCTCGACTATCCGCCGCCGCTGGTCGACCACGACGAGGCCGCGGCGGCGTTCCGGACGCACCGCGAAAACTAGGTGTGGTTGAGCTTTGGCCTCCTATAGCACCCCAAAGCTCAACCACACCCGGTTTTAGGGGCATAGGATCGCTCGATGGGACGACTGGCGGTCATCCTCGGCAGCAACGCCCTCGGTCCGGGCGGCGAGGAGATCGCGGCGGCGGCGGCCGAGCAGGGGGCGGCGATCGTCCAGCGCCACAGCGCCGACGGCACCTTCGTCCTCCCCCACGCGATCGACCACGCGGCGACGCTGCGGCCGCTGGTCGAGCAGGGTTGCGACCGGGTGCTGGCGATCGGCTCGGTCGGCTCGCTGCGGCCCGACGAGCTCGGGGTCGGCGCCCTCGTCTGCCCCGACGACTTCATCGCCCTCAACCTCGGGGACTCGGTCTTCACCGACGCCCGCGCCCACTCCGCCCCCGGCTTCGCCCGCGGCTGGCGCGGGGAAGCGATCGCGGCCTGGAGCGAGGGCGGGCAGGCGCCGCGCGACGGCGGCGTCTACTGGCAGGCGCGGGGGCCACGCTTCGAGACCCCGGCCGAGATCCGGCTGATGGCGGCGCACGCGCACGTGGTCGGGATGACGATCGGCTCCGAGTGCGTCGTCGCCGGCGAGCTCGGCCTCGACTACGCCGCCCTCTGCGTCGTCGACAACCTCGCCAACGGCCTCGGCGAGAAGGAGATCAGCGTCGAGGAGCTGGAAGCCGACCGCCTGATCAACGCCGAGCGCCTGCGCGAGGGCCTGGCGGCCGTGCTGCCGCGACTGGGGGCGGTGGGTCGGTGACGCTCGCGGTCGAGAACGCGCTGCTGGGGGGCGAGCGGGTCGGGGTTCGCTGCGAGGACGGGAAGATCGCGGCGCTCGGCCACGAGGTGGCGCCACAGCCCGGCGACGAGAGGCTCGACGCCGGCGGCGCCCACCTGCTGCCGCCGCTGGTCAACGGCCACACCCACGCGGCGATGACCCTCTTCCGCGGTTCCGGCGGCGACCTGCCGCTGATGCCCTGGCTGGAAGAGAGGATCTGGCCGGTCGAGGCGAAGCTCTCCGCCGACGACGTCTACTGGGGTGCCCGCCTCGCCTGCACCGAGATGCTGCGCACCGGCACCACCCGCTTCTGGGACATGTACTGGCAGCCGGCGGCGACGGCGAGAGCGGTCACCGATTCCGGGCTGCGGGCGACGATCGGGGCGCCGCTCTTCGACCTCCACGGCAGCCCGGCCGAACTGCGCGAGATGGCCCGCCGCGGCCTGGAGGAGCTCGCCGGTTGCGGCCCGCAGATCTCTCCCGCCCTCGCCCCGCACGCGATCTACACCGTCAGCGAGGAGTCGCTGCGCTGGATCGGGGAGCTCAGCGCCGAGCGCGACCTGCCGGTCCAGATCCACCTCTCCGAGACCGAGAAAGAGGTCGAGGACTGCCTCGCCGAGCACGGCGAGCGCCCCGCCTTCTACCTCGACCGGGTCGGCCTGCTGAGCGAGCGCACCGTCCTCGCCCACGGGGTCTGGCTCGACCCCGACGAGCTGGAGCTGATCGCCGAGCGCGGCGCCACCGTCGTCACCAACCCGGTGGCGAACATGAAGCTCGCGGTCGGCGGCGTCTTCCCCCACCCCGCGGCCCGCGCCGCCCGGGTCGCGGTCGGCCTCGGCACCGACGGCGCCGGCTCCAACGACTCGCTCGACCTGCTCGCCGACCTGAAGACCTTTGCCCTCGTCCAGAAGCACGCCGCCGCCGACCCGACCGCGATCGACGCCGCCGAGGCCTGGGCGGTCGCGACCGGCGCCCGCGCCCCCCGCCTCGGCGCGACGCCGCTCGAACCCGGCGCTGCGGCAGACTTCGTCCTCATGCGTGCGAACTCGCCCGAACTGGGTATCGGCGAGCTGATGGCCGACCTCGTCTACGCCGCGGGCGGCGCCGCCATCGAGCACGTCGTCGTCGCCGGCGAGGTGCTGCTGCGCGACGGCGAGGTCCCGGCGCTGGAGGAGATCGTCGCCCGCGCCGCCGAGCGCGCCCGGGGGCTGGGCCTGTGAGCGAGCAGGCGGCATCCTCGGTCCGCTACGTGGAGGCGACGAAGCGCTACCCCGGCGCCTCCTCGCCGGCGGTCGACAAGCTCACCCTGGAGGTACCCGCCGGCGAGATCTGCGTCCTCGTCGGCCCCTCGGGCTGCGGCAAGACGACGGCGATGCGGATGGTCAATCGCACGGTCGAGATCAGCGAGGGAGACGTGCTGGTCGGCGAGGACTCCGTCCGCGACCGCGAGCCGGCCCAGCTGCGGCGGGAGATTGGCTACGTGATCCAGCAGGTCGGCCTCTTCCCCCACCGCACGATCAGCGAGAACATCGGCGCCGTGCCCCAGCTGCTCGGCTGGGAGAAGGACCGGATCCGCGAGCGAAGCGCGGAGCTGCTGGAGCTGATCGGCCTCGACCCCGAGCTCGGCGACCGCTACCCGGCCCAGCTCTCCGGCGGCCAGCAGCAGCGGGTCGGCGTCGCCCGGGCGCTGGCCGCGGACCCGCTGGTGATGCTGATGGACGAGCCCTTCGGCGCGATCGACCCGATCAACCGCGAGCGCCTGCAGAACGAGTTCCTGCGCCTGCAGGCGGAGATCCGCAAGACGGTCCTCTTCGTCACCCACGACATCGACGAGGCGATCAAGATGGGCGACCGGGTCGCGGTGATGCGCGAGGGGGGCCGGATCGAGCAGTACGCCACCCCGGCGGAGCTGCTGATGGCGCCGGCCAACGAGTTCGTCGAGGACTTCGTCGGCGCGGACCGGGCGCTGAAGCGGCTGGCGCTGATGCGGGTCCGCGACATCCACCTCTGGGAGGCGCCGCTGGCGCACGTCGGCCAGGCGACCGCCGAGGTACGGGCGAAGCTCGAGAGCCCCGACGTCGAAGTCCCCTTCCCGCTGCTGGTCGACGGCGAGCGGCGGCCGCTCGGCTGGCTCAGCGAGCGCGACCTCGCCACCGACGTGGTGCCGAGCCGCCCCGACTCGCCGCTCGGCCCGGTGCTCGAGCTCGACGACGTCATGCGCGACGCCCTCGCCGACCTGCTCCAGCACGAGACCCAGTACGCACCGGTGATCGACCACGCCGGCCGCATCGCCGGCGTCCTCTCGGTCGAGATCATCTCCGAGTTCCTCGGCTCGCCGGAGGCGAAGAGCGACGAGCACCCGGCGGTGGAGCGACCCCATGGGTAACCCGCTGGTGATCGCGGCAGTGGGCGAAGTCGGCGAAGGCTTCATCAAAGAACGCGACGTCGGCGACCTCTGCCAGGCGCAGGCCCAGCACGTCTTCTGCCTCGACTGGGCGAGGGAAAACCTCGATCGCTTCGAGACCCCGACCGTCCAGCACCTGCAGATCGTCATCCCGGCGCTCGTGATCGGGTTCGTCGTCGCCTTCGCCCTGGCCCTGCTCGCCCACCGGATCCGCTGGCTGCAGCCGCCGCTGCTCGCCGCCACCGGCATCCTCTACACGATCCCCAGCATCGCCTTCTTCTTCCTGCTGCTGCCGCTGACGGGCCTGGGACGAGACACGGCGATCATCGTCCTCTCCGCCTACACGCTGCAGATCATCTACCGCAACACGATCCTCGGCCTCAACAACGTTCCGGCCGCGGTCAAAGACGCCGCCCGCGGAATGGGGCTGACGAACCGCCAGATCCTCTGGAAAGTCGAGCTGCCGCTGGCGATCCCGGAGATCATCGCCGGCCTGCGGGTCGCGGTCGTCAGCACGATCGCGATCGCGACCCTCGCCGTCCTGATCAGCGCCGGCGGGCTGGGGACCCAGATGTACGGATCCAACCTCACCTTCCCGACCAGCATCATCATCGCCGCCGCCATCGTGATGCTGATGGCGCTCGCCTTCGACGCGCTCCTGCTCCTCGTGCAGCGGCTCACCACCCCGTGGCGGCGGGCGGTGCCGGCATGATCGCCCACCTCCCCCTCGCCTCCTTCGCCGGAGCGATCGAATTCATCTTCAGCCCGCAGGAATCGAACGTCACCGGCGGCAAGGAGGTCGGCGGGTTCGACAAGTCGATGGAACTTCTGATCAAGCACCTCGAGGTGACCGCGATCGCCCTCGCGATCGCCCTTCTCGTCGCTCTGCCGCTGGGTCTCTATCTCGGCCACCGTGGCAAAGGCGAGCAGCTCGCGGTCGGGCTCGGCAACGCGGGCCGTGCGGTCCCGGAGCTGGCGGTGATCGCGCTCGTTGCGGTCCTGGTCGGCGTCGGGCTCCAAAACGTGGCGCCGGTCCTGGCGATCCTCGGGATCCCGCCGATCCTCAACAACGCCTACGTCGGCGTCAGCCAGGTCGACCGCGCCACCGTCGACGCCGCCCGGGGGATCGGGATGAGCGAGACCGCGATCATCCGCAAGGTCGAGCTGCCGATCGCGATACCCACCGTCATGGGCGGGATCCGCAGCGCCGCGATCGCGATCCTCGCCACCGCCACGATCGCGCCCCTGGCCGGCGTCGAATCGCTCGGCGACTTCATCATCAACCGCAACGTCTACGGCGAAAACGGGCTGCTGGCCGGAGCGATTCTCGTCGCCCTCCTCGCGCTCACCATCGAGGGCTCGCTGGCCCTCCTGCAGCGCCGCCTGACTTCCGACGGGCTGAAGGTAAAGACTGCGTAACACAGACTCACCCATCCACCCCAATTAGGAGGCAATAAGTGAGGACCGACCAGACGAGAATGCGGGTGCTGCTTGCGGCACTGGCGGCGCTCGCGCTGACCCTGGGTGTCGCCGCCTGCGGCAGCAGCGACGACAGCAGCACTTCCGGATCCACCGAAAGCGGCGAAGCCGGGGCGATCCAGTCCAACCCCGACAACGGCAAAGTCAGCCTGACGATCGGCTCGAAGAACTTCCCCGAACAGGAAATCCTCGGGGAAATCTACGCGCAGGCCCTGGCCGCGGCGGGCTACAAGGTGAAGAGCGCGCTCAACCTGGGCTCCGAAACTGTCGCCCTGAAAGCCGTCAAGAGCGGGCAGGTCTCCGGCTACCCCGAGTACGCCAGCACGGCCCTCACCTCCTTCTTCGGCCTCGAACCCGAAGAAGTGCCTTCCGACGCGGACGAAGCGTGGGAAAAAGCGAACGAAGAATTCGAAAAGGAAAATCTGCAGGCCTTCGAACCGACTCCGTTCGCCAGCGCCAACGCCGTCGGCACGACCAAAGAGACCGCCGACAAATACGGGCTGAAGACCGTCTCCGATCTCGAAGGGGTCTCCGAAGAACTGTCGCTCTACGGCTCTCCCGAGTGCCGCCAGCGAATCGACTGCCTGGCGGGGCTGGAAAAACTTTACGGGCTGAAATTCAAGTCGTTCACGCCCGTCGACATCGGCCTCCGCTACACGGTGCTGGAAAAGGGTCAGGCGGATCTCTCGATCCTCTTCACCACCGACCCCCAGCTCTCGGCCGAGAGCGACAAGTTCGTGATCCTCGAAGACGACAAGGAAGTCTTCCCGGCCGGCAACGTGATCTTCGTGACCGCCAAGAAGGTCGCCGAGGAAGCCGGACCCGATTACGAAAAGACGATCCTCCAGGTCCAGGAAGGTCTTGACCTGGAAGTCGTCCAGGAGCTCGACGCGCGGGTCGAACTCGAAAAGGAAACGCCGAAGGAGGCCGCCAAGGCCTACCTCGAATCCGCGGGGTACATCGGCTAGCTCCCGCCTCAGCGGTACCGGCGGGCCGGATTCGTCCTCGCGACGTTTTCGGCCCGCCGGCCTTTTGGCGGTTAAGATCCTGATCGTTCATGAGGATCGAAGGTTGGAGAACCGGCCAAACGAGCATCCGGGTGCCGCTCGCAGCGCTGGCGGCGCTGTTGCTGGTTCTCGGCCTTGCCGCCTGTGGCGGGAGCAGGGGCGGGAGCAGCACCGCCTCCGAAGCGACTGAAGGGACCGAAGCCACTCCCGATCCGATCAAAGCGGTTTCCGATCCGGCCGAAACCATCCCGATCATTTTCAACCCGGAAAACCGAGAGGTCTCCCTGACGATCGGCTCGAAGAACTTCCCCGAACAGGAAATCCTCGGGGAGATCTACGCCCAAGCTCTGGCGGCGGCGGGCTACAAGGTCAAGACCGCACTCGACCTCGGCTCCGAAACCATCGCCCGGAAGGCAGTGAGGACGGGGCAGATCTCTGCCTATCCCGAGTATGCGAGCACCGCTCTCACCTCGTTCTTCGGCTTCGAGCCCGATGAAGTGCCGTCCAACCCCGAGGCGGCGCAGTCGAAGGCGAACATGGAGTTCCTCAAGGAAGGCCTGCAGACGTTCAACCCGACTCCGTTCGCCAGCGCGAACGCCGTCGGGACGACTCGGGAGACGGCCGAAAAGTACGGGCTGAAAACCATCTCCGACCTGAAGGGGGTCTCCGAAAAGCTCTCCCTCTACGGGTCGCCCGAGTGCCGCCAGCGCATCGACTGCCTCGCCGGGCTGGAAAAGCTCTACGGGCTGAAGTTCAAGTCCTTCACGCCGGTCGACATCGGCCTCCGCTACTCGGTGCTGGAAAAGGGCGAGGCCAATCTCTCGATCCTCTTCACCACCGATCCGCAGCTCTCGGCCGAGAGCGACAAGTTCGTCATCCTCAAGGACGACAAGAAGGTCTTCCCCGCCGGCAACGTGATCTTCGTGCACAAGAGAGCCACGGCATGGGAAGCCGGTTCCGGGCTCGAACTGACGGTCCAGGAGGTGCAGGAAGGGCTGACCCTGCAGGTGATGCAGGAGCTCAACGCCCGCGTCGAACTCGAAAAGGAAACGCCGGAAGAGGTGGCCAGGGCGTACCTCGAAAGCGCGGGGTACATCAGTTAGTCGGTGAAGGGAGGGAGCCGGTGGGGGTGCCCGGAGCACCTCCGCCGGCAGAGATGCCGAAGGGCTGACGCCTCAGGCGTTTATGGGCCGGCTCCATGCTGAGTACCGGGACACCCCCACCGGCTCCCTCCTAGGCCACGGATCGCATCCTGTTGAAGCTGATGCGGGCTGCCCAGGCAGCAGTGAGACCTGAGATGCCAGCTAAAAGCAGCGCCACCCGGGGGTCGTAGTTCTGGGCCAGCCAGCCGGTTAGGGGGGCGCCGATCGGGGTCGAGCCGAGGAAGACGACGGAGTAGAGGGCCATCACCCGCCCCCGCATCTCGGGCGTGACCGCGAGCTGCAGGGTCGAGTTGATCGTCGCCGCGAAGGTGACGGCGGCGGCGCCGAGGAGGGCGAGCATGAACACCTCCAGGGTGAGGCTCGGCATCGCGGCGGCGAGCAGGGCGGAGAGGCCGAAGGCGAGCGCGCCGCCGGCGATCAGGCGCGGGCCGGTGCGGCCGCGGTGGCCGTTGACGAGGGCGCCGGCGATCGAGCCGACCGCCATCGCCGAGACGAGGCTGGCATAGGTCATCGCTCCAGATTCGAAGCTGAACTTGGCGAGCAGCGGCAGCACCACCTGGAAGTTGAAGCCGAGCGTCCCGACCAGGCCCATCAGCGCCAGGGGCACCATCAGCTCCGGCGTCCTGCGGACGTAGCGGAGGCTGTCGCGAATGGCGCCCGGCCGGCGCTCGGCGACCGGCGCAGCCTCCAGGCGCGCCGGGTCCATCCCCCACAGGGCGAGGATCATCGCGACGAAGGTGAGCGCGTTGAGGCCGAAGCAGGGGACGACGCCGACGGTTGCGATCATCACCCCGGCCAGCGCCGGGCCGACGATCCGCGCCGCCTGGACGATGACGCTGTTGAGGCTGACCGCGTTGACGACCCGGTCGGCGCCGACCATCTCGTAGACGAAGCTCTGGCGGGTGGGGTTGTCGATCGCGTTCAGGGACCCGAAGGCGAAGACCGCGAGGTAGACCATCCAGGGCGTGACGACGCCGGTGGCGGTGACGGCGAAGAGGCCGGCCGCCGGGATCATCATCAGCGCCTGCGTCGTCATCAGCAGCCGCCGCTTCGGGATCCGGTCGGCGAGGAGGCCGCCCCAGGCGCCGATCAGCAGCATCGGCAGGAACTGCAGGGCGGTGGTAAGGCCGACCGCGACGCCGCTGTCGGTAAGGGTGAGGATGACCCAGACCGCGGCCACGGTCTGCATCCAGGTCCCGGAAAGGGAGATCAGCTGGCCGGCGAAGTAGCGGCGGTAGTTGGGGACCTCCAGCGAGTTGAACGAGTGGCGGAGGGCGGCGCTCACCCCCGGTCACCCTCCCGCATCCGCTCGAGGATCTCGGCCGCGCGCTCGAGCGTCTCCACTTCCTCGGCCGTGAGGTCCTTCATCCGCCGCGCCAGGTAGGCGTTCTTGCGGCCGCGCAGGCGCCGCAGCCGCTCGCGACCAGCGCCGTTGACGCTGACCAGGGCACTGCGCCCGTCCTCCGGGTCGGGAGCGCGATCGATCAGGCCCTCCCGCTCGAGGCAGCGAAGGGTGCGGGTGATCGTCGGGCGCTTCACCCGCTCGATCGCGGCGATCTCGCTCGGGGTGAGCGGCCCGTGCCGCTCGATCGTCGCCAGCGCCGCCGTCGAGGTCGGGGTGAGGCCGGAGGTCTCCGCCGCCGCCTCTTGGCGCAGCCGCCGGGCGGTGCGGACGATCGCGGTGCGCAGGTGCGCGGCGCGCTCGGCAAGTGGGATCTCGGTCGGGTTCATCATCATGATTAGCGTTGGTAATTAGTTTAGCAAACTAGTTGTGTGAGCAAATCGACAGCGCCGGAAACCTGCCTCCGCTTAGGCTGACGACGATGGCGGCACGAACCGAGTACGACGTTGCGATCGTCGGCGCCAGCCTCTCCGGCTGCACGGCGGCGATCCTGCTCGGCCGGGCCGGCGCCAGGGTCGCGCTCGTCGAGAAGAGCCCGGACCCGAAGGCCTTCAAGCGGATCTGCTCGCACTTCATCCAGGCCTCGGCGGTGCCGACGATCGAACGGATCGGACTCTACGAGCCGATCCTCGAGGCGGGCGGCCTGCGCTCCCGCTTTCACTCCCGGACCCCGTGGGGGTGGGTCGAACCGACGCAGAAGCGGGAGGCCTACTGCCTCAACCTGCGCCGCAGCCTGCTCGACCCGATGCTGCGGGAGGCGGCGGGTGCCGAGCCGAACGTCGACCTGATGCTGGGACAGGGCGCCGAGCGGCTGCTCCGCGACGGCGAGGCCTTCGGCGGGGTCGCGGTGCGAGACCGCGAGGGGAGCGAGCGGGAGATCCGGGCGCGGCTCGTCGTCGGCGCCGACGGCCGCGACTCGCGCGTCGCTGAGCTCGCCGAGGTGAAGGAGCAGACCCTCCCCCACAACCGCCTCGCCTACGGCGGTTACTTCGAGGGGCCGAAGCCGCGGTTCTGGCCCGACGGCGCCGTCTGGCTGCTCGACCCCGACATGGCCGCCGCCTTCCCCACCGACGGCGGCCAGGTCTTCTACATCGCGATGACCCACAAGGACCGCGCCCCGGAGTTCAAGGCGGATCCGGAGCGAGCCCTCGTCGAGCACGTCGCAGGCGTCCCCGAGCCGCCGCCGATCCGCGAGAACAGGTGCGTGGCCCCGGTGATCGGCAAGATCGAGATGCCGAACCGCATCCGCGGGCCGATCGCCCCCGGCCTGGCGCTGATCGGCGACGCCGCCCTCGCCACCGACCCGATCTTCGGCGTCGGCTGCGGCTTCGCCTTCCAGTCCGGGGAATGGCTGGCCGACAGCGTCTCCCCCGCCCTGCAGGGCGTCGAGTCGATGGACAACTGCCTGCGCCGCTACCGCAAGCGCCACCGCCGGCAGCTCGGCATGCACGCCCGCCTCATCCACGACTACTCGACCGGGCGAAAGTTCGACCCGATCGAACGGGCGATGATGCGGACCGCAGTCCACGACCCGCAGGCGGCGGCGCTGTTCGAGGCGGTCGGGACGCGGCGGAAGACCCCACGGCAGCTGCTCCTCCCGATGGCCCGGCGCATCGCCCTCGCCAACGCCCGGCGCCTCTCGCTCGGCGCGCGGACCTAGCTCGGGCCGGCCGTTCCGTCGAACGGAGCGAGCAGCTCCAGCATCTTTTCCTCGTAGGCGATGCCGGCGACCAGCGTTCGCTCCGATCCCTCGAAGCCCTCGCTCTCCCGGACCAGCGCCAGGTAGCCCCGCAGCTCCTCCAGTTTCGCCCGGTGCCAGTCGAGTCGCGACGCCACGAGGCCGGCGGGGTCCCCGCCGGCGAAGACTTTCAGCATCGCTTCCTCGCGCAGTTGCGGCGGCGCCGCGCCGGGCTCGGCCGCCCAGGCGGCGAGGGCCTCGCGCCCTTTGTCGGTCAAGGCGTAGGTGCGGCGGCGGCGTCCCCCCTCCTCCTGCCTGGAAGCGAGGTAGCCGGCGGCGGCGAGCCGGGCCGGCTCCTCGTACGCGGTCGTGTGGGGGACCGGCCAGAAGTTCTGGATCGAGCTCTCCATCGCCTGCTTGATGTCGTAGGAGGTCATCTCGCCGAACTCGTGCAGGACGGCCATCAGGGCGTACGAGGTGCCGGTGAGCCTGATCTCCTTCTTGCTTTTCATAGTTCGAGGCGTATAGTACGGGACGTATGGTACAGCGACCCAGCGGGAGGCTCGAGATGCCCGACACCGATTCCCCTTCCCCCATCATCGGCGACCGACCGGCGTACGACGCGGTCATCGTCGGCGCCAGCCTCGCCGGCTGCGCGACGGCGATCCAGCTCGGCCGCGCCGGCCTACGCGTCGCCCTGGTCGAGAAGCAGCCCGATCCCCAGGCCTACAAGCGGATGTGCTCGCACTTCATCCAGGCCTCGGGCGTACCGGCGATCGAGCGGCTCGGCCTGCTCGAGCCGATCGAAGCGGCCGGCGGCCTGCGGCCGCAGATGCACATGTGGACCAGGTGGGGATGGGTCGAAGCGCCGCCCGAGCGGGCCGGCCGCGGCGTCAACCTGCGCCGCGAGGTCCTCGACCCGCTGGTCCGCTCCACCGCGGCCGGGACGCCGGGGGTCGAGCTGATGCTGGGCTGGAGCGTCGAGAGCCTGCTGCGCGACGGCGGGGGCTTCGGCGGCGTGGTCGCCCGCGACAGGGAGGGCACCAGGCGGGAGCTGCGGGGACGCCTCACCATCGGCGCCGACGGTCGCGATTCGACCGTCGCCGAGCTCTCCCAGGTGCCGGTCAAGACCTACCCGCACAACCGCATCGCCTACGGCGGCTACTTCGAAGGCCCGCCGTCCAAGCACGCGCCCGACAGCACGATCTGGTTCCTCGACCCGCACTGGGCGGCCGCCTTCCCCACCGACAGCGGCCTCATCTTCTACGCCGCGATGCCGACCAAGGACCGCCTGCCCGAGTTCAAGCGGGATCCCGAAGCGGCGCTCGTCAAGTTCCTCGCCGACGTGCCCGAGGCGCCGCCGATCCGCGATTCGCAGGCGATCGAACCGGTGCTCGGCAAGATCGACATGACCAACCGGATGCGCAAGCCGGTTGCCTCCGGGCTGGCGCTGATCGGCGATGCCGCGCTCGCCACCGATCCGCTCTTCGGTGTCGGCTGCGGCTGGGCCTTTCAGTCGGCCGAGTGGCTCTCCGACGCGGTGCTGCCGGCGCTGCAGGGGGATGAGTCGCTCGAGCAGGGCCTGGAGCGCTACCGCCGCCGCCACGGGCGGGAACTGCGCGGCCATGCCTTCCTGATCCACGACTACGCCACCGGGCGGCCGATGAGCCCGATCGAACGGCTGATGTTCTCCGCCGCGGCGCGCGACCCGAGGGCGGCCGAGCTGCTCGATCGCATGGGCACCCGCCGGATCAAGCCCGAGCAGATGATGCCGCGGCTGCTGCCGCGTGCGGTGGCGGTCAACGCCCGCCACGCCCTGACCCGATGAGCCGCCCCACCTGAGGGGGCGGCTTTCCGTACCAGGAGGACGGAGAGCGCCCCGGCCGCTGAGCACGTTTCGAGAAGAGACGACGAGGGGGATGTGGAATCCTCCCCCGAGTCATGGAGACCCTCCGGTGACCGACCCGGCCGACGCCCGCGACAAGCGCTGGATCGCGCTGATCCTGCTCTGCTCGGCCCAGTTCGTGGTCGTGCTCGACGCCTCGATCGTCAACGTCGCCCTGCCGACGATCGGCGAAGCACTCGAATTCAGCGAGAGCAGCCTGCCCTGGGTCGTCAACGCCTACGTCCTCACCTTCGGCGGCTTCCTCCTGCTCGGCGGCCGCCTCGCCGACCTGCTCGGCCGCCGCCGCGTCTTCATGTTCGGGCTGGTCCTCTTCGCGATCGCCTCCTTGGCCGGCGGCCTGGCGAGCAGCTCCGGAGCGCTGATCGCCGCCCGCGCGGTACAGGGTCTCGGCGCCGCGATCCTCTCCCCCGCCGCCCTCTCGATCGTCGCCACCACCTTCCGCGACGGCGCCGAGCGCAACAAAGCGCTGGGGATCTGGGGCGCGGTCGCGGGCTCGGGAGGCGCCGCCGGCGTCCTCCTCGGCGGCGTCCTCACCGAATACCTCGGTTGGGAATGGGTCCTGTGGGTGAACGTCCCGATCGGGATCGCCGCCGCGGCGCTGGCGCCGCGGCTGATCGCCGAATCGCGCGCCGAGCAGGAGGTGCGCACCTTCGACGTCGCTGGCGCGACGACGATCACTCTCGGCCTCTCGGCCCTCGTCTTCGCCCTGCTCGACGCCGAAGACGCCGGCTGGGGCTCGGTTCAGACCATCGGCGTCCTCGCCGCCGCCGCGGTCCTGCTTCTCGCCTTCGTCGCGATCGAGCGCCGCTCGCGCGCGCCGCTCATCCCCTTCTCGATCTTCCGCCTGCGGACGATCACCGGCGCCAACGTCGTCGGCGTCCTCGTCGGCGCCTCGCTCTTCTCGATGTTCTTCTTCATCTCGCTCTACATGCAGCAGGTTCTCGGCTACAGCGCGATCAAGGCCGGCCTCTCCTACCTGCCGCTGGCGGTCTCGATCATCCTCTCGGCGGGAATCGCCTCCAGCCTGGTGACCAAGGTCGGCTTCAAGCCGATCCTCGCCGCCGGCATGGTCCTGATCGCGATCGGCCTCCTCTGGTTCTCCCAGATCAGCCCTGAAGGCACTTTCCTGGCCGACATCCTCGGCCCCTCCCTCTTCGCCGCCGTCGGCCTCGGCTTCGCCTTCGTCCCGGTCACGATCGCCGCCGTCTCCGGCGTCGAGGACCGCGAGCAGGGCCTCGCCAGCGGCCTCATCAACACCTCCCAGCAGGTCGGGGGCGCCCTCGGCCTCGCCGTCCTCGCCGCGATCGCCAACTCCGAGATCGGCACCTCCACCGACCCCGCCACCCTCACCGACGGCTTCTCCTCCGCCTTCCTCGTCGGCGCCGGCTTCGCCATCCTCGGCCTCCTCGCCACCCTCCTCCTGATCCGCAACGCGGACAGCCGAGCGCATGTCGAGCTGGGGGCAGAACCGGTGACTGAATCCAGCTCTTAGGGTCACTTCTCTACGGCGAATTACACTCCGGTCTAACCAACTGGATCCGGTTCGAGTCCGGCGCTCTCCGCAGACATAACCGTCGCGAGAGGGTCGAGTCGGGCACCGCACCCGTGCTACCTTGAAAGCACAGGTCTCAGCTGTGTGCGGGGTGGTTCCCCGCTTCACCAGACTCGACCCGCCTCGCGGCGGGTCTTGTCGTTTCTGGAGGCGCTTCACCGCTGACAAGGCACCGGCTCCCCCGCGTCGAAGCAGACGCGGATGGACGAGCGGAGCATTCGCTGGCGGGAACGGCTGAACACGCCGATGCTGGTCGCGGCGGCGCTGACGGTGCCGACGGTCGTGATCACCGAGTCGAAGCCGGGCGGAGCGCTGGAGACGGTGGCGGTGGTGCTGAACTGGGCGACCTGGCTCGCCTTCCTCGCCGAGCTGGTGATCATGCTGAGCGTGGTGCCCGACAGGAAGGCCTGGCTGCGTCACCACCCGCTCGACGTCGTCATCGTCTTCCTGACGCCGCCGGTGCTGCCGCCGGGACTGCAGGGATTGCGCGTGCTGCGGCTGCTGCGCCTCCTCCGGCTGCTGCGGCTGGCCGAACTCTCGCGTGAGGTCTTCTCGCTCGAGGGCATGCGTTACGCGCTGCTGCTGGCGACCCTGACGATCGTCGCCGGCGGCACCGCCTTCACCGCCTTCGAGCGCGAACAGCACCTCAACTTCTGGGAGGGGACCTACTGGGCGCTGACGACGATGACGACTCTCGGGTCGAACATCTACCCGACGACGACCGGCGGCCAGATCGTCTCCACCGTGATCCTGCTCGTCGGCATCGGCTTCGTCGCCCTCCTCACCGGCTCCTTCGCCCAGCGCTTCCTGGCGCCGGAAATCGAAGAGATCGAGGAGGAGCTGGAGGAGGAGAAGCTGAGCGCCGAGGTGCTGGCGCTGCGGGAACTGAAGAGCGTCCAGGAGCAGCTGCAGGCGCTCGAGGTCGCGATCGAGCGGATGGCCCGCGCCCCGAAGGGGCGCAGCTAGTCGGCCTTCGCCTGCTCCTCGGCGATCTTCGCCTCGAGCTCCTTCATCACTTCGGGGTCGCGCAGGGTGGTGACGTCGCCCAGGGCGCGGCCCTCGGCGATGTCGCGCAGGAGCCGGCGCATGATCTTGCCGGAGCGGGTCTTCGGCAGGTCGTCGGCCCAGACGATTCGCTTCGGGCGGGCGAATTTGCCGATCCGCTCGGCGACGGTTTCTCGGATCCCCGCGACCAGCTCGTCGCTTTCGGCCTTCTCGCCGCGGACGGTGACGAAGGCGCAGATCGCCTGGCCGGTGTCCTCGTCGGTTTCGCCGATCACCGCCGCCTCGGCGACGTCGGGGTGGGCGACGATCGCCGACTCGACCTCGGCGGTCGAGAGCCGGTGGCCGGAGACGTTGACGACGTCGTCGATCCGGCCGATCACCCAGAAGTAGCCGTCGGAGTCGAGGCGGGCGGCGTCGCCGACCAGGTAGCGCTCTTTGCCGAAGCGCTTGAAGTAGGTCTCGATGAAGCGGTCGTCCTCTTTGTAGAGACCGCGCAGCATCGAGGGCCACGGCCGCTCGAGGACCAGCAGGCCCTGACCTTCCTCGACCGGCTCGCCCTCGGACTCCTCGACGACCTGCGCCTCGACGCCGGGGAACGGCCTCGTCGCCGAGCCGGGCTTGGTCGCGGTGATCCCCGGCAGCGGCGTGATCATCATCGCCCCGGTCTCCGTCTGCCACCAGGTGTCGACGATCGGGCAGCGGCCGCCGCCGATCGCCTCGCGGTACCAGAGCCAGGCCTTGGGGTTGATCGGCTCCCCGACGGAGCCGAGCAGGCGCAGGGAGGAGAGGTCGTGCTCGGCGGGGATCTCGGCGCCCCACTTGATGAAGGTGCGGATCGCGGTCGGCGCCGCGTAGAGGATCGTCGCTTTGTAGCGCTCGACCAGCTCCCACCAGATCCCCTTGTGCGGGTAGTCGGGCGCGCCCTCCCACATCACCGAGGTCGCCCCGTTGGCGAGCGGGCCATAGACGATGTAGGAGTGACCGGTGACCCAGCCGACGTCGGCGGCGCACCAGTAGACGTCGGACTCGGGCTTGAGGTCGAAGACGTAGCGGTGGGTGGCGGTGACGCCGGTCATGTAGCCGCCGGTGGTGTGGAGGATCCCCTTCGGCTTCGCCGTCGAGCCGGAGGTGTAGAGGATGTAGAGCGGGTGCTCGGCCTCCATCGGCTCGGCCGGGCACTCCGGATCGGCCTGCTCCATCACCTCGTCGTAGAAGACGTCGCGGCCGTCGGTCATCGGCACGTCGATCCCGGCGTGGCGGACGACGACGATCTTCTCCAGCGCGCGGTGGTCGGCCATGTGCTCGTCGACCTGCGGCTTGATCGGCGCCGTCCTGCCCTTGCGGCGGGCGCCGTCGACGGTGACCAGCGCCTTCGCTTCGGAGAAGTCCATCCGCTCGGCGACCGACTCGGCGCTGAAGCCGCCGAAGACGACGTTGTGGGGGGCGCCGATGCGGGCGCAGGCGAGCATCGCCACGACGACCTCGGGGATCATTGGCAGGTAGATCCCGACCACGTCCCCCTTCCCCACCCCGAGGTCCCTGAGCGCGTTGGCGAAGCGCTGGACGTCGCGGTGGAGGTCGGCGTAGGTGACCTCGCGCTCCTCCCCCTCCTCGCCGCGCCAGTGGTAGGCGACGCGATCGCCGTTGCCGGCCTCGACGTGGCGGTCGAGGCAGTTGTAGCTGGCGTTCAGGCGCCCGTCGGCGAACCACTTGTAGAAGGGCGGGTTCGAGTCGTCGAGTCCCTGCGTCGGCTCGACGTCCCAGTCGAGCAGCTCCCTCGCCTGTGCCGTCCACCAGCCCTCGGGATCGGCGGCCGCCTCCTCGTAGACCTTCGGGTCGCTCCAGAGCGCGTTCGCCCGGAACTCCTCCGGCGGGTCGAATTTCTCGACCCTGAGCATCTCCTCCAACCGCTGCTCAAGATCCATGGCGCAAACCTACCCCAGGCGCCAGGGGTGAATCAAAGACCCGCAGGGTGCCTCGCTATGAAACCTTCGGGCGAATCGACCCAGGGGTCGTGCCAGCGCGGGCCGGGGCCGCCGACGGTGTCGAAGGCGATGCCGGCGACGACCATCCAGGCGTGGCCGGAGTTGGCGTAGACGGTGATCCAGCGGCCGGGGCCCGGTTCGCCCCAGGTCTCGAGGCCGGTGGAGTCGAGCGGGCTTTCCAGCAAGCCGCCCCCGTGCAGTGCATAGCTGACGGCGCCGGAGCAGTCGTAGCCTTCGGATTCGAAGGAGCCGTGGCCGCCGCCCCAGATGTAGGGGGTGGTGGCGATCGCGTTGCCGGCGGAGATCACGTCCTTGACCGCCTGCGGAGCCGAAGCCGGAGCGCTGGCTTCGCTTTCGTTGATCACCTCGGCTTCCTGGCCGGGGTTGAGCGGCGCCGGCATCTGCCCTTCGGTCGCGTCCCCGCCTTCGGAGGCGATCTGTTCGGAGATCGCCGAGAGGTTGTCGCTGAGCGCCGCTTCGCGCGACTGCAGCGCGTCGAGCGCTTCCTGGCGCGCCGCCTGTTCGGCTTTCAGTTCGTGGAAGCTGGCCGCGGCTTCGGCGCGCCGGGCGGCGACTTCGCGCTCCTTGGCGGCGACCGTGTCGCGCACTACTTCGATTTCCGCCCGCTGCTCGTCGAGCCGTTCGACCGCCCCGCGCACCTGGTTGCGCAGCGTCTTCACCCGGCCGACGACGGCGTCGTCGTAGTCCTGGATCTGCCGCAGGTATTCGGTCTGGGCGGCCATCTCGTCCCAGTCCTGGGATTCGAGGATCGCGTTCAGCACGTCCGGCGAACCCGCCTCGTAGATCGCGACCAGCCGCTCGCGCAGCACCCCGAGCGCCCGGTGCAGCTTCGCCCGCACCCGCTCCAGGTGGGCTTCTTCGGCTTCCAGAGCCGCCGTCGCCCGGTCCAGCTGCGCCTGCTTTTCGGCCAGTTCGGCCTCGACCGCTTCCTGTTCGGCGCGCAGGTCGGAGACTTCGCCCAGCTTCGCGTCGATCGCCGCGTTCTGTTCGGCGATCGAGGCGGCCAGGTCTTCCTGCTGGTTGCGGACGCCTTCGAGCTTGTCCTTGGTCGCTTCCAGCTTCTCCTGCGGATCGGCAGGGGCGCTGCTCGCCCAGGACCCGGCCAGGACGCACAGGGCCGCGAGGAGCAGCGCGGCGAAGATCAGGGCACGGCGCGGAGCCGTGCTCGTAGAGGAGCTGAACAGCACGACGGCGCAGGCTAGCGAAGGCGCCTAAGCGCTGGGAAGTGGTCGATAACCCGCAACTTCCCTTGCAATTTGCGACTTTTGGAGGAGTCCGGGGGTCGCCGTCGACCCCCGGACCCGAAGCCGTGGCTAGGCCAGCAGCTTGGCCTTCGCCTGGTCGAACTCCGCCTGGCTGAGGTCGCCTTTGGCCTTCAGCTCGGAGAGCTTGTGCAGCTCCTCGGCCGAAGAGCCGGCGCCGGCCTGCTCCCGCACGTATTCGTCGAAATGCTTTTTCGCGTCGGCCTGGGCTTTGATCGTGCGATCGCGCATGCCGTTGCCACGGGCGATCAGGTAGATCAGCGACGCCAAGAACGGGATGACGACCAGGAACAGGACCCATGCCGCCTTCGCCCCACCCCCGAGCTCGTGATCGCGGAAGAGGTCGGAGAGGATCGTGATCAGGATCCAGATCCAGATCACGAAGAAGAAGACCTCGAGCGCGATGAGGAGCAGTTCCCCAAAGCTGACGTCTGCGATTAGGAGTGGCAAGTTGCTTCCTTTCGGTGGGACTAGTTACTTCGGATTCTCATTGCAAAAAGCACAATTGCAACTGAGGTGGCCAGATTGAGGCTGGAGACACCTTCGCGCATCGGGATCGAGACGCGCGTGTCGGCCCGCTCGAACACTTCGCTGCTGAGGCCGTGGCGCTCGGTGCCGAAAGCGAGGATCGCCCGAGCGGGCATTCGCTCCGGCGCCAGCACCTCCCCATCCGGGTCGATCGCCAGCAGCGGTCGGTCGCTCGCGGGCAGTTGCTCGACCCTGGCGACCGGGAGCGCGAACTGCAGCCCGGCGGCGCCGCGGACGGCGTCCGGGTGCCAGGGGTCGTTCTCGCCGGTGGTGAAGACGCCGGCCGCGCCGGCGGCCGCGGCGACCCGGATGCAGGCGCCGATGTTGCCCATGTTTCGCGGATCCTCCAGCAGCACCGCCGGCTCGGGCGCCGGGTCGGCCAGCGCCGCCGCCGGGTCGACCCGTGGCCGGCGGGCGATCGCGGCGACGCCGGTGTGCGGGACCAACGGCACCAGGTCGGCCAGGGTCTTCTTGTCGACGGCCTCGACCTGACCGGCGAGCCGCCCCTCCAGGTCCGTCGCCAGCTCCGCCGCCATCGCCTCCAGCGCCGGCGGATCGGTCGCCACCGCCTCGACCAGCTCCGCCCCGAACCGCAGCGCGTGCTTGAGCGCGTGGAAGCCCTCGACGACGGTCAGCTCGGGGTCGCGGCGGGCGGTGCGAAAGCGGACGGATCGTTCGTGCTCTTCGCGGCCCATCCGCGCATCATGACCGGGCGAGCGGTGCCTCCGCCATCTGGTCGCGGCCGCCGGCCTTGGCCAGGTAGAGCGCCTGGTCGGCGCGGCCGAGCAGCTCGTCGATCGACTCGGCGTAGTCCCAGCAGGCGAGGCCGGCTGAGCAGCTCTGCCCCATCGGCGTCTTCGCCCGCAGCCGCTCGACGATCTCCCCCGCCTCCTCCGGCGGGGTGTCGGGGAGCAGGACGAGGAACTCCTCGCCGCCGAAGCGGGCGATCGTGTCCTCGGCCCGCAGCGCCGAATCCCAGGCCTTGGCGCAGGCGCGCAGGACTTCGTCGCCGGCGAGGTGACCGTATGTGTCGTTGTAGGTCTTGAAGTGGTCGATGTCGAGGATCGCGACGCTGAGCGAGGAGCGCCGGCGTCGCGCCCGCGCCATCGCCTGCGGCAGCTGCTCCTCCAGCGCCCGCCGGTTCGGCAGGCCGGTGAGGGCGTCGCGGCGGGCCATCTCGCGCACCTGGTCGAGCAGCTCCTCGCGTTCGGCCTCGATCTGCTTGACCTCGGTGATGTCGGCGGCGCGGGCGTAGACCAGCGACTCGTCGGGCGAGAGCTGGGAGCTCCAGCGCAGCCAGTGCCAGGTCCCGTCTTTTGCCAGGTAGCGGTTTTCGAAGCTGAGGGTCTCGGCGCCTTCGAAGAGCCCGGCCGACTCGGCTTCGGTCCGCTCTCGGTCCTCGGGGTGGACGAGCTCGACGAAGGGAATCGCGCGGAGCTCGTCGAGGCTGTAACCGAGCGCCTGCGTCCAGGCCTCGTTCAGCTCGACGAAGTAGCCGTCCATGTTGGCGGTGCAGAGCATGTCGCGGGAGAGGTCGAAGAAGTGGCGGGCGCGCTCGTCGGCGCGGGCGCGGCGGGCGACGATGCTGGTGATCAGCAGCATCACGACGGTAAGCGAGATCAGGGTGAAGAGCCAGCGGGTCAGCGGCGAGTAGCCAGCGGTGCTTTCGACCAGGAGGAGGACGGTCCCGTAGGCGGCGAGGAGCCAGCCGAGGTGAACGGCGGCGACCCTACGCGGGAAGTGGATCGAGGCGACCAGGGTCGACCAGACGAAGATCGTCCCGTACTGGCCGACGGCGATGCCGCTCTCGTAGATCAGCAGCGAGGTCGCGGCGACGACCCCGGCGAGGATCGCGTGAACGCCCCAACCCGGAACCTTGTCCCCCAGCGCCCAGACGATGCCGCCGGCGACCGCCATCGCCAGCGCGGTGAGGATCAGGGCGGTTTCGTCGCCCCCGCTCGGGTGCGGCAGGAGGAGGGAGATCGCGACGAGGGCGGCGCCGGCGACGAGGAGCGCGGCCGTGGCCCGCGCCCGGGTCCGGGCGACCGGGCGGATGCTTACCCGATTTTGGGGGGCTGCCATGCCGGGGGCATCGGCAAACGCCAGCGTTTCCTTTAGGCCCGAACCACCTGGAACTGGCTCATAAGTCCATGGTCCTCGTGGTCCAGCATGTGGCAGTGGACGACGAATTTGCCGGTGTAGTCGGAGAACTGACCGGCAAGGAGAATTTTTTCATTGGGGTAGACGAAGAAGGTCTCCTTGAGGCAGTCTTCGTAGCTGGGCGGCCGCTTGCCGTTGCGCTCGAGCAGGTACCAGTCGGTGTGGTGCAGGTGCATCACGTGGGCGACGTTCGTCTTGTTGACGATCTCCCAGGTCTCGGTCGAGTTCAGCTTCGGGAAGGCCTCGACGTGGGTGGGGTTGAAGGTGCGGCCGTTGATCCGCCAGGTGGTTTTGAAGAAGCCGCCGATCGTGATCTCCCAGCGCTTGTCGGGCTTGCGGGCGACGTCGCGCGTCCAGGCCGGCAGCGGGCGCAGGTGCCTGGGGACGTGGCTGCGGTCGCGGACCCGCCGGGCGCCGACGCGGAACTGCATCAGGGTGCCGCCGTAGGTGTGGGCGCCGAGCGGGTTGCGGCCGCCGTGGCGCTTGCCGCTGCGCAGCTCGACGGTCTCGCCGCCGGCGCCCGCGAAGTCGACGATCACCTCGACCCGCTCGGCCGGCCCGAGGCGGATCTCGCGGCGGCGCACCGGCTTCGGCATCAGCCCGCTCTCGGTCGCGATCTGCAGCATCGGCGCCCCGTTGGAGAGCTGCAGGTTGTAGCTGCGAAAGGAGGAGACGTTGAGGATCCGCAGCCGATAGCGGCAGGCCTCGACGCGGTGGTGCGGCAGGTAGGCGCCGTTGACGAGGACCGTCTCGCCGAGGATCCCGTCCGCGGGCGGTCGCTGTCCCTTGAACGGGTCGGTCAGCTGGTTGCGGCGGTCGAAGGTGCGGTCGCAGATCATCAGCGGCAGGTCCCGGTCGCCGTCGGGCAGCGCCAGCGCCTCCTCGAAGGCGTCGTCGACGATCCACATCCCCGCCAGCCCCCTCCAGGTGTGGGGAGCGGTGCGGTCGAGGCGGTGGTCGTGGTACCACTGGAAGGAGGCGCGTTCGGGCTTGCCGTCCTCCTTGAGGTCGTAGACGTAGGTTTTGCGACCGCCCGGCTCGAGCAGGAACTCGTTGCCGGACTCGCGGGCGGAGAGCCCCTGCGGGATGCGACAGAAGGCGGAGAGGGGCTGGCGCTTGGTCAGGCCGCCGGGGTAGCCGTCGAACTGGGTGCGGTTGTGGCCACCGTGGAGGTGGACGGAGAGCTCACCGGCCTTCTCCCCCAGCTCGTGGTGGAAGGTGACGCGGGTGCGCTGACCGGCGCGGCGGCGGATCGTCGGCCCCGGGAAGCTGCCGCCGAAGGTCCAGAGCCTGGTCTTCGGCCCGGGGAGGATCTGCTGCTCGGCCTCGCGGATCGGGATGCGGATGTGGTCGTCGCGCAGGACCGGCGGAATCGGCAGCCGAGCGCGGAAGGGGGCCGCCGCCAGCGCCGCCGGCGGCTCGGCGCTCAGCGGCAGCGGGCCGCCGCTCCTCCCCCGCAGGGGAAGGAGGACGGCAAGCGCACCGCCGCCGAGGGCGCCGAGGAAGGTTCGGCGCCCGAAGCGGCGGTGCTGTGCTGAGGACTGCCCAGACGTGTCGCTAGCTGGTCGGGGTGGGCAGCGGGACCACCGGGGCGACGACGTTCACCTTGCCCTGCATCCACGGGTGGACGGCGCACATGTAGTAGAGCGTCGTGCCCGCTGCGGCGGTGACTTCCTGGGAGAAGTGGCCGCCCTTCTTTTCGCCGCTGAACCAGGAGTCGCCCTTCTTGCTCGTGGCGTTGCCGGCCGTGCTCCATCCGGCGGGACCGGCCTTGGCCGGGTTCTTCGTGATCTGTTCCGTTTTCGGGTTGAAGCCGTGCCAGATCGCGATCGCCAGGCAGATCTTTTTCGGGGCGAAGCAGCCCTTGCGCGCCTTCGGGGTCTTCGGCAGCGAGCCTTTGGTGACCAGCGAGAAGGTGTGGGGACCGACCTGTTTCGGGTTCGTCTTGTTGACGATTTCGAGCTGGTCGCCGACGGTGACCGCTTCCGGCCCCGTGAACTTGAGCTTGCCTTTGGTCAGATCCATCGAGATGACGTCGGTGACGCCGGTCGGGGTCGCCGCGCCGGCGGTGCCGACGAAGGCGAGGGTTAGCGCGGCCGCCGAGACCGCGAGGACCATTGCCCGCATCCGGGCGTGACGGGAAAGCTTGCTGTGCAAAGCGTGCCTCTTTCTCTGAATAAGGATTCGAAATGGCCAGGGCGAGCCCCGAAACCAGCGGCAGGCTAGTACTCCGGTCGGGCGACTTCAACAGAAGAAGAAGCTTCTACCTGCTTTTGGTGGAAATCTGCCCCCGGTAACCTTGAGAGCGCCCAGTGCCTGCTTTTCTCCACACCTGCTACCGAATCGGCGACATCGACCGCTCGGTCGACTTCTACGAGAAGCTCGGCTTCGAGGAGGTGCGGCGGATGCCGATCGGCGAGGAGGCGATCAACGTCTTCATGGCGATG
>DATMBY010000141.1:0-15030 GCA_035558995.1 Solirubrobacterales bacterium
CCTTGATGTCGTCGCCCTCACCGGCGCCGTCGATGATCGTCGTCGTGTCCTTCGAGACGACGACGCGACGCGCCTTTCCGAGCTGGGCGAGCTGGGTGTTCTCGAGTTTGAGACCCATCTCCTCGGTGATCACCTCACCGCCGCTGAGGATCGCGATGTCCTCGAGCATCCGCTTGCGGCGATCGCCGAAGCCCGGTGCTTTGACCGCGACGCCGGTGAACGTGCCGCGCAGCATGTTGACGACGAGGGTCGCGAGGCACTCGCCCTCGACGTCCTCGGCGACGATCAGCAGCGGCTTGCCCCCCTGCATCACCTGCTCGAGCACCGGCAGGATGTCCCGCACGGAGCCGATTTTCTGGTTGGCGATGAGGATGTAGGGGTCGTCCAGCACCGCCTCCATGCGGTCCTGGTCGGTGACCATGTACGGCGAGATGTAGCCCTTGTCGAACTGCATCCCCTCGGTGAACTCGAGCTCCATCCCGAAGGTCTGGCCCTCCTCGACGTTCACGACGCCGTCTTTGCCGACTTTCTCGATCGCGTCGGCGATCACGTTGCCGATCTCGTCGTCACCGGCGGAGATGGCGGCGACGCGGGCGATCTGGTCTTTGCCGGCGACCTCTTTGCTCTGCTTGTTGCGGAGGTTGTCGACCACCTCTTCGACCGCCTTCTCGATCCCGCGGCGCAGGGCCAGCGGGTTGGCGCCGGCGGCCACGTTCTTCAGGCCCTGGCGGACGATCGTCTGGGCCAGCAGGGTCGCGGTGGTGGTGCCGTCACCGGCGACGTCGTTGGTCGCGGTCGCGACCTCGCGGACGAGCTGGGCGCCCTGGTTCTCGAAGACGTCCTCTACCTCGACCTCGCGGGCGATGGTGACGCCGTCGTTGGTGATCGTCGGCGCGCCGAACTTTTTGTCGAGCACGACGTAACGGCCTTTCGGGCCGAGGGTGACCTTGACGGCGTTGGCGACGGAATCGACGCCGGCCTGCAGGGCCCCCCTTGCATCCTCTGCGTACTTCAGCTCCTTGTGAGCCATTTGTTCCTAGTCCTCCTTAGTTAAGTCCGATTGGGGCGCTTCAGCCGAGCTTGGCCAGAACGTCCGACTCGCGCAGGACGAGCAGCTCGTCCCCCTCGACGGTCACCTCGGTGCCGCCGTATTTGGAGTAGAGGACCTCGTCCCCCTCCGCGACGTCGAGCGGGATCCGCTTCTCGCCGTCCTCGTCCCATTTGCCGTCGCCGACAGCCACGACCTGGCCCTTCTGCGGCTTCTCTTTGGCCGTGTCGGGGAGGACGATGCCGCTGGCGGTCGTCTCCTCCTCCTCGATCGGCTTGACGATCAGCCGGTCCCCGAGGGGCTTCAGCTTCATCCGTGAACCTCCGTAATAGGTGTGGGTGGTGTGAAAGTTGAGAAACGTCGCTGCAGAGCCGAATCTCGACTCCTGCGACGTTTGGCACTCTCAAGGTGAGAGTGCCAATGACCTGAAAGATAGCGCAGCGCTAATCGATCGCCAAGAGTCGGCACCCGAGGAGGTCGGAGATTCCCTCGCCGCCGCGGCGCATCACCCAGTCGTGGTTCCACTCGAAGGCGGGACGCAGGAGCGGCGCCAGCAGGTTCATCCACGGCTTCGTCGTCCGCACGTTCCACTCGTAGAGCACGGCGGTCACCCCGTCCTGCTCGTAGAGGCGCCAGCGCCCCGTGCCTTCCAGCTCCCCGACCGCCCGGCCCTCCATCAGGGTCGGGTACTCGATCCGGGTCGTCGTCACCTCGAAGGAGACCCGGTAAGGCAGCAGGCTCCTCCAGACCATCCGCGAGACGCTGCCGAGGCCGGAGCCGTCCTCGCCGTGTCGCAGCTCGGTCGCCTCCTCCACCCCGCGCCACCAGCTCGGCCACTTCTCCTGAGCGTGGATCGCCTCCCAGACCGGCTCCCGGGGCGACTCGAGCAGCCAGGTCGTGAGGAAGGCGTACTGGGCCATCAGATCATCTAGTTGTGGTGCGGAGTCTCCCCGTTGCCGAGATGGGTGTGGGGCGGCTCGACGATCTGGGAGAAGCGGATGACGGTGACCACGTCGCTGGCGGCGACGGGGCGGCTGTAGATCTGCTCGAGGAAACGGATCTCCTCCTCGAGGCGGCGGAACTCGGGGTTGTCGTGCTCGATGTCACGCCGGCTGAGATCGCCTGCTTTCTTGACCTCGACGTCGTCGATCACCGCGGTGAAGATCTTCTCGCGCGGGCTGTGGCGGAACCCGACCGTGATCCAGACGACCTGGCCGCGCTCGTACTTGTTGCTCTTGTCGCCGAGCCGGATCGTCGCGGTCTTGCGGCCGCGCTTCAGCTGGTCGACGAAGACCGCCGAGTAGAAGTTCAAGACGTAGATGCCGCCCTTCATTCGCGCAGCGAGCGTATAGGAGAGCGGTTGCAGGCGGGAACTGGACGTTCGTCCGAGTGATCTGGACGAGTTTTGGGTGAATTACGGCGCCTCTGAAGGTTCTGCATCCCCGAACCGATGTGCTCAGGGATGCCATCCAAGTTCGAATCTCTCCGACTGCCGCTGCTCGGCCTGATCGCCGCCCTCTCCCTCCTCCTCTTCGCCAGCCAGGCGCAGGCGATGAAGTGCGACGGCAAGAAGGTGACGATCAAGGGCACCGCCGGCAACGACCACATCGTCGGCAAGAAGGCCAGTGACGTGATCTACGGCGCTGGCGGCGACGACGTCATCACCGGCGGCCCCAATGGCAACGACACGATCTGCGGCGGCCCGGGCGACGACACGATCGACGGCGGGCGCGGCTTCGACTCCCTCAACGGCGAAGGCGGCGACGACAAGCTCGAAGGCGACACCGGCTCCGACAACATCGACGGCGGCGAGGGCGACGACGCGCTGTCCGGCTCGAAAGGCTCCGACGGCCTGCACGGCGGCGGCGGCAACGACGTCCTCGTCGGCTTCAAAGGCCCCGACAAGATCGACGGCGGCGCCGGCGACGACTACGTCGACGGCCAGCAGGGCAGCGACCAGATGGACGGCGACGGCGGCGACGACAAACTTCTCGGCGACAAGGGCAACGACAAGATCGACGGCGGCCCGGGCTCCGACCACATCGAAGGCGGGCCCGGTGACGACGCCGACCTCCAGGGCGGCGGCGACGCCGACGAAGTCTTCGGCGGCGCCGGCACCGACCACGTCGACGGCGGGCCCGGGGACGGAGACATCGTCCGCGGCGACGCCGGCACCGACGACCTGCTAGGCGGCGAAGGCGGCGGCGACATCGTCTCCTACGCCAGCGCCACCCGCGGCGGCGTCATCATCAGCCTCGGCACCGGCAAGGCCAAAGGCGACGGGCACGACGACCTCCACGGCTTCGAGGACGTGGTCGGCTCGCCGCAGGGCGACGAGATCGTCGGCGACGGCGCCGCCAACCGGATCGACGGCGGCGTCGGCAACGACGACCTCAACAGCGGCGGAGGCGGCGGCCAGGCCTTCGGCGGCCCCGGCACCGACAACTGCGAAGGCTTCAGCGAGGAGACCTCCTGCGGGCCGGAAGAGTCCCCGCCCCCGAGCCTCGCCTACGGGACCCTCAACCTCGGCCTCGACGGCTCCAGCCTGATCGTCCAGGGCAGCCCGCAGAACGACGACATCCGCATCTCCCGCGGCGACGGCGCCTGGGTCGTCACCTCGGCGGTCCCGATCTTCTCCGGCGACGGCTGCGAAACCCCGCCCTCCAACGGCAACGCGATGGTCTGCCCCGACACCGGCGGCAAAGTCCCGCTGATCGTCGTCACCGGCGGCAACGGCAACGACACGATCGCCGTCGACGGGAGCGTTCCGGCCGGCGCCAAAGTCCGGATCAACGGCAACGCCGGCGACGACGACCTGGTCGGCGGCAACGGCGACGACGTGCTGGAAGCGGGCGAGAACTACAACTCCCCCGACAATGGGCACGACCGGCTGGAGGGCGGCGGCGGCTCCGACGTCCTCTATGCCGACCCGGGCGGGGACAACCTGCTCGGTGGCGCCGGCAACGACCTTCTCGTCAACTCGGTCCCCACCTGCCAGGGTCACGTCTACGACGGCGGCCCCGGCGAGGACACCGTCTCCTACGCCCGCTCCAAGGACAACCTCCGCGTCACCCTCGGCGGCAGCGGCGGCCCCCCCGGCTGCGGCAACGACGACCAGGTCCTCGGCGACAACGAGAGCCTCGAGGGATCCGACGGCCCCGACGTCCTCGTCGGCGACAACGGCTCCAACAGCATCATGGGCCACATCGGCAAGGACACGCTGATCGGCAAAGGCGGCAGCGACTTCATCGAAGCCCTCGACGGGCAGCGCGACAAGATCGACTGCGGCGGGGGCGGCGACGACATCTCCAAGGACCCCGCCGACGTCGCCGTCAGCTGCTGAGGCTCACCCCTCCGCGAACCCGCCCTCGCCGATCAGCGGCACGAAGCGGCAGGGCGTGATCGCTTCGGCTTCGAGCCGCTCGCCCCGGCGCCGGTAGAGCGTCAGCACGTCGGCGTCGCCGGCGTGCAGCGGGACGACGAGGCGGCCGCCCTCGGCGAGCTGGTCGAGCAGCGCCTGCGGCGGCCCCGGCGCCGTCGCGTGGACGGCGATCGCGTCGAACGTGGCACGCCCGGCGATGCCGAGGCTGCCGTCGCCGAGAAGCGTCTCGACGTTGCCGAAGCCGAGCCCGGCGAGCGTCTCCCGCGCCGCCCGGAAGAGCGCCCCGTGGCGCTCGATCGTGACCACGTGGTCGGCGAGACGGGCGAGCACGGCGGCCGAGTAGCCCGAGCCGGTGCCGACCTCGAGCACCAGCTCCGAGCCCTCGAGCGCCAGCGCCTGGCAGATCGCGGCGACGATCCAGGGCTGGGAGATCGTCTGCCCCTCGCGGATCGGCAGCGCCGAATCGTCGTAGGCGCGGTCGCGCAGCCGCCGCGGCAGGAAGTCCTCACGCGGCACCTCCCCCATCGCCGCCAGGACCCGCTCGTCCTCGATCCCCCGGCCCCGCAGCTGGCGCTCGACCATGCGGGCGCGCTCGCGGGATCGGGTCACGGCCGCAGCGGATGCTGATGAAAGCCCGGGGTGAAGGTCCAGTTGCGGAACCTGCCGTGCAGGTACTCCTGGTGCCGGTCCCAGTCTCCCGGGCCGAGGGTGGCGGGCTCGCGGTACTCGATCTCCTCCCCCCGCTTCGAGAAGCCCCAGCTGAAGCCGAGGATGGCGCGCGCCTCTTTTCGCATCTCGAGCAGCTTGCCGCCGAGGCCGCAGAGGAAGGTATGGGCGTGGAAGTTCCAGTTCTCGAGGTAGGTGTGGGGCAGGTCGAACAGGGTCGGGGAGAAGCCGAAGAAGCCGAACGGGTGAGGCGCGTCGCCGAGCGGTTCGAAGCGGTCGTGGCGGAAGCCGGGCGGGCCATCGTCTGTGTCGACGACCTGGATCCACCCGAGCATCTCCCCGTAGCCGCGGGCAGGCGGGTGCACTGTCGCCCGGCAGTAGGGGAAGCCGCGGGACACCTCCTCGCAGCCGAATGCAGCCGGGTCGTCGTTGACGCCGATCTCGACCCGGACCTCCCCCTCGACGCCGTTCCACCGGTACGGCAGCTCCAGCCTTTTCGGTGAGAGCAGCTCCGGGGCGGCCATGGCTCAGTAGATGTAGTTGCGGAGCTTGTCCGGCTCCAGCACGGTGACGCGGCCGCGGCCGGAGCGGACGACGCCGGCGCGCTCGAGCTCGGCGAGGAAGCGGCTGACCGACTCGCGTGAGGTTCCGGCGAGCTGGGCGAGGTCGGTCTGGTTCATGTTGATCGTCACCTCTTCGGTCGGCTCGCCGTCGCCGTCGTGGGCCTCGCGGCTGAGCTGGGCGAGGATCCCGGCGACCCGGCTGGGTACGGTCTGGAAGGACTGGCGCGAGAGGCGGACGTTGGCGGCGCGGAGGCGGCGGACGAGCCCGGCGACCAGCTTCAGCGAGATCTCCGGGTGCCGCGCCAGCAGCGCCCGAACGTCGTTGGCCGGCAGCGCCAGCAGCTCCCCCTCGCTCAGCGCCTCGGCGCTGGCCGAGCGCTTGTCGCCGTCGAGCATGGCCAGCTCGCCGAAGATCTCCCCCGGCCCGAGCGTGGCCAACGTGATCGCCCGCCCGTCGGAGTGTTCGCGGGTGACCCGGAAGCTGCCCTCCTTGACGATGTAGCAGGCGTCGGAGTCGTCCCCCTCATGGAAGACCCTGGTTCCGGCCGGGAAGGTCCGCGGCACGGCGACATGGGAGAACCTCTCGAGCTCCCCCTCCTCCAGGTCGGCGAAGAGCGTCACGCTCTTCAGCAGCTCAACCGCGCTCTGATCCGCCTCCGGCACCGCCACCGATTATGGCAATGGTTTGGCCGGCGAGCCGAATCTCGGCCTTGGCGGTCGGTTAAGTCAGACCGACGCGGTCAGTTTGCGTGGGCCGCGGCTGAAGCCGGCGCCGACGAGGGCGTCCTCGTGGCCGGAGCCGATCACGGCTTCGCCGTCGAGCTTCTCGACCGAGAGTTTCGGGAGGTGGCCGTCGCGGACGGCGTCGGCGAGGGCGCGCATCGCCTCCTCCAGCTCGGGGCCGTCGAGGGCTTTGAGGCGGAGGAGGCCGCGGCCGCCGCGCTCGACGAAGACGAGCGGCTCGCCGTCGCGGAGGAGGAGGTGGGCCCCGGGGGTGCGGCCGGGGCGGCGGCCGCCCTCTAGCTTCGGCCAGGGCAGGGAGGCGCCGTAGGGGTTGGCGGGATCGGTGGCGGCGAGGACGAGGTAGGAGCCGTCGCGTTCGGGCAGCGAGCGCAGCCGCTCGACCGCGCCGGGGAGGGCGAACTGGGCGCCGCCGAGCCCCTCGACGAAGTAGCCGCGGCGGGCGGTGCCGAGCAGCTCTAGGTTCCCGAGCTCCCCGTAGAGGGTCGAGAAGCCGCCGGGGATGCCCTCGGCGAGGACGGTCTCGCGGGTGACGATCCCGTAGCGCTCGAGCATCAGCTCGGCGGTGGCGCGGAGCTTCGCGCCCGGGCCGGGGGCGTTGGCGAAGAGCGGCTCGGTCAGCGACCAGCGGCCCTGGACGGCGGCCCCGGTGGTGCTGCGGCGGCGGGCGAAGCGGCGGCCGGGCCGTTCGCTCGGCGGCACCGCCCGCAGGCGCGGCGCCCGCAGCGGCGCGAAGGCGTCGTTGGTCGCCTGCCCGCTCCAGACCAGGTCCCAGAGGGCGTTGTGGATGTCCTCGGCCGGGTGGTCGAGCTCGACGACGAGGTCGAGCCAGAAGGAGGGGCCTGCTCGCAGCCGCTCGCGGATCGCGTCGTGGACCTCCCCCTCCGGCGACTCCAGCTTCGAGTTCGAGGGCGGCGGCCCGGCGAGGCGGACGTCCTCGCGGAAGTAGAGGGCGACGCGGCCGTCGTTGCGGCCGAGGGCGCCGCCGCCGATCCAGACCAGCTCACCGCTGGTGCAGAGCTCGTCGAGCCAGCTCTGGGAGTAGGCGCCCAAGCGGCGCGGCAGCACGTCGGCCTCCCAGACTTTCGGCGTCAGCGCCACGCCCTGCAGCGGCACCAGCGCCTCGCGCAGGCGGTCGAGCCCGGCGCCGGTGCGGCGGAAGGCGTCGACGTTCTGCCAGCTCGGCAGGAACCGGGCGAGCTCGCGGGTGTCGGCGGCCTCGACCTCTTTGCGCAGGCGGGCGAGGCTGGCGCGGCGGACCCGGCGCAGGACTTCGGAGTCGCACCACTCGCGCTCGGTCCCCCCCGGCGCCAGCTCGCCGCGGACCATCGCCCCTTCGCTCTCGAGCTCCCGCAGCGCCGGCGAGGGGTCGACGCCGTAGCGTTCGGCGAGCTGCTGGGTCGGGAAGGGGCCGTGGGTGCGGGCGTAGCGCCGGACCAGCGCCCGCATCGCGTCGGGGTGCTCCTCGAGGAAGGTTTCCGGCAGCCCGGGCGGCTCGGGGACGCCGAGGGCGTCGCGGTAGAGGCCGGCGTCCTCGGCGGCGATGTAGCGCTCGCCGCCTGCCATCCGCACCAGCGCCACCCGCCGCTCGGCGACCAGTTTCTCCAGCATCGACTTCGCCGAGTAGCCCTCGGCGACACGCTCCTCGCACTCCTCCAGAGTGAGGTCGCCGAGGTTGCGGAGCAGCTGCTGCAGCGCGTCGCGGTCGCCGGCGCGGCCGGCCTCGGTGCGGTGCTGCAACTGCGCCTCGACTTCCTCCAGCGCCTCGGGGTCGATCAGCTCCCGCAGCTCCTCCTGGCCCAGCAGCTCGCGCAGGAGGTCGCGGTCGAGCGCCAGCGCCGCCGCCCGCCGCTCGGCGTTCGGCGTGTCCCCCTCGTACATGTAGGTGGCGACGTAGTCGAAGAGCAGCGAGGAGGCGAAGGGCGAGGCGGTCGGCGTCTCGACCTCGACCAGGCTGAGCGCCCGCGAGTGCAGCTTCTCCAGCAGCTCGGCGAGGGCGGGGAGGTCGAGGACGTCGCGCAGGCACTCGCGGTAGGTCTCGAGGATGACCGGGAAGCGGGGGAAGTCCCGCGCCACTTCGAGCAGGCTCTGCGACTTCAAGCGCTGCTGCCAGAGCGGCGTGCGCTTGCCGGGGTAGGCGCGCGGGATCAGCAGCGAGCGCGAGGCGTTCTCGCGGAAGCGGGCGCCGAACAGGGCCGAGCCGGAGAGCTCGGAGACGATCAGGTCCTCGATCTCGTCGGGGTCGATCAAAACCAGGTCGGCGGAGGGCGGCTCGTCAGCGTCGGGGAGGTGGATGACGATCCCGTCGTCGGACCAGATCGCGTCGGCCTCGAGGTCGCGCTCGGCGCGGATCTTCGCCGCCAGCGCCAGACCCCATGCCGAGTGGACGCGGCCGCCGTAGGGCGAGAGGATGCAGAGCCGCCAGTCGCCGATCTCGTCGCGGAAGCGCTCGACGACGATCGTCTCGTCGGAGGGGACGACGCGGGTCGCCTGCTGCTGCTCGCGCAGGTAGGAGACGAGGTTGTTGGCGGCGCGCTCGTCGAGGTCGTACTCCTTCGCCAGCTCGGCGGGGTCGCGGGAGACCGCCTCGCGGGCGAAGGCGCCGATCGCCTTCCCGAGCTCGGCGGGCCGGCCGATCCCGTCGCCCTTCCAGAAGGGGACCGCGCCGGGTGCGCCCGGCGCGGGGGTGACGATGACCCGATCGCGGGTGATTTCCTCGATCCGCCAGGTGCTCGAGCCGAGGAGGAAGGTCTGGCCGGCGCGGGCCTCGTAGACCATCTCCTCGTCGAGCTCGCCGACCCGGCGGCCGTCCGGGAGGTGGACGCCGTAGAGGCCGCGGTCGGGAATCGTGCCGGCGTTGGTGACGACCAGCTGGCGGGCGCCTTTGCGGCCGTGGATCGTGCCTTCGGTCCGGTCCCAGACGATCCGCGGCCGCAGCTCGGCGAAGCGGTCGGAGGGGTAGCGGCCGTCGAGCATGTCGAGCACGTTCTCCAGCTGTTCGCGGGAGAGGTCGTGGAAGGACTGGGTCGAGGTGACGAGCTTCTCGACCTCGTCGACCTCCCACTCTTTGTGCGCCGCCAGCGAGACCAGGTGCTGGGCGAGGACGTCGAGGGGGTTCTGCGGGATCGTCGTCTCCTCGATCTCCGCCTCGCGCATGCGCCGGGCGACGACCGCGCACTCGAGCAGGTCGCCGCGGTATTTGGGAAAGATCCGGCCTTTGGAGACTTCGCCCATGCGGTGGCCGGCGCGGCCGATCCGCTGCAGGCCGCGGGTCACCGACTTCGGCGACTCGACCTGGATCACCAGGTCGACGGCCCCCATGTCGATCCCCAGCTCCAGCGAGGAGGTGGCGACGAGGCAGGGCAACTGCCCGGACTTGAGCATCTCCTCCACCACCGCCCGCTCCTCGTGCGAGAGCGAGCCGTGGTGGGCGCGGGCGATCTCGACTTCCTCCAGCGGCTCGCCGGTGTCCTCGTGGTGACCGGCGTGCTCGGTCGCCGGCAGCTCCTCTTCCCCGTGCCCGTTCGCCAGCTCATTCAGCCGCTTCGCCAACCGCTCGGCGGCGCGCCGGTTGTTGACGAAGATCATCGTCGAGGTGTGTTCCTGGACCAGCTCCAGCAGCTTGGGATAGATCGCCGGCCAGATCGAACGGACATGAGCTGAGGGCTCGATTTCCGTCGGCGGCGGCCCGTCCTCGCTCGGATAAGCCGGTGCCCCCGGATCCGCCATGTCCTCCACCGGCACCACGATCTCCAGGTCGAGCGCCTTCTTCTGCCCGGCGTCGACGATTCTGCAGCTCCGTTTAGAACCAACGAGGAACTGCCCGATCCTCTCCAGCGGCCTCTGGGTGGCGGAAAGACCAATGCGCTGCACGAGGGAGTCGGGGGGGTCCTCCCCGGACCCTCCCCGGCTGTTGTCCGGGGAGGACCCCCCCGACTCCCTCACCCACCACTCGAGTCGCTCCAGCGTCAAAGCAAGGTGAGACCCCCGCTTGGTCTGCGCCACCGCATGAATCTCGTCGACGATCACCGCTTCGACCCCGGTGAGGATCTCCCGCACGCTGGAGCTGAGCATCAGGTAGAGCGACTCCGGCGTCGTGATCAGAATGTCCGGCGGCTCTTTGGCCATCGCCCGCCGTTCTTTCTGCGAGGTGTCGCCGGTGCGGAGCCCGACCGAGATCTCGGCCCCGATCCCGCGCAAGGGCGCCCGCAGGTTGCGCTCGATGTCGTAGGAGAGCGCTTTCAGCGGCGAGACGTAGACCAGCTTGACCCCGGTCCCGAGGTCAGGGGAGCGGGCGAGCTTGTCGATCCCCCAGAGGAAGCTGGCGAGCGTCTTCCCCGAGCCGGTCGGGGCGCAGATCAGCGCGTGCTCGCCGCTTGAGATCGCCTCCCAGCCGCCGGCCTGGGCCGGCGTCGGACCCTCGAAGGAAGCCTCGAACCAGCGCCGAACCGGGTCGCTGAACGGCGCCAGCGGGTCAGATTTGGCGGTGCCTTTCGCCTTGGTAGCCAACCCACCGATCTTACGCAGATCGGTGGGCCGGCTCTAGCCGGGCCCTCGCTAGGGCTTGCCGCCGGCGAACTTGACGTATTCGAACCAGGACTTCTTCGGCGTGAAGCCGGCGCCGAAGAGCCCGGAGCCGTTGCAGAAGTTGCAGGCGGCGCCGTAGTCGTCGATCGAGAACCAGTAGACGCGCTGGATCCGCCACTTGCGCTGGTTCTTCTTCAGCAGCGAGAAGGCGCCCCGCAGCTGCTGGGCCTGGCCGGCCGGGCCCTTGGCGAAGGAGTTGCCCGGAGTCTTCGGTTCCGAGCTCCAGCCGAGCTCGGTGATCCAGATCCCGGTACCGGCGTCGTGCCGTTTCTTCATCACGTCGCGCACTTCTTCGATCTGCGGGGTCAGCAGCTGGTACTTGGTCGAGTACGGGTGCAGGGCGATGCCGTCGAACTTGGCGGCGATCCCCGGGACCTTATAGACCCCTTCGAGGAACCTGGAGGCGAACCAGTTGTGGTTGCCGCTCTTGGCGTTGGCGCCCTTCGGCCAGGCGAAGAGGCCGGCGAGGATCACCTTGGCGCCGGAGTCGGCGCCTTTGATCGCCGAGGAGGTGATCTTCACCATCTGCGCGTATTCGGCCGGGTTCGGCTTGTAGACGAAGAACTTGAAGTTGGGCTCGTTCCAGACCTGCCAGTTGCGCAGCGGCCGGAACGGGACCCCCGGGTTTTCGCTCCAGAAGGAGCCTTTCGCCCCGTAGCGGGCGACGGCGGCCCGGACGAATGCGACCCAGCCGGCCTTGGCCGAGCCCTTGACCGGCAGGTGCGCGGGCACCTGGACCCCACCCCCGACCGGGATCAGCCGTTCGGCCCAGGCCGGAACCCCGGCCAGGAAGGGCAGGACGTCGATGCCGGTGCGGGCGGCCTCGGAGATCTGCGAGTCGGTGGCGCTCCAGTCGAAGGCCGCGCCTTCGGTCGGCTGCGCGGTCGCCCAGTTGATCGGGATCCGGATGGTGTCGACGCCGCCGCGGTGCACCCGCTGGTACTGCTCGACGCTGAGCGGGGATTGCGGCACGGCCCCCCAGAACTTGACCGGCAGGGCCTGCGCAGCCGTGGCCGTGCAGGCCAGCGCCGTCAGCGCCAGCAGCCCGACCAGGGCTGCCTGCAGGCGCACGCCGAGACCGCTGTCGCCGCTTGCTCTCGACATCGTTCAGCCCGCCTTCGGGGCGGCGGAGGAGTCCGGCTGGCGACGCTGGCGCATGATCACGATCCCGGCCGAGACCGCCGCCAGCAGAGCAAGGGCGATCAGGATCGGCACGACCGGGGAGGAACCACCGTCGTCGGATTCGCTGCTGACTGGCTTCGCCGATTCCAGTTGCAGCTTCCCCGCTTCGCCACTGCCGTTGGCGTGTTGAGGATTGGTGGAACCGTTTCCGGCCTTGACTCCACCGGCGCCGCTTCCGGCGCCCGTGCCAGCATCTCCACCCGATGAACCGCCAGACCCAGACCCACCACCGCCGCCGCCGGCTTCGTTGGAGGCATGCGCCTTGCCGCCTTCGTCACCGCCGCCGACTACCGTCGGGGTCGCCTTGTGGCTGCCGTAGGCCGACGGGGCTTCGGTTTCGTATTCCGCCCCGGACGAGTCCGCGTTAGCGGCGACCGGAAGACAGGCAAATGCCAGCAGAGCAAGCACTGACAGAAGCGAGAAAACGGATCGGTTCCAGGCGTGGCCCTGGTGGCGGCTCCCAAACATGGCGCGCAAGGTTAGAGGAAAGCGCGGCGGCTTTCTCCCCAATTTTGCTGATCGGTGGTCTGGCGCTGACGGGCGGCGGCTTCGAGCTTGCCGATCGCCACATCGCCGGTCTTGCCGTATGGCTGCTGGTTGCTGCGCTGCTGGCGCTGGGCGCCGCTGGCCGTGCCTCATTGGGGAAACCCTTCTTTTGGGGGACGGGACTGGTGCTTGCGCTTGCGGTTTTCTCTGGCCTCTCATCTTTCTGGTCCGGGTCGATTGAGTTGAGCGTGGCCGAGGCAGATCGGGTTCTCGCCTACCTGGGCGTCCTCCTTGCCGCGTTCCTGATCGCCCAAACCGACCAAAGGCGCCAACGTTTCGCCGAAGGACTCGTTTTTGCGCTGATCCTCGTCGGCGTGCTCGGCCTCGCCACCCGCCTCCTGCCCCACGTATTCCCCGTCGCCGAGGGTCTGGGAAGCGGCCCGCGGCTGCGCTACCCGCTCGGCTACTGGAACGCCAACGGCGTCGCCTGCGGGATCGCCGCGGCGCTGATCCCCTGGCTGAGCCGGCGCTCGCTGACCCCGGCGCTGCGCTGGGCGGCGGTCGCCTGCCTGCCGGCGGTGCTGCTGACCCTCTACTTCACCTACTCGCGCGGCGGCGTCCTGGCGCTGCTGGTCGCCGGCGGCTGCCTCGTCGCCCTCTCCCACGACCGCCTCTGGATGCTGGGGACGTTGGCGGCGGGCATCCTCGGGGCGCTGCCGGCGGTGCTGGCCGTGCAGGCCCGCGACAGCCTCGCCGAAAACGTCGACAACGCCGCCGCGGTCGACCAGGGCCTGACGGTGCTGCTGATCCTGCTGGCGGGGACGGCGCTGACGCTCGGCCTCTTCGCGCTGATGCGCCGGCTGGCGCGTCGGCGCGGCGCCCTCACCGGCCGGGCGGTGGCGATCTCGCGCGACCCGCGCGCTCTGCGGGCGGTGGCGGCCGGCTTCGCCGTGCTCGCCCTCGTCGCGGTGGTCGCGGTCGGCGGCCGCGCCTGGGACCAGTTCTCGAGCTCCGACATCGAATTCCCGAACCAGCCCCAGAAGCACTTCAGCGACTTCTCCGGGGCCGGGCGCCACGACTTCTACCGGGTCGCCGTCGACGCCTTCGAAGAAGAGCCGGTCGCCGGCAACGGCGCCGGCACCTACCAGTTCTCCTGGGTGAAGCTGCGCTCGATCGCGAACCCCGTCCACAACGCGCACTCCCTCTACCTCGAGGCCTTCGCCGAGCTGGGGCTGATCGGCGGCCTGCTGGTCCTGGGCCTGGTCGGCTTCCTGCTCTGGATCGGACTCTCAGCCTGGCGCAACTCGAGCGGGATCGCCCGCGAGCGCAACGCGGCCCTGCTGGCCGCGGCGCTGGCGCTGGCGGTCGGGATGGCGATCGACTGGTTCTGGGAGATCGCCGCCCTCGGCGCCGTCTTCTTCCTCGCCAGCGGCGCCCTCCTCGCCGCCCGCTGCGGCCAGCTCGCCAGCGCCCGCACCGCTGCCGGCGGGCAGCGCGAGAGACCCGGCATCGGGCTCGCGATCGCCGGCCTCGCCGTCGCCTGGATCACCGCCCTGGCGCTGATCGGGCCGCTTCTGGTCGACCGCGAGATCGACTCCAGCCAGGTCGCGGCGGCGGAAGGCAACCTCGGCGTCGCGGTCGAAAGGGCCGACACCGCCCGCTCGATCGAGCCCTGGGCGGCGAGCCCCTACGTCCAGCTGGGGCTGCTGGCGGAGGTCGAAGGCGATTACGCGACCGCCGCGGGGCAGATCGACAAGGCGATCGACCGCGAGGAAGGCAACTGGCTCCTCTACGACCTGCGAGCGCGGATCGAGCACGAGGGCGGAGAGGAAGCGGCGGCGCGGGCCGACCACCGGCGCGCGCTGGAACTGAACCCGCTGGAGCCCTGCCTGCAAGAAGGGTGGGACGGATGCGGATGACCACCAAGCCCCCGCAGCCGGCTCGCGTCGACGCCGAGAGGCCCCGGCTCGGCGATCAGCAGGGACCGTGGGGCTCGCGGCGGCGCGGGATGATCCTGCGCCGCCTGCTCGCCGCCGGCGACTGGCTCTCGCTGGCGGGGACGCTCTGCGCCGTTACCGCCACCACCTCGACCACCGACGTCGCGACGCTCTTCTGGGCGGTCCTCTTCAGCCCCGCCTGGATCCTCGTCGTCAAGCTCCACGGCCTCTACGACAACGACCACCGCCGGATCCGCCACAGCACCCTCGACGAGCTGCCCTCGCTGGTCTCGGCCAGCACCCTGGGGACGCTGCTGCTCGACGGCCTGCTGGCGCTGAGCCCGGTCGGCCCGCTCTCGCCGCAGAGCGCGATCGCCGTCGGCGTCGGCACCCTCGGCGTCAGCTTCGTCCTGCGCGGCTCGATCCGCGTCCTCTGGC
>DATMBY010000142.1:0-8984 GCA_035558995.1 Solirubrobacterales bacterium
CCAGGGAGGCGCGCTCGACGTCGAGCGGATCGTGTTGTGCGGACCCGGGAGCGCGATCACCGGGCTCGGCCCGAGGCTGGAAGCAGCGCTGGACGTGCCGATCCAGGTGGCTCGTCCGGCGGCCCTAGGAGGGTTCGACGATTTTTCGGCCGCGCGGCTGACCCTGCCCTTCGGACTCGCCTTGGAGCACTGATGCGACCCGTCAACCTCATCCCTCCCGATCAGCGACGCGGTGAACAGGCGCCGCTGCGGACGGGTGCGCTGGTCTATCTGGTGGTTGGCGTGTTCGTGGCTGCGCTCGTCGGTGTCACCTCGTTGGTGCTGATCGGAAACAAGATCACCGAGCGCAAAGGCGAGGTCGTCGAGCTCCACCGCGAAAACGCCGCCGCCCAGCGCAAGGCCGCGCGTCTCGCCTCCTACACCCAATTCAGCGCCCTCAGCGAGCAGCGGGTGGAAACGGTGAGGAGCCTCGCCGAAAGTCGCTTCGACTGGGAGCGGGTGATGCGAGAACTGGCCTTGGTGCTTCCGGACGACGTCTGGTTGATCAACCTCAATGCCACCGCTGTGCCGGGCGTCGACATCGAAGGCGGCACCACTGGGGCGAGCAGCCTGCGCTCCCAGGTGAACGGCCCGGCCCTGGAACTCAAAGGCTGCGCGGTCGGCCAGCAAGCGGTGGCGCGCTTCGTCACGGTGTTGAAGGACATCGACGGCGTCACCCGGGTCGGGATGAAATCTTCCGAACTGCCCGGTGAAGGGGGCGGGGCCGGCACCAGCTCCGGCTCCGATGCCGGCGAAGACAGCTCGGATTGCCGCACGCGTCACTACATCACCCAGTTCGAGATGGCGGTTGCGTTCGACGCCGCGCCGATCCCAGTCACCAGCTCCAGCGACGTGGAAGTTACTACTGCGGAAAGCGCCGAAGCCGCCTCCGGCTCCGAAGAAGAAGCGGAAGAAGGCTGATGAAGCTCGAGATCAAATCCTCCAACGGAATGATCGTCGCGATGCTCGTGATCGTCGTCGGCGCGATCGCCTTCTGGATGCTCGGGGTCAGCCCGAAGCGGGAGGAAGCGGCGAAGCTCGACAAGCAGGCCTCGAGGCTCGAAGCGGAACTGGTCACCCACGAAGAAGAAGTCCTGAGGGGCGAAGAAGCCCGGCGCGAATTCCCCGCCGACTACCAGAAGCTGGTGGTGCTGGGGAAGGCGGTTCCCGGGGATGACGACACCAGCTCCCTCTTGGTGCAGATAAACCGGATTGCCAAGCGCAACAAGCTCGAATTCCGCCAGATCGAACTCGCCTCCGACGGCGAAGAAGGCGAAGCTGCCGCTAGCGAAGAAGGGGCCACCCCCACCGAGGCGGCGGCGGCCCTGCTCCCGCTGGGGGCCACCGTAGGTGCCGCGGGCCTGGCGGTGATGCCCTACACCCTCACCTTCGAGGGCAACTTCTTCAGCCTCGCCGACTTCATCGAAGAAGTCGACGCGCTGGTGAAGACCGAGAACGAAGACGTGCTCGTCGACGGACGTCTGCTTACTCTCGACGGTTACGGCCTCGAAGCCGACGAAGAAAAAGGCTTCCCGGCGCTGCAGGCCAACTTCGCCATCACCTCCTACTTGGTTCCACCGGGCCAAGGCGTGACCGCCGGGGCGGCTCCGACCAGTCCTGAAACCGCTGAAGCCACCCCGGCCGCGGCAACGATCGGAGAAACGCCATGAAGCGGATCGGCCCGGAGCTGAAGATGCCCAAGGGGCAGGTCCCGCCGGCGATCAGAGACCTCTACCTCGACCTTCGCGATCGGCGTCTGCTGCCGCTGCTCGGCCTGGTGCTGGTGGCGATCGTCGCCGTTCCCTTGCTGCTTTCCGAAGACGCGGGAGAAGCAGGGAAGAAGCCGCCCGGAGGTGCGGGGGTCGCCGCGGGCAAGGGGGGCGAAGAGGCGGCAGCCTTCACCGTCGCCAAAGCCAACCCAGGGTTGCGCGACTATCGCCGGCGCCTGCACCGGCTCGACCCCAAGGATCCCTTCCGCCAGCGTTTCACTGCGCCGGTCCTGAAGGGTGCCGAGCTTTCCGAAAGCGGTACTTCGGAAGCCTCGTCGAGCACCAGCGAAGAAGGCTCCAACGGCGGCGCGGCTGCGCCCGGCCCGGAAGCCGGAGCCCCGCCTGTGCCCGGACAGGAAGACGGCGGTCTGCGCCTTTTCACGGTCACGATGAAGGCGAAGATCACCCGCAGCGAAGAGGACGCCGAAGGGAACATCTCGATGGGGGAGCCGATGATCCGCGAAGGGGTCCGACCGCTGACGCCGCTGCCGGGTGAGAAGGTTCCGGTCGTCACCTACCTCGGCGCCAATTTCGAGACTGGCAAAGCGCTGCTGATGGTCTCCAAGGAAGTGACGGCCACCTTTGGCGAAGCGCAGTGCGTGTCCGGCGCTGCCAGCTGCGAGTTGCTGGAAGTCGAAAAAGGATTTCCGGAGATATTTGAATATGGGCCCAACCACGTGCGCTACAAGGTCACCGTCCTGAGCTTCAAGGTCGTCCGCGCCGGCAAACCCTGATCGGAGCGCCATTTCTCCATGGCTTCAGTTAATGAAGCCATGGCGCTACACTCTTTAAAGCGAGACAATCTTTGCCGCCTTTTTGTCTCCTTTGATCATGAGTGCCGAGAGCAACTCAACCTGCCCCGTCTGTAAGACCGCCGAAGTCGTTTGCGGGAAGTGGACGCTGCTGTTGATCCGCGATCTCGCCGAGGGCAACGCCCGCTTCTGCGAGCTGGAGCGCTCGCTGGAGGGGATCAGCCCGCGGACGCTGTCCCTGCGGCTGCGGGCGCTGGAGGAGGAGGGCATCGTCGAGCGCCACACCTATCCGGAGGTGCCGCCGCGGGTCGAGTACGCGCTCACCGCCAAGGGCAAGGCCCTGGTGCCGCTGGTCGAGGACATGCGCAGCTACGGGATGCGCTGGCTGCTCGGCGACGCGGCTGATTCGCGTCAGCCCGCCGCCGTCTAGCTCGTCACCGCCTGCAAGCGTTCGTGCAGGCGCAGGAGGGTTCGTGCCCAGGCTGAAGCCTGAGCCGTGCGGGACTTCCTCCTCAACGAATCGATCAAGCGCCTCGCGACCGAGGCCGCGACGCGACTGAGCTCGATGGTGGCGATGGGGGAGGAGATTCCCTTCGACGTCGCCGCCGACGCGGGCGACGATTCGGCCTTCTACAGCTACGTGCCGATGACCGGGCGCTACGTGTCCGAGCACGCCGAGGAGCTGCGGGGGCTGCCGAGCTTCGGGACCGCCCGCGACGCGACCGTGGAAGCAGGCGTCGCCGCTCCGTACTTGGAGGCGCGGGGGCAGGGCGTGCCCGCCGATCCCGGCGCCCGGGCCGAGCTGATGCTGATCACGTTCTTCGCCGAGCTTTGGGAGGGATCCGCCGGCTTTGCGCTCGATCGCGAGCGGCTCGAGGCTGCGCTCGCCACTCTTGACGCCGAATCCCGCGACGCCGACGACGCCGAGGTGCTGATGGTCCCGCTGGTCGGGCTGCGGATGCCGATGCCGCGCCTGCAGCTGCCGCACGACGTTCGCATCGTCCGCGCCGACTCGATCGAGGCACCGGTCGAGGCGATGCGCAGCGAGGGCATGGGCCGCGCCGCCTGGGAGCCGCAGTACCTGGCGATCGCCGAGCAGGACCCCGAGAGCGGGGTCGAGAGCGCGATGCAGCAGCTGCGCGAGCTGATCAGCGTGATGAGGATGTTCAAGGGCGGCGGCATCGGGCTCGGCCCCTACGCCTTCGCCCCCACCGGCGAGGGCTGCTGGCGGCGGATCGCCACCGGAGCCCCGGCGACGCGGGCCGGCGGCTACCGCCTCAGCGAGGAGGAGTCCGAGGATCTGATCGACTTCTGCGCCGCGCTGGAGGCGCGGCCGGACCCCGACAACGCCCTCACCTGGGCCGTCGGTCGGTTCGAGATGGGCTGCGAGCGCCCCACCGCGCTCGAGGGCCTCAGCGACCACCTGCTGGCGATGCGCGCCGTGCTCGAGGGGCACGGTCCCGTCGGCGCCTCGCTGCCGCTGCGCGCGGCGGCGCTGATCTCCGACGAAGGCATGGACCGGATCGAGGCCGGCGAACGGGTCGAGGAGGTGCTCGGGCTGGAGCGGGCGATGATGAACGGCCGGCCCCTCGAAGGCGCCGTCGCGCTCGCGACCTGGCTCGAGGAGAACGCCCGCAGGCTGCTGCGCCAGGCGGCGCTGGGGGAGCTCGGCAACGACCTCAGCACCGTCGCCGACGAGACCCTGATCGTCAGCGGCCTCGCCGAAGGCGACGCCGAGATCATGGTCTCCGTCGAGGAGCCGGCGCCGGAGCCGGACCTCGTGCCCGAGCCCGAGTCGGAGGAGATCTCGATCGAAGCGGTCGAGCCCCTGCCTTCCGCCGAACTTCAGCTGCCCGTCGACGAACTACCGGAGGAGGAGTACGTGGAGCAGGAGACCCGCATCATGGAGCCGGTCCCGGCCGAAGACGAGATCAGGATCAGCGCCACCCCCTGGCTCGAGGAGGTCTCCGACCCCCGCGGCGGAGAGACGATCGACTGGCCGGCCGACTCCGACCGCGACATCCAGCACCGCGAGAAGATCGACACCCCCCGCGTGCGCCACCTCTTCCCGGTCCCCGAGGACGCCGACTGGGAGGTCAGCCACCTCGAGTTCGAGTACTCCCGCCGCGCCTGACACTTCGCATATCGGCGTCCTCGGTCGCTCGCGTGCAGAGCACGCCACGCTCCCTGCGTCCTTGATCTGCTCGGTCAGGCCCGACGGGTCTAAGCGCGGCCCGCCGCCATCTCGACCCGCTCCTCCGCCGTCGCGAAGAGGTAGCGGTCGATTTCGGTGAGACCGTGGAGGTCGTGGACGTCCTCGTCGAGGTAGGGGACGCGGATCACGCAGCTGGTGCGGAGCTCGCCGGCAAGGTGATCGATGTTGCGGGCGTCGCGCTCGGCCAGGGCTTGGTAGTCGGCGAAGTTGTCGGCGACGCGTTTGGCCAGCTTCTCGTCGCCGAGCTTCTCGGCGAGGGCGGCGGGAAGGTCTTCAGCCTCGACGTGGAGCTCGTCGGCCGGGTAGTGGACCTTGTTGACGATGACGCCGCCGAAGGGAAGCTTTGCCTCGACCAGTTTGCGGTGGAAGTAGACGGCCTCGTCGATCGGCTCTCCCTGCGGCCCGCAGATCACGAGGAAGCAGGTCTCCGGATCGGCGAGGAGCTTGTTGACGCGCTTGGCGCGGGCCTGGAAGCCGTCGACCATGCTGCTGAAGGCGTTGAAGAACTCGGCCAGGTCGGCGATCAGGTCGAAGCCGACGAGGCGCTTGAAGACGCCGAGGGCGACCGAGACGCCGCGGCCAGTCACCTTCGCCGCCAGCCCGGTCGGCTTCATGAACACGCGCAGGGATTTGCCCTCGATGAACTGGGTCAGCCGTTTCGGCGCCTCGAGGAAGTCGAGGGCGTTGCGGGTCGGGGGCGTGTCGAGGACGAGCAGGTCGAAGCCGCCTTCGGTGTGCAGCTCGAACAGCTTCTCCATCGCCATGTACTCCTGGGAGCCGGCGAGGGCGCTGGAGATCTGTTGGTAGATCCGGTTGTTGAGCACCCGGTCGCGGGACTCCTCGTCGGGCGCCTGGCGCGCGATCAGCTCGTCGAAGGTCGCCTTCGCGTCGAGCATCATCGCCCACAGCTCCCCCTTCATCTCCACGCCCTGCTCCTCGAGGAGGGCGGGCTCGACGCGGCGCGCCTCGTTGCCCAGCTCCTCCAGCCCGAGCGAGTCGGCCAATCGCTTCGCCGGGTCGATCGTCAGCACGCAGACCTTCAGCCCCTGGGCGGCCATCCCGGTCGCGATCGCCGCCGAGGTCGTCGTCTTGCCGACCCCGCCGGAGCCGGCGCAGATGCAGATCGACTTGCCGTCGAGGACTTCGTGCAGCGATGCCATCAGCCGAGCTTCCCGGCCAGCTTGCGCGCCGCCTCGACGTCGAGCTCGGGCTCGAAGAGGAAGGGCAGCGTTTTCACCGGAGCGCTGACGCCTTTCTTCAGGCGGGTGAGCTGCTGGCGCTGGGATTTCGCCCGGCCGTACTCGGAGAGCGCCGCCCGCGCCGCCGCCTTGGCGGCGCCGTCTTCGGTCTCGGCCAGCGCCGAGAGCTTCTCGGCCTCGTCCTTCTTGAACCGCTCCGGGTAGAGCCCGTTGAGGTAGACGCGGTCGACCGCGACCCCGACCTCGTCGCGCAGGTCCCGCTCCAGCGAGACCGACTCGTTGACCGGCATCTCCTCCGGCAGCGCGACGATCGCGGTGCCGGTGTGCTCGTGGTCGGTGATGAAGCGGTCTAGCTGCTGGGCCTGGGAGTGGATCGGGCCGACTCGGGCGATCGAGGCGAAGGTTCGCGGCGTCTGCAGGAAGCCGACCCCGTGGCCGGTCGCCGGCGCATCGACGATCACGAGGTCGTACTCGCGCCCGCTCTTCACCTTGCGGTCGAGCTGCGCCAGCTCCCAGATTTTCCCGATCGTCACCAGCTCCTTCAGGCCCGGGGTGGCGGCGGCGAGGTAGTTGAAGATGCGACTGCGGAAGAGCATGTCCCGCATCGCCCGCACCTTCAGCTGCAGCAGCACGTACTCGCGCATCGACTCGTCGGGGTCGATCGAGATCGACCAGAGGTTCTCCTCCATCTCCACCTCGTGGAAGCCGACGGCGGCGTGCTCGAACATCCGCGACGTGTTCTCCTGCGAGGAGACCTCGCAGACGATCGTCCGCTTGCCTTCGGCGGCGGCGCGCAGGCCGAGAGCCACCGCAACCGTCGTCTTGCCGACGCCGCCCTTGCCGGTGACGATCACGAGTCGCTTGTCCAAGAGTTCGGGGATTGACTGATTCCTAGCAATTTCGAAGGGCGGCAGGAAAAGCGGGGTCCCATACGAATATCCGCGCAATGGGATTTCTAAGCCGCAAGAAGCCAAAGCCCGCTCCAGTCGAGGTTCACGAGGAGCAGCCGATCGTCGACGAGCTGCAGGAGATGGAAGACGCCGTGCCTGAGCGTGGCGGTGATCTGCCTAGGGACGAGGGCGCTCGGCCCGCGGGTCCTGTCTCCGATACCGGACTCTCCCTGGCGGGAGAGTCCTCGGCATCGTCGCCACCCGCGGGAGGGGCCGTCGAGAACGGGCCGTCCGAGGTGGTGGTTGAGGAGGGGCCGTCCGAGGCGGTTGAGGATGAGCCGGCTCTCAATGCCGAGGAGGAGTCTCCCGAGGCTGAGGGGGACGGGCGGATGAAGGCGATCGATTTGATTGCGCCCACGCGTCTCGACTTCCTGGCGGACAAAGAGGCTGAGGAGCAGGCGCCGGTGAAGACGGCCGAGGTGATCGCCTTCGCCAACCAGAAGGGCGGCGTCGCGAAGACGACGACGACCCTGAACCTGGCCGTCGCCTTCGCCGAGTCCGGGTACCGCGTCCTCTGCATCGACCTCGACCCGCAGGGGAACCTGACGATGAGCCAGGGGATCGACCCCGACAAGGTCGAGAAGAGCCTCTACGACGTCCTCGTCAACGACATGCCGATCTCCGAGATCATCGTCAAGCGGGAGATCGACATCGCCGTCGCCTCGATCGACCTGGCAGGCGCCGAGATCGCGATGAGCACCAAGATCGGCCGCGAGCGTTCCTTGGAGAAAGCCCTGAAAGAGGTCGCCGGCGACTACGACTTCGTCTGCATCGACACGCCGCCCAGCCTCGGCCTGCTGACGATCAACGCGCTCACCGCCGCCAACAAGGTGATCGTCCCGGTGCAGTGCGAGTACCTCTCGATGCGCGGCCTCGTCCAGCTCCAGAACACGCTGCGGATGATCCAGGAGAACCTCAACCCCGACGTCAGGATCGAGGGGATCCTGCCGACGATGCTCGACTCGCGGACGATCCACGCCAAGGAGGCGATCGAGATCCTCGAGGAGAACTTCGGCGACCTCGTTTTCCAGTCCCGGATCAAAAAGGCGATCAAATTCGCCGAGGCTCCGGTCAAAGGCGCCTCCGTGCTCAAGTACGATTCGTCCTCGAGCGCCGCGAACTACTACCGGGATCTGGCGAAGGAGGTTCTGTCCCATGGGTCGCCGTAACAAGCGCGCAAGCATGCGCGAGGGACCGCTTTCCGACCTGTTCAAGTCGACCTCCGAGGACGCGCCGATCGATCCGCCGGAGGCGCCGCGGTACGGGCGCGAAGATCCGGCTGAGGCGCGTCGGGCCGAGCAGGAGGAAGCGGCTCCGGCCCCCCAGGAGGAACTTGCTCCCGAGCCGCCCGCCCAGGAGCCGGTGCAGTCTGACGTCTCCCTCCATCAGGAAGAGACCCCCGCCCTCTACGACCAGGAAGAGATCGAGAGCTCGGCCGAGTCCGCTCCCGAACGGCTGAAAAGGGTCTTCAACGAGGAGCCGCTGCCGCGCCGGGACCAGTCCTTCTCGACCGAAAATCCGCGCTACGGGCGCGATGAGCCGGCCTACGAGCCGCCGGGAAGCGGCGAGCCCCACCAGCCGGTGATCAAAGTCGTCGGCGTCGGCGGCGCCGGCGTCAACGCGGTCAACCGGATGGTCGACGCCCGCATCCCCGGGGTCGAGTTCATGGCCGTCAACACCGATCTGCAGTCGCTGCAGCTCTGCGTCGCCGACGTCACCGTCCACATCGGCGACGAGCAGACGCGCGGCCTCGGCGCCGGCGCCGACCCCGAGGTCGGCCACCGCTCGGCCTTCGAGGAGCAGGACAAGATCAAGCGCCTGCTGAAGGGCTCCGACATGGTCTTCGTCGCCGCCGGAGCCGGCGGCGGCACCGGCTCGGGCGCCGCCCCGGTCGTCGCCCGCCTCGCCCGCGAGGTCGGGGCGCTGACCGTCGGCATCGTCACCAAGCCGTTCAGCTTCGAGGGCAGCCGCCGCGGCACCCAGGCCGAAAAGGGGATCGAGGAACTGGCCGCCGAGGTCGACACCCTGATCGTCGTCCCCAACGACCGCCTGCTCGACGT
>DATMBY010000143.1:0-17112 GCA_035558995.1 Solirubrobacterales bacterium
CCTCGTAGGCAAGGTCTCGGCGGTCACCGGCGCCTCGGCGAGGGTGACGCTGATCGCCGACCATTCCAGCGCCGTCGCCTCGAAGATCGTCCCCAGCGGCGTCCAGGGGTTGATGAAACCGGTGGTCGGCGATCCCGGCGACCTCATCCTCGACTTCCTCAGCGCCGAAAAGCTGATCGGCAAAGGCCAGGACGTCGTCACCTCGGGCTGGCGAGCCCAGGGGTACGAATCGGACTACCCGCCGAACCTGCGCGTCGGCGAAGTCGTCGAAGCCCCGGTGCTCCAGCAGGAGGCCCTGCAGCAGGTCCACATCCGGCCCTTTGCCGATCTCCGCAACTTGGACGTCGTTCAGGTCCTGACCGGAGGATCGCGCGGGTGATCCTCACCCCGAACATCCTCGCCCGCCTCGTCGCGATCGTCGTCGGCGGCGTGATCCTGCAGCTCTCCTTCTTCTCCCAGGTCGCCCTCTTCCACGTCAGCCCCGACCTGCTGCCGGCCCTGATCGTCGTCATCGGGCTCCTCGGTGGCTCCCTCACTGGCGCCGTCTGCGGCTTTTCCGCCGGATTCCTGCTCGACTGCCTGCTGATCGTGCCGCTCGGCGGCGGCTCCCTGGTGCTGATCGCGGTCGGCTACCTCGCCGGGCTGTTCCGCGAGCGCTTCGAGATCCACAGCCCGCTGGTGCCGCCGCTGCTCTGCATGGGCTTGACCCTCTTCGCCGAGCTCGGCTTCGGCGCGGTCGAGATGATGCTCGGCTTCGACGCGCCGGTCAGCACCCTGATCGTCCGCGACATCCTGCTGAAGAGCATCTTCGCCTTCTTCGGCGGCTGGGTCATCTACATCGGGGTGCGGCGGGCGCTGCGGCCGGCCCTGGTCGAGGAGCCGATGCTGCGGCGCAACCGGCGACCGTCCGTGTTGGGAGCCTAGGAAGCGATGTTCGCGCGAAACGACCACATGCCCCAGGGCAGCCGCCTCTCCCTGCGCGTCGCCGTTGTCGGCGGCGTGGGGATGGTCCTCTTCGCGATCCTCTTCTTCCGGCTCTGGAACCTGCAGATCCTCTCCGGCGAGGAGTACCTGGCCGAAGCGAAGAACAACCGCACCCGCGAGTTCAAAGAGATCGCTCCGCGCGGCGACATCCTCGACCGCAACGGCGAAGTGCTGGTCGACAACCGCACCAGCCTGGCGCTGCAATTGAACACCGCGAAACTGCCCGAAGACCAGGCTGAAGAACGGGCCGAGCTGGCGCGGTTGGGGCAGCTGGCTCACATGTCCCTGCGCAAGGTCCGGCGGACGATCGCAGAGGGCGAAGAAGTCGCCGCCGGGGCGCCGGTGACGCTGCGTCGGGACGTCGGCTTCGACCTCGTCGCCTACGTCGAAGAGAACCAGGACGAATTCCCCGGTGTGGCGGTGCAACGGGTCTTCGTCCGCCGCTACCCAGACGGATCCCGAGCCGCGCACGTCCTCGGCAGCGTCGGCGAGATCGAAGAAGAAGAGCTGAAGGAACCGCAGTACAGAGGCCTCGAGCCGGGCGACGAGATCGGGCAGTCAGGGGCGGAGTACGCCTACGACAAGTTCCTGCGCGGACAGCCGGGCCTGACCCGAATCCAGGTCAACGCGCTGGGACAGCCGACCCCCGGCGGGCAGCTGGTCTCGACCCCGCCGACGCCGGGCGACAGCCTCAAGCTGACGATCGACGGCGACATCCAGAGCGCCGGCGAAGCGGGGCTGGCGGAAAAGGGTCGAGGAGGGTTCATCTCGATGAACATCGACACGGGGGAGATCCTCGCTCTGGGTTCCTATCCCACCTTCGAGCCCACCCAGCTGATCGAACCCACCCAGGCGGAGGTGGACGAACTCTATAGAGACGAAGAACTTGCGCCATTGGTCAACCGGGCGACCGAAGGCGCCTACCCGACGGGGTCGATCTTCAAGATCATCACCGCCTTGGCGGCGCTGGAAAATGGCGTCATCACCCCGGACGAGGTGGTCCAGGACAACGGCAAGATCGAAGTCGGCGGCGAGCCCTTCGAAAACGCCGGTGGCGTCGCCCACGGGCCGGTCGAACTGCGCCGCGCCCTGCAGGTCTCCTCCGACGTCTACTTCTATCTGCTCGGCCTCGACATGTGGGAAACGAACGACCTGCAGGAATGGGCACATAAGCTCGGGATCGGCCGGCCGGCCGGCTTCGACCTGCCCGAGGAAGGCGAAACCCTGCTGCCGAGCAAAGCCTGGCGCGAACAGCTCGTGAAGGAAGGCTTGGCGCTGGAAGACCGGCCCTGGTCGGCCGGCGACAACATCCAGCTGGCGACCGGCCAGGGGGACCTGCAGACCAACCCGCTGCAGATGGCGCTCGCCTACGCGGCGCTTGGCAACGGCGGCAAGATCCCGACCCCGCACGTCGGGCTCGAAGTCGAGGACGCGGCCGGCCGCGTGGTGAAGGAATTCGAGTTCAAGGCCCAGCGCAAGGTCCACATCGACCCCGGCTACCGCACGGCGATCCTCGAAGGGCTGCACGCCGCCGCGCAGGAAGGCGAAGGGACCGCCGCCGGCGTCTTCGGCGGCTTCCCGATCGACATCGCCGGCAAGACCGGTACCGCGGAACGGCAAGGCCACGCCGACCAATCCTGGTTCGCGGCGCTCTCTCCGTACCCGAACCCGCGTATCGTGACCGTTGCCACCGTCGAGGAAGGCGGCTTCGGAGCCGACTCAGCGGCCCCCGTCGTGCTCCACATTCTGGAGGCGATCTACGACAAGCAGGCCGCGGAAGTCGCCAGCGGCGGTGGAGCCGAATGAACACCTACGCCACCCGCACCAGGAACGCCCGGCCCGAGCCCTTCGCGGTCCGCGTCGGCGTCGCCGAGCGCCTCGGCCTCGCCCACATGGACTGGCCGCTGACGATCGCCGCCTTCGCGCTGATCGCCTTCAGCGTCTTCGTCCTCGGCGAGGCGACCCAGAACGACATCCCCGGCGACCCCCACTACTACCTCGAGCGGCAGGCGATCTACGCCGCCCTCGGGATCGTCGGGATGGTGCTGATGACGCGGATCGACTACTCGCGCTTCCGCGAGCTGCGGGTCGGGATCTACACTTTTCTCTGCGCCAGCGTCTCGCTCGTCTTCGTCTTCGGCTTCGCCGCCCGCGGCTCGCGGCGCTCCTTCGAACTTCCCTTCTTCAGCTTCCAGCCGTCGGAGCTCGGCAAGCTCCTGCTCGTTCTTGCACTTGCCGGGTTTGTGATCGACGGCGCCAGGCGGGGATCGGCGGTGCAGCGCACCGTCCGTTACCTCTGCCTCGGCCTGGCTCCGGCCGGGCTGGTCTTCCTACAACCCGACCTCGGCACCTCCCTGGTGTACGTGGTCGCCACCCTTGCCGTCATGTACTTCGGAGGCGTCGCATGGACGCACTTCGCGGTCATCGGCGGCGCCCTCGTCGCGTTCGTCGCGATCGTCCTGGTCGTCGCTCCGGCGGCCGGCGTCCCGCTGCTCAAGGGGTACCAGGAGGAACGTCTGACGTCCTTCCTGAGCCCCGACGAGCACGAAGGCGGCGCGGGCTATCAGCAGAACCAATCGAAGATCGCCACCGGCTCCGGTCAATGGACCGGCCGCGGCGACAAAGCCACCCAGACGCGGCTCGACTTCGTTCCCGAGCGGCACACCGACTTCATCTTCGCGGTGATCGGTGAGCGCTACGGGTTCATGGGCGCCGCGTTCGTCCTATCCCTTTACGCCCTGCTCTTCTGGCGGGCGCTGCGGATCACGACACTCTCGAAGAACGCCTACGGGACCCTGGTGGCCGGCGGCATCGCCGTCGCGCTGCTGTTCCAGACCTTCGTCAACGTGGGGATGAACCTGGGGATCATGCCGATCACCGGGATCCCCCTGCCGTTGATGAGCTACGGAGGGTCCTCCGTGCTCGCTACTTTTCTGGCAATCGGAGTTCTTCAGAGCATCAACGTCCAAGCGCATCTCAGCCAGAAGGGAAGGTTCGCCTGGTGATCTCTTGATGAGGTCCGGCATCGCGTACCTAACGAACTGAGCTGAACAACAAATGAAAAAAACGATTTTGGTCTCCGCCCAGCGCGGCGAGACCCGTGTCGCCGTCCTCGAGGCAAAGCAGAAGGGCGGCAAAGCAAGCGTCGCGGAGCTCTACATCGAGCGCCGCGGCCGGCGATCGATCGTCGGCAACATCTACAAGGGCAAGGTCGACAACGTCCTGCCCGGGATGGAGGCCGCCTTCGTCGACATCGGCCTCGAGCGCAACGGCTTCCTCCACGTCGACGAGATCGTCCTCCCCAACGGCGAACAGGCGCCGAAGCGCGGCCGCGGCAGCGGCCGCCGCATCAACGAGCTGATCAAGCCGGGGCAGGAGATCCTCGTCGCGGTGGTCAAGGACCCGTTGAAGACGAAGGGCGCCCGGCTTTCGATGAACCTCTCGATCGCCGGCCGCTACCTCGTCTACGCCCCCCACGGCAGCGGCGTCGGCGTCAGCCGCCGGCTCGCCGACAAAGAGCGCGACCGCCTCCGCAAGATGGTCGACCGCACCTACAAGGGGCCGGGCGGGCTGATCGTCCGCACCGCCGCCCACGGGGCGAAAAAAGCCGACTTCGTGCGCGAGATCGGCTACCTGCAGAAGCTGAACGAGGTGCTGCAGCGACGCTCCGAGCAGACGAAGGCGCCCTCGCTGGTCTTCCAGGAGGCCGACCTCTCGGTCCGCGTCCTCCGCGACGTCTTCCTCAACGAGTTCGAGAAGGCGGTGATCGACTCGCCGAAGCAGTTCGAGCGGGTGACGAGCTTCTTCCAGCGCACCGCCCCCGAGCTGGTCGGCGGGGTCGAGCTCTACGAGGGCACGAAGCCGCTGTTCGACAAATGGAAGGTCAACGAGGCGATCGAGTCGACCCTGAACCGTCGCGTCGACCTGCCCTCCGGCGGCTACCTGATCATCGACTACGCCGAGGCGCTGACGGTGATCGACGTCAACAGCGGCTCCTTCACCGGCCGCGGCAAAGGCGGCCTCGAGGAGACGATCACCAAGGTCAACACCGAGGCCGCCGAGGAGGCGGTGCGGCAGATGCGCCTGCGGGATATCGGCGGCATCATCGTCGTCGACTTCATCGACATGGCCCGGGCCAGCAACCGCGACAAGGTCCTGAAGACGATGCGCAAAGCGCTCGACGCCGACAAGTCGAAGAGCTACGTGGTCGAGGTCTCGCCGCTCGGCCTGGTCGAGATGACCCGCCAGAACGTCACCGACGGCGTGCGGGAGATCCTCACCGCGCCCTGCCCGACCTGTCACGGCGAAGGCGTCGTCCTCTCGGCCGAGACGGTGGCGCTGGAAGGGATCTCGAGGCTGCGGGACATCGCCGCCGAGCACGGCGACGTCGAGGCCTTCCTGATCCGCGTCAACCCGAAGGTGGCGCACGAGCTGACCGACCACGAGAGCGGCCTGTCCGAGCTCGAGGAGGAGAGCGGCAAGCGCTTCCACTTCGAGGGCGGCGACGCGCTGCCGATCGGTACCTTCGAGCTGGTCGAGTCCGGCAGCCGCGGCGAGATCGAGGAGCGGGCGCTGCCGTTCAAGGTCGGCGAGGAGGTGCTGGTCAAGATCGACGAGCCGCACATGTACAACGCCGACGACGCCGTCGCCCGGATCGACTCCTACATCGTCAGCGTCACCGGCGGCGGCCCCTACGTCGGCGAGCGCAAGCTGGTGCGGATCGACGAGGTCGAGCGCTCGGCGGCGATCGCCTCGCTGCTGGGAGGAGGGGGGGAGTCGCCCAACGGCTCTGGAGGAGACGAGAAGAACGGCTCCCAGCTAGAATCCTCGACTTCCTCGCGCAAACGCAGTCGTGGCCGCCGAGGCGGCCGTGGGCGTTCGCGTGCCAAACAGGGCAGCAAGGACGAATGAGCGATTACGCAGTCATAGAGAGCGGCGGCAAGCAGTACAAAGTCGAGGAGGGCTCGTCCCTGCTCGTCGACCGGCTCGACGCCAAGGAGGGCGACAAAGTCGCCCTGCGCCCGGTCCTCTTCCGCGGCGACAAGGATGTCGTCGCTGGGGTCAAAGACCTGGCGAAAGTCAAAGTCGAGGCCAAAGTGACCGAGCACCTGCGCGGCCCGAAGATCAAAATCTTCAAATACAAGGCGAAGAAGGGCTACCGCCGGCGCGCCGGCCACCGCTCCGAGCTGACCCGCCTCGAGGTGACGAAACTGAAAGGGAAAGGCTAGGCATGGCGCACAAGAAAGGTCTCGGCTCCAGCCGCAACGGCCGCGAATCGAACCCGAACATGCTCGGCGTCAAGGTCTTCGCCGGCCAGCGCGTCTCCGGCGGCGAGATCATCGTCCGCCAGCGCGGCACCCGCTTCTGGCCCGGCGACGGCACCGGCCTCGGCCGCGACCACACGATCTTCGCCACCCGCGAAGGCGTGGTGGACTTCAAGCCGTCCCGCCGGGGACGCACCATCTCGGTTCTGCAGGACTAGCGTCAGCATCCTCTCTTCACACTTTTGACGCGCATTTTTTTTGCGATGCGCGTACAAAACGTTGCATCGGGTTCGCTAGCCTGGCACCATGGCGGTGATGGCAAGAGAAGCCTGGACCGACGAGCGGCTCGACGACCTCAATCAGAGGGTCGACGAGGGGTTCAAGGAGACGCGAGAGGAATTCCGCGCGCTCCGTGGGGAGATGAAAGGTGAATTCCAGGCACTCCGCGGAGAGATGAAGGGCGAATCTCAGGCGATTCGGGGGAGATGAAAGGCGAATTTCAGTCGGTTCGGGGAGAGATCAGCTCAGTTCAGTTGGAGCTGGGCGGTCAGATCGCGGCGCTGCACCGGACCATGATGCAGCTCTTCGCCGGAATGATCGTCACGCTGATCCTCGGCTTCGGCGGAATGATCGTCGCGCTGATCACCCAGACCTGAGACCTGAAAACCTCCTCGTCGTGTACGACAAGGCGAAGATCTGGGTCGAGGGAGGTGGCGGCGGCAACGGCTCGATCTCGTTCCGGCGCGAGGCGCACGTGCCTCGGGGCGGGCCGGACGGCGGGGACGGCGGGCACGGCGGCGACGTGGTGCTGGTCTGCGACCCCTCGCGGCGCGATCTCGGCGCCCTCAAGGGGAGCAAGCACTTCCGGGCGCAGCGGGGGCGGCACGGGGAAGGGTCGAACCGGCACGGCGCCCAGGGCGAGGATCTGGAGATCCCGGTGCCGCCCGGGACGCAGGCGACGGCGGTCGACGGCAGCTCGATCGACCTGGTGGCGGCCGGGCAGCGGGCGGTGGTCGCGCGGGGCGGCCGCGGGGGGCACGGCAACAGGCGCTTCGCCAACTCGACCCGGCAGGCGCCGCGGTTCGCCGAGAAAGGCAGCGCCGGCGAAGCCGACTGGATCGAGCTGCGGCTGAAGCTGTTGGCCGACGTCGGACTGGTCGGCCTTCCCAACGCCGGCAAGTCCTCCCTGCTGAGCCGGCTGACGCGGGCGACGCCGAAGGTGGCCGACTACCCCTTCACCACGATCTCACCGGCCCTCGGCACGATCGAGGGCGAGGACCGCCAGGCGGTGATCGCCGACATCCCCGGTCTGATCGAAGGCGCGGCCGAGGGCGCCGGGCTGGGGCACGAATTCCTCGCCCACGTCGAGCGCTGCTCGATGCTGGTCCACCTCGTCGACCTGGCGCCGCTCGAGGGCGACCCGGTCGCCAACTACGAGACGGTCCGGGGCGAGCTGGCCGCTCACGGGGCTGGGCTGGAGCGGCTGCCGGAACTGGTCGCGCTGAGCAAGCGCGACCTGCTGCCGCCCGAGGAGGTCGATGCCGCGATCTCGAGGTGGAGGGAGCGCCTGGGCGACCGCGTCCTGGGAGTGCTTGCGATCTCCTCCGCCACCGGCGAGGGGCTCGACGATCTGCGGCGGCAGATCCTCGCCGAGCTGCCCGAAGTCGCCCCCACCACCGAGGAGGCCGCTGCCACCGGGGGCGAAGAATTCGAGGCCGAGCACCGCGTCTACCGCCCCGCCGGAGAGGGCGGCTACTGGGTCGAGCGCGAGGAGGACGGCGCCTTCCGCATCCTCGGCCGTGGCGTCGAGATGCTGTTCGAACGCCACGACACCAAAAACGAGGAGGCACTCGCCTACCTCGAGCAGCGGCTGAAGGAGATGGGCGTCCTCGCTGCCCTAGACCGCGCCGGCTTCGAAGCCGGCGACGACGTCCGCGTCGGCGACCATGAGTTCGAGCTACACGTATGAAGCATCCCGCCGGACAACTTGACGAATAGTCATATTGACGAATAGTCTAAGACGGCATCTTTGATGCCTCTTGTATGCCGCGCCGAGCCGAAACCGACGATCCCCTGGTCCGAGGGCTAGGGCTCGCGCTCCGCAAGATCCGATGGGAACAGCAGGTGTCCCAGGTTGATCTTGGGGAGAGGACGGACATTCATCCCACTTGGATCTCGCACATCGAGAGCGGGAGGGTCAATCCGACCTTTATGAACCTCGCTCGGTTGAGTCGTGGGCTCGACCTAAAGCCTTCGGAGCTCATTAGGCGCGCGGAAGAAGAAGCGCGTTGACCCCACCGCAGTCGATCAGAGGAGAGCTGAATGCGGCTGTTATTAGCGGGATTCGCGAGCGTGGATCGGACGCTGTGGGCCTATTGCTGATGGGGGTCGCTAGGTTGATCGTCGGGGGGATAACGCTGGGCGTCGTCCTTGGGGTTTCCGCACTTTTCGGATACGACATGACCGTCGTGCATCTCACTGGGGCGACCGTCGTGGCGGGTTTGGTCGGCTGGTGGACGAGGGAATCTTCGATTCGACAGACCGCAGACGCCAATCCTGCGGCTAGTTCAGGCTCGAAAGCCCGGCGGCTACGGCGAAGCCGAGGACGGTGACGAGGCCGGCGCCGCGGCCGGCGTCCTTGCGGGCGTCGGGGATCATCGAGTCGATCAGCATCACCAGCAGGGCGCCGGCGGCGAAGCCGTCGATCGCGGCGCGGGCGTCGGCGCTGACGGCGTCGGCGGCCAGATAGCCGACGACGGTGGCGACCGCGCAGATCGCCGCGACGAGCACCCAGAGCCGCAGGATCGCCTCGCGCGAGCGGCCGGCGTCGCTCATATCGGTCGCCGAGCCCAGCGACTCGGGCAGGTTGGAGACGAAGATCGCGACCAACAGCGAGATCCCGACCCCGGCGCCCCCGGCGATCCCGATTCCCAGCACCAGCTGCTCGGGGATCCCGTCGAGGAAGGCGCCGAGCGCCAGCGCGGTGCCGCTGCCACTGCCTTCGGTCCGGCCCTGGCGGCCGCGCCCGGTCGACATCCGCCGCGAGATCAGGCCGTCGAGGAAGTAATAGGTGAGAGCGCCGGCGGCGAGGCCCGCCCCGGTATACCCGGCGCCGCTGATCGCGATCCCCTCCGCGGCGAGCTCGAAGCTGACGGCGCTGATCAGGGCGCCGGCCCCGAAGGAGAGGACGTAGCCGACCTGCCGCTGCGGCCAGCGGCGGGCGAAGCTGAGCGCGGCGCCGATGACCAGCGAGCTTGCGGCCAGTGCGCCCCAGCCGATTGCGGACCCCATCTCGGCTACTTTCCCCGCCATGACCCTGGTCGTCAAGCTCGGATCCTCGATCGTCGCGGCAGACGACGGCGAGCTGCGCACCGACGTGCTCGATTCCGTCTGCGAGCAGGTAGCGCGGCTGGAGCAGGGTGGAGAGCGAGTGGTGATGGTCACCTCCGGCGCGATCGCCCGCGGGAGGCGGATGCTGGAGCTGCCGGCGCGGCCGCGGGCGATGGACGAGCTGCAGGCGGCCTCCGCGGTCGGGCAGGGCGACCTCTTCCGCGCCTACGAGAGCCGGCTCTCCTCGCACGGCACCCGCGCCGCCCAGGTGCTGCTGACCGCGGCCGACATCGGCGCCCGCACCAACTACCTGAACGCGCGCCAGACGCTGCGGCGGCTGATCGAGTGGGGGGTTGTGCCGGTCGTCAACGAGAACGACACCACCGCCACCGACGAGATCAGCTTCGGCGACAACGACTTCCTCGCCGCGCAGGTGGCGGTGCTGCTGGACGCGCGCCTGCTCGTCCTCCTCACCAACGTCGACGGGCTCTACGCTCGCGATCCCGACCTTGATCCGGAACCGGAGATGATTGATGAGGTAGCCGACCTTTCCGAGTTGGAGGGGCTGGCGATAGGAGATCGCACCTCCGCATTCGGCTCCGGCGGCATGCGCAGCAAGGTCGCCGCAGCGGAGATGGCGAGCAAGTCTGGAATACCGGTAACGATCTGCAACGGAACGAGGCAGGGAACCCTCATCGGTGCGGCAGCAGGGGAAAGAGGGGGCACTCACTTCCTGGCCCAGGCGGGGAAAGAGTCGAGCTTCAAGCTTTGGCTGAAATACGCGAAGACCATCCGCGGCAAGGTCAGGGTCGACGACGGTGCTGCTCGTGTCTTGCGGGAAAGCGGGTCGAGTCTTCTGCCGGTCGGGGTTTCTGACGTTCACGGGCCTTTCGAGGCAGGCGATGCCATCTCGGTCGTAGGAGGCGGAGGGGCGATCGGCAGGGGCATCACGAACTACTCCTCCCACGAGCTGAATCAGGTCAAGGGAATGCAAAGCGCCCAGGTCCGCGAGCTGCTGCCGCACGCGGCCGACGAGGTCATCCACCGCGACCGGTTCGTCCTCCTCTAGGCCCCCAGCTACCCTTAACCGATGGCCGCTACCGAGACCACCGTCGCCGATAGCTGCGCCGCCGCGAAGCGGGCGGCGCGGGGAATCGCGACCGCTGGCACCGAGGTGAAGAACGCCGCCCTGGAGGCGACCGGGCGGCTGCTCGAAGAGCGCAGCGAGGAGATCCTCGAGGCGAACGCGGGCGATCTCGCAGATGAGCGCGCCGCGGGTCTCGCCGAGGCCCTCCGCGACCGCCTGCGGCTGACGCCCGATCGCGTCGCCGCGATGGCCGAGGGGGTGCGGGTGGTCGCCGCGCTGGACGACCCGGTCGGCGAGGAGCTGGAGCGGAAAACGCTCGCGAGCGGGCTCGACCTGCGCAAAGTGCGGGTGCCGCTGGGGGTCGTCGCGGTGGTCTACGAGGCGCGCCCGAACGTGACGATCGACTGCGCGGCGCTGACGATCAAGAGCGGCAACGCGATCGTCCTCCGCGGCTCCAGCTACGCCGAGCGTTCCAACGCCGCACTGGCGGCAATCGTCCGCGAGGCGCTGGCCGAGGCCGCCCTCCCCGAGGACGCGGTGCTCTCGCTCGGCGGCGGCGGCCATGAGGAGCTGGCGGAGCTGGCTACCCAGGAGGGGCTGGTCGACCTCCTGATCCCGCGCGGCGGCGAAGGCCTGAAGGCCGCGATCAAGAAGGTCGCCACGGTGCCGGTGATGTACGCCGCCGCCGGCAACTGCCACGTCTACGTCCACGCCGAAGCCGACCCGGAGATGGCGCGGCGGATCGCGGTCAACGCCAAGGTCCAGCGCCCAGGCGTCTGCAACGCGGCCGAGACGCTGCTGATCGACGCCGCGGTCGCCGACCGCGTCGCGCCCGCCGTCCTCGCCGACCTCAGCGCCGCCGGGGTCGAGCTGGTCGGCGACGAGCGCGCCCGCGCCGCCGCCGGCGAGGTGGAGGTCGGACCCGCGAGCGAGGAGGACTGGGACAGCGAGTACCTCGGCCTGAAGATGGCGGTTGCCGTCGTCGACGGGGTCGAGGAGGCCATCGACCACGTCAACCGCCACGGCACCGGCCACTCGGAGGCGATCGTCACTGCCGATCCCGACGCAGCCGAGGCCTTCGTCAGCGGCGTCGACGCCGCCGCGGTCTACGTCAACGCCTCGACCCGCTTTACCGACGGCTTCGAGTACGGGATGGGGGCCGAGATCGGCAACTCGACCCAGAAGCTGCACGCCCGCGGCCCGATCGGGATGCGGGAGCTGACCACCTTCAAGTACGTGGCGCGCGGCGACGGCCAGATTCGTGAGTGACGACCACGGCGCCGCGATCGGCGTGCTGGGGTCGGCCTTCAACCCCCCGCACCTCGGCCACCTGGCGCTCGCCCAGGAGGCGCTCTGGCAGCTCGGCCTCGCCGAGGTCGTCCTCGTCCCGACCGGCCACGCCCCCCACAAGCGGATCGCGGAGGACCCGGGGCGGGAGGCACGGATGGAGATGACGCGGCTGGCCGCGGCCGAAGACGACCGCTTCTCGGTCTCGGCGCTGGAGGTCGAGCGCGAGGGGACGTCCTACACGTATGAGACCTTGGAGGCGCTTGCAGAGGAACGGGCCGACAGGGAGCTGGTGTTCGTGATGGGGGCGGACGCTGCGGTCGGGTTCGAGAGCTGGCGGCGGCCGGAGCGAGTGGTCGAGTTGGCCCGGATCGCGGTGGCGCGGCGCGAAGGCGTCTCCGACGCCGAGGTCGACGCGGTGATGCGCAGCCTCGGCTGCGAGGGCCGGGCGACGATGCTGGCGATGCCGCAGTTCGGGGTTTCTTCCTCGGCGGTCCGGGAACGGGCCAAGCAGGGACGGCCGCTGCGCTACCTCGTGCCGCAGCCCGTCGCCGACTACATCGAAGAGAAGGGGATCTACCGGTGAACCAGGCGCAGTCCGAGCAGCTGGCGCGGCATTTGGCGGCCGTCGCCGACTCGAAAAAAGCCGAAGACGTCGTCGTCCTCGACATGCGGGGCCTCGTCGCCTACACGGACTTCCTCGCGATCTGCACCGCCCGCGGCGAACGGCAGGCGCGGGCGATCGTCGACGAGATGCGGGTGCGGGTGAAGCGCGAGGCGGGCCTGCTGCCGGGCGGAGTCGACGGCGGCGGCGAAGCGGGCTGGACGATCCTCGACTACCTCGACTGCGTCCTCCACGTCTTCACCCCGGAGGCGCGCGAGCGCTACGGGCTGGAGGAGCTGTGGCGCGACGCGCCCCGGCTGGAGCTCGACTTCGGAGCCCCCGAAGCGTCCTCCGCGGCTATGTGACGAAATAACGTCCGAGCGCCCCCATACGGTGCCGCGCAATGAGTGGGTTCAGGCGTTCGCTGTTCGGCTACAGGCGCACGGAAGTGGAGGATGCGATCTCCCTCCGGGACGCCCGCATCCTCGGCCTCGAGCTGACGTCGGATTCTCAGCGCGAGAAGCTCGACGAGTTGGAGAGTGAGACGCAGGTCCTCTCCGGGATGGTGCTCGAGCGCGAGCGCGAGATCCGGGTCCTCGGCCAGCGGCTGCGCGAGGCAAACGAGTGCCACGACCGCAGCATCGCCTCGCTCGACGCGATCACCTCCCGGCTCGAAGAGCTGGAGGCGCAGGCGCGGGGACAGGCGACGCGGATCCGGATGAAAGCTCTGCGTGAGGCGGTCGAGGTGAGCAAGAAGGTGAAGGCGCTGACCGACGCCGAGCCCGCCCTTCGGGGCGCTCCCGCCGAGGCGGAGCCGCCAACCGATGACGAGGGCCTCTACGCCGGCCGCGTCAAGCTTGAGATCGGCCCCCTCGACGACTTCTCCCAGTTGGTCGGCTTCGAGGACGCCGTCGGCCAGATCGGCGCTTCCGAGATCTCGGTCGAGCGCTTCTCGGAGGGCCGCGCGACCTTCTCGATGAACCTCGACCAGCCGACCGATCTGGTCCGCGAACTCGAGGACCTCTCGAACCTTGACTTCAGGGTTCGCCACACCGCCCCGGACAACCTGATCCTCGACGTCGACGAGGAGCAGGGCCCGGAGCAACGCGCCGCCTAGCACCGGCTAAACTGACCCTGTGAATGGGGCTGTAGCTCAGCTGGAAGAGCGCATCGCTGGCAGCGATGAGGTCAGGGGTTCGAGCCCCCTCAGCTCCACTGCGTCCTTCTGCCCACCAGCTGGGCGGCGCCGGCTGCACCTGACGCAGCTCTAGCCGCCTCCCATCGTCGAGTCGTCCGAGCCCAGCCTGGCTTTGCTGTGGGCGCAACCAGACGTACCCGAAGGCGCATGTCGCGGGATCTATCTCGTGACCTGAGTTCACCTCTATGGACCTTGGGCCAGGAGCCCAATTCCCTGCGCTAGATGCCGCGACGCGAGGACCCCCAGATCGGTCTCGGGAAGGCCATCCGCACCCTCCGTGAGGAGAAGAAGCTGAGCCAGGAGACGCTCGGCAACGAAGCGGAAATCCACCCCACCTGGATCTCCCACATCGAGTCGGGCCGGATCAACCCGACCTGGGGGAACGTGCGGCGGATCGCGAGGGGACTCGACGTGCCGTTGGAGAAGCTCGCTGCCCTCGCCGAGGATTTCGAGCGCGAGCTCGGCGGCACCGCGCCGGCCAAGCGCTGAGGATCTCAACCCGGCGGCGCCCGCTGCCGATGTTCTCGGAGATGAGCTCCAACCAGCATGTCTTCAGCCACGGCATGCGAGATACCCGTGCCACCCTCGAGTCCTGGAGCGAGCGCCCCTGGCAGGTCCTGCGCGCCTGGCTGGCGCTCAGCCTGGCGATCGCGCTGGCGCTGCTGACCGCCACCTGGTTCGTCGCCGGGCTGATGACCCCCGACATCACCCCGGTGCATATCGCCGGGCTCACCTACCCCAGCGGGCCCGACGACCTGCTGCCGATCCTCTGGCGCAACTCGCTCGTCCTCGCCCTCCACGGCACCGCCTGCGTCGCCGGCTTCATCGCCGGCGCCTCGATGCCGATCGCCGCCGCGCAGAGGATCGGCTTCTCCCGCTGGGTCCATGTCAAGGCGGGCGAGTTCGCGATCCTCTTCGTCTGCGCGGTCACCCTCTTCTCGCTCTCCACGCAGGCGCTCTACCTCGGCTTCCAGGGTTCCTCGATCGCCTACCAGCTGCAGATCTCCCGCCTCGAGCTGATCCTCACCGTGCTCCCGCACGCGATCCCGGAGCTGACCGCGCTCTTCCTCCCGCTCGCCGCCTGGCTGATCGCCAGCCGCCGCGGCGAGTGGAACCAGCTGCTCGCGGCGACCTTCATCACCGTCGCCCTGGCGATCCCGGTGCTGCTGATCGCGGCGACGATCGAGGTCTACGTCTGGCCCCACATCCTCCAGGACATCTCCTCGGTCACCTACTCCTATCCCCGCTGAGGCTCCGCGGAGGGTGACGCGCCGCCGCGGGCGGCCCTCGTAAGATCGCAGCCGCGATGGCGGGTTACGAGCCGAAAGAGATCGAGCGCCGGTGGCAGGCCGTCTGGGCCGAGGAGAAGACCTGGGAGGTCGCCAACCCCGGTCAGCCCGGCTTCGACGATTCGAAGCCGAAGTCCTACGTGCTGGAGATGCTGCCCTACCCCTCGGGCGAGCCCCACGTCGGCCATCTCAAGTGCTACGCGGTCGGCGACGCGATCGCCCACTTCCGTCGCCGCCACGGCTTCGAGGTGATCCACCCGATGGGCTACGACTCCTTCGGCCTCCCGGCTGAGAACAACGCGATCAAAACCGGCGAGCCGCCGCGCGTCGCGACCGAGCGCTCGATCGAGTCCTTCCGGCGCCAGTTCCGCGAGTGGGGCATCTCGATCGACTGGTCCCGCGAACTGGCGACCCACACGCCCGAGTACTACCGCTGGACCCAGTGGATCTTCCTGCAGCTGTTCGAGAAGGGGCTCGCCTACCGGACCGAGGCGCCGGTCCAGTGGTGCCCGAAGGACGCGACGGTGCTCGCCAACGAGCAGGTCGTCGACGGCCGCTGCGAGCGCTGCGGCACCGAGGTGATCCAGAAAAGCCTCGAGCAGTGGTTCTTCCGCATCACCGAGTACGGCGACCGCCTGCTGGAGGACTTCGAGAGGCTCGAGTCCTGGCCCGAGCACGTGATCACCATGCAGCGCAACTGGATCGGCCGCTCCGAGGGGGCGCAGGTGGTCTTCCGCTGCGAGGAGGTCGACCTCGACTTCCCCGTCTTCACCACCCGTCCCGACACCCTCTTCGGCGCCACCTTCTTCGTCCTCGCACCGGAGCACCCGGAGCTGGAGCGCCTCGTCGCGGGGACGCCGGCCGAGGCGGAGGTGCGCGAGTACGTCAACCGGGTCGGGCGCGAGTCGGCCGAGGAACGCGGGGCCGAGGACCGGGACAAGACCGGGGTTCCGCTCGGCCGCTCCGTCGTCAATCCCGTCAACGGCGAGAAGATCCCGATGTTCGTCGCCGACTACGTGCTGATGGAGTACGGGACCGGAGCGATCATGGCGGTGCCGGGCCACGACAGCCGCGACTACGAATTCGCCCAGAAGTTCGGTCTGCCGGTCAAGCGGGTGATCAAAGGCAGCGAGGGGGAGGAGGCCCGCGACGATGCCGGTCTGCCGTACTCCGGCGACGGGCCGATGGTCGGCTCCGGGCGCTTCGACGGGAAGAACAACCGCGAGGCCTACGGGGAGATCGTCGAGTGGCTGCGCTCGGAGGGCCGCGGGGAAACCGCCGTCAACTACCGCCTGCGCGACTGGCTGGTCTCGCGCCAGCGCTACTGGGGGGCACCGATCCCCGTCGCCTACTGCACCGACTGCGGGATCGTTCCCGTGCCGGAAAAGCAGCTGCCGGTCGAGCTGCCGGAGATCGAGGACTACGCGCCGCAGGGCAAGAGCCCGCTTGCGGCGGCCGAGGACTGGGTCGCAACCGAGTGCCCGCGCTGCGGCGCCGCCGCCCGCCGCGAGACCGACACGATGGACACCTTCGTCGACTCCTCCTGGTACTTCCTCCGCTACCTGGACGCGCGGAACGGCGCGGCCGCCTGGGACCGCGAGGCCGCGGACTTCTGGATGCCGGTCGACCAGTACATCGGCGGGGTCGAGCACGCGATCCTGCACCTGATGTACGCGCGCTTCTTCACCAAGGCGCTGGCGGACCTCGGGCACGTTGGCGTCCAGGAGCCGTTCGCCAACCTCTTCACCCAGGGGATGATCACCCGCGACGGGGCGAAGATGTCGAAGTCGAAGGGCAACACCGTCAGCCCCGGCGACTACGTCGAGCGCTACGGCGCCGACACCGCCCGCACCTACGTCTGCTTCATGGGCCCGCCCGAGCGCGGCGGCGACTGGACCGACGAGGGGGTGGAGGGCGTCAACCGCTTCCTCTCGCGTCTCTGGCGGCTCTGCGAGGAGGCGGAGGACCGGACCGAGCCGGGCGAGCCCGACCCGGCGGCCGGCGGCGAGGCGCGCGAGCTGCTGGCGAAGTCCCACTGGGCGATCGACAAGGCGACGCGGGACTTCCAG
>DATMBY010000144.1:0-4245 GCA_035558995.1 Solirubrobacterales bacterium
GCTGCTCCGACCAGGCCCTCGAATGCCGCCGCGATGTCTGGCCGGGGCTGATCGATCGCCACGTCGGCGATCTTCCCGCCCGCAGGATCGCCCAGCTCGACACCAACGGCCACCGAGCCTCTTCCGATCACCCAGCCCTGCACCGTCAGCTTTTCACCATCCGCGATTCCTCGGACCTCGCCGTGGCCGTAGCGGTCGAATCCGGAGTCGCGCTCCACCTCTACCTGATTGATGACACTGCCCCCCAAGCGCGCGATCATATTTCGTCACCGGGAACTGCCAATCGCTCCAGCAGGCGAGGCAAGACCTTGCGTGCGTCGAAGATGTCCTCGGCCAGATCGCGCGCCGCCCGCCCATGACGTCCGGGATTGGCGCTCACCTCCTGAACCCCGGCCGCAGCCTCCTCGACGTTGCCGAACAACAGCAGCCCTTCGCCCGTGGGAAGCACCTCGGCAAGGCCCGTGTCCTGGGCAACCACCGGTCGTCCGCTGGCGAGATAGGCGGCGCTTCGGTCGCTGAACCAGCCGCTGCGCGAGTTGACATAGCCGCTCTTCGCCACTCCGAGCTCGGCTTTGGAGCTGCGGACGAAGGAGGCGTAGAGATCGGGATCTCCCGCCACCTCGCAGGGGTCAAGAAGCGCCCAGCCGTTCTCCCGCAGCGCCCGCAGGTCGTCGATCTCGCCGGGGTGAATGCCGAGCGCGAATTCGAACCGCTCCCCAGAACGGTGCGGCAGCTCCACCAGATCGCGCATTGAGTGTGCGCGCTGGCCATAGCGGACTCCGCCGTGGTCGATCGAGCCGTAGCTGCGCCAATGGCCCACACTGGTGAACGCGCGGCGCGGTGGTTCCTCGGCCTGCGGCCAACGTCCCAAAGCCACCGGCGGCAAGGTGTGGATCCAGCGGCGACCGAGGGTGGGAACGTAGCAATCGTCAGTCCCGACCCGGGCGCCCACGGTGACGCAGTGCGTATGACGGCCAATGCCCATTCCGCTCCCGGTGGCTTCCCAGACTTGGTTGAAGCCGGGGTCGAGGTCGAGAAACGCCCGCACCGGCACCGCCTCCAGAAGCCGCTCGTCCCGCAGCATGCCCGAGATGTTCAGCAGCAGGTCGGCGTCGTTCGCAAACTCCAGCAGATCCGCGTAGGGCAGCCCCACGGTTTCTTCCCTTCCCTGCGCCAGCAGGGCACCACGCCCCTCCAGAATCGGCAGCGAGTCGAAATAGCGCACCACGTCACCATTCGGCTCCAGTGCCTCGGCAGCCACCGGCTCTACCAGCATCACCTCGTGCCCAAGTTCGGAAAACGCCGCAACGTACTGCAGCACCGCCCAGGTCGCCCCACCCTGACGGGGATCGCCGGCGACCATGCCCGCGAGCAAGATCTTCAGGGGCTCGCTCACCGGTCGACCTCGAGTCGAACTCGCATCAGGTCCCGGTTGGCCTTCAGGCGGCAGTGGTCGTAGTGGAGCAGCGTGTAATAGAGATAGGGCCTCTTGCCGCTGGTGGCGAAAGTCCTCGAGTCGCTCGTTGGATCGATCACGGATGGATAGGCGATTGCCGAGGGTCCCCCGCAGCGATGGCTGTGGTTCGTCACCGCCGGCGCGATCAGGGCGCGGGGAGCCCAGTGCACTAGGTCCGTCGAGGTGGAGTAGTAGAGGCCGCGCACCTTCGATCCGATGCTCGATGGACCCGGGAGCGCAAGGCCGACGAGCAGGTATCGATGCAGGGCACGGTTATAGGTAAGGCTTTCGGTCATCGTTGCGACCGCTTCGGGTTCGATCACCTCGCAGGGGAGGCGGGGCCGACCCGGAGTGCGGTAGGGATCGTGGAATCGCAGGTCGAACCCCTCGCCGTCCCAGGCCCGCCATGCGCCGGACGACGAGATCTGAGCGGTGCGCATCGCACAAACGCCTTCACGGCCGGTGAGATCGCGGACCCGGACGAGGGAGTAATAGGCCCCGTCCCGCCCCCGGACCACGTTGCTCGGAGCAAAGACGCCGCGGGAGCCGAGGTCCGGCCTATAGCGGAAAGACGGGGTGGCCACGAGTCTCCGCGAGCCGCGCCGAGCCGGTTCGTAGGTGCGGCCGCCGTCCTTGGAGCGCGCCAAGATGACCGCGTTGTACCAGCAGCGGTAATAGGAACCGCTGGGGCAACGACCCGGATGCCGGTTGCCTTGATACTCCTCGTGCACCAGCGCCCAGATATTGCGTCCGTCGCGGGTGAAGACTGAGGCGATCCATTCCCGGTCCGCGAACGAGGAGGGGCGCGGATCTTCCGGAGAGCTCATGACGGGGTGGCAGTCGGGCTGCAGGCCATCCAACGAGGGCCCGATCAGCCGGTAGTTGACGTAATGGGAGAGCAGGAGCTGGATGTGGCCGCGGAAATCCCGGAAGGCCCGCGCCGGCTGATCGGGGTAGTTCCCGGATAGGCAGGCTTCGCGGCTCCAATCGAAGACGACTCGCGGGGAGCCGACAATCGAGACCCGCGGCCGGGCAAGCGACTGAACCTGCCCGCCGTCGCCGGACGCCACTGCAAAGCCGAAGAGAAGGACCGCCAGGACGACTGCAGGGGTAGGCAGGAAGCGAAGCCGCCCCCTAACCACGGACTCCGATCCTCTCCAACAGGCGCCCGAGCACACGATCGGAGTCCAGGTGCTCCTCCGCGATCTGCCTGGCAGCGATGGCGTGGGCCACCGGATCGGCGATGATCTGGCGCGCCGCCTCGGCGGCCTCCTCCGGGCGGGAGTAGGTCAGCAGTCCCTCCCCGGACGACAACCGACCCTCCAGGCCGGTGTCCTGAACCAGCGCCGGCCGGCCGCACGCTAGGTAGGCAGCGGTCCGATCGCTGAACCAGCCGGTCTTACCCTCGACATAGACCCCCTGCGCTACCGAAAACTCGGCGTCCGACTCGCGCAGATAGGAACGGAATGCCCGCGGGCTGGCCGCCGCCTCGAGCGGGGACACGAGCTTCCACCCGTGGACAAGGAGTGACTCGCGATCGGCGCGGTCGCCCTCGTGGATGGCGAGCGCCAGCTCGAAGCTCGCCTCCGTCACCCATTCGGGGAGTTGGAGCAAGCGGCGGAACTCGTGGTGCTTGAGGCCCGCGAGGAGATCGCCGATCTGCACCTTCCCGTAAGGGCTCCGCCAAGTGGCCACCGTCGTGAACCGCAGCCGCGCCTCCGGCGCGGGCGCGGGTGGCCACTCGTCAAGGACGACCGGCGGCAGCGTCGAGATCCACTCGATCCCACTGGTCGGAATCGAGGAGGCAACGGTGCCGACGTTCAGTCCCACCGTCACGTAGCTGTCGTGTCCGTCGACGCTGAACGGGAGCGAGGGGTCGGAGTGCCAGACCTGCGTGAAGCCGGGATCGAGATCGACGTAGACCCGGCGGCGGGGCCCCGCCAGTATCGGCCCGCCATCGAGGTGGCCGCTGATGTTGAAGATGACCTCAGCCCCGGCGGCCGCCTCCCTAAGAGCCACCTCTGACATCCCGGCACGGGATTGACCGTTGGCGTCGATCAGTCCAGAGCTCTCCGCCAGCCGGAACTCCGTCACCACCTCCTCGAAAAACCGTTGCCCATCGGCATCGTCTCCCGCCAGCCGCTCGACGAAGACGACGTCGAAGCCAAGCCGGCGCAGCCCCAGGACCCACGACAGCCGGACCCACGCCTCCCCTCCGCTGCCTGGCTTGTTGGCGAGCGCTCCGGCGACGATTGCGACGGGCAAGCTCAGCTCAGGCCGCCGCGTCTTCGGAGCGGAAGATCCGCGGCAGCGCGCCCGGTCGGTACCGCGCCAGCTTCGCCGCACCCCGCAAGGCGTCTCCCTTCCGGCCCTCCCGCCAGGCTCGCGCCGCCTGCACCGCCAGCAGGTCACCCCAGTAGCGCTTCCAGTTCCGCATGCCCTGCTTGTGGGCGTGCTTGCGCTCGCGGTCACCCTTGATGTAGGGGCGCTGCCGGCGCATCGCCACCAACGTCTCGCTCAACATCTTCGCCGCATCGTCGCTCATGTTGCTGGCGTGTTCCCGGTGCTCGGCGACCATCGTCTCGTGGCTGGCGATCGGGAACTCGCGGGCGACGGCGAGGTTGAGCTCGAAATCTGCCGTTCCGTCGATCTCGGTGTCGAACCCGTGCACGTGCTCGAACAGCGAGCGCCGGTAGATCGCCCGTGCCGGAAACCCGGCCCAGTTGCCTTCCATCATCTGCTCGTACTGGCGCTCGTTCACGGGCGGCTGGTCGTGGGTCTCGAGGGGC
>DATMBY010000145.1:0-4377 GCA_035558995.1 Solirubrobacterales bacterium
TACGGCACCGGCGTCACCGGTTCCCGCCTGCTGAACGGCACCACCCCGCTCCACCTCGATCTGGAGAGGGAGCTGGCCGAGTGGATGCGGGCCGAGGACGCGATCGTCTACACGACCGGGTACCAGTCCAACGTCGGCTGCATCGGCACGATCCTCGAGCCCGGCGACACCGTTATCTGCGACTCGGGAGACCACGCCTCGATCCTCGACGGCTGCCGCCTCTCCGGCGCCAAGCTGCGGCCCTTCCGCCACAACCGCATGGACAAGCTGGAGAAGATGCTGCAGCGGGCGGCCGAGGACGGCGGCGGCGTCCTCGTCGTCGTCGACGGGGTCTTCTCGATGGAGGGGGACGTCTGCGACCTGCCGCGGATCGTCGAGCTCTGCCAGGCCCACGGCGCCCGGCTGATGGTCGACGAGGCCCACGGGGCCGGGGTCCTCGGCGCCCGCGGCGCCGGCGCCTGCGAGCTCTTCGGGCTCGAGGACGAGGTCGACCTGCGGATGGGGACCTTCTCCAAGAGCCTCGCCTCCTGCGGCGGCTTCATCGCCGGCCCCGCCGACGTGATCGAGTACCTGCGGATCTCCTCGCGCTCCTTCGTCTTCAGCGCCTCGGCCGTCCCCGCCGCCGTCGGCGCGGCGCTGGCGGCGCTGCGGGTGATCCGCGAGGACGGCCCGCAGCTGTTCGAGCGCCTGCTCGCCAACGCCCAGTACCTGCGCGAGGGTCTGCGCCACCTCGGCCTCGAGGTGGTCGAGCCGGGGACGCTCCCCGACGGCAGCGTGGCGACGACGCCGGTGGTGCCCGTGATGGTCGGCGACGACTGGCAGGCGGTGCTGCTCTGGAAGGCCCTCTTCGACGCCGGCGTCTACACCAACGTCGCCATCCACCCGGCCGTCCCGCCGGGCGGTGCGCTGCTGCGGACGAGCCTGATGGCGACCCATGAGCGCGAGCACCTCGACGGCGCTCTCGGCACCATCGCCAGGGTCATCGGGGACTTCCCCGACCTCCCGCGCACTTAATTTTTTGGTCACGAAAGTTTGACATCCCCCAGGGGGGTGAGTTTCGTCCTTGTCCAGATCTGGACAAGCTTCGGGATGTGTCGAAATTGTTGCTCTTAGCGAATGGATCGGACGGAACCTTGGCAACGGCGGGTTGACGGCGCCGACTCCGAAGCCATAGCTTGGCCTCCTCGCCGAGACGACCCTGGCGGGGCGTTCGGGAAGAGAGAGTCGGTCCGGTAGGACCAGGTCCCTCGGGGGCATGGGTTGCCACGGCCGGACGCGACAGACCCCAGCAAATCGATTCCTTGAAGGGAGGAGTCCCAGTGGAAGCTGCCTCACCGGCACCACCATCGACCATCGCAGCCCCAGCCGAGGCACCGCAGCACATGAGGGCCCTGGAGAGAGCCAACATGGTGCGGCTAGCGCGGGCCGAGCTGAAGCGCGCGATCGCGCGAGGAGACATGGATGCCGCGGAGGTTGTTCGCGACTGCCCGTGGGAGACCGAGAGCATGACCATCGCCGAGCTCTTGACCAGCCAGCGCCGTTGGGGGCGGACGCGGGCGCGGAAGTTCCTCATGCCCCTCTCCCTCAACGAGAACAAGCAGCTGGGGACCCTGACCTCCCGCCAGCGCCGGATCCTCGCCAACGAGCTGTCCACCCGCTCGGGCGGCCGGGAGCCCGTCGCCGTATGAGCCCTCGCCGCGGTCGCCTTCAGGCGATCGCGGCGCTCTACCGCAGGCCGCCGATCCGGTAGCTGAGGCCGCCGGAAGCGCGCTGGAAGGCGCGGCGGGCGAGGTAGAAGGTCAGCGCGAAGGCGACCGCCCCCGCCGCCAGCGCCACCGCGAGGATCTGGCCGGCGGCGTAGAGGACGAGGCCCGTCGTGAGTACGAAGGCGGCGCCGGCGAGCAGCGTCGTGTGGGAGCGGTAGCCGGCGAAGTGCTCGCGGATCGCCACCTCCAGCCCGCCGAGACCGGCGAGGGCGACCCCGGCCCCGATCGCCGCCGGGTGCCCGCCGATCACCCCGACCGCGAGGGCGACGATGCCGGCGAGGATGACCAGCTCGGCCAGGGGCGCGTTGCCCCAGGGGGCCGGCGGCCGCTCGTCGGCCGCTTCGACCCGCTTTGCCTTCGCCGGCTTCGCCTTAGTCCTGGTCAACGGCCGCGAGCCGCCCGGCTAACGGGCATCCGGAGGAGATCCTGACCCGCCACCAGCCCATCAGCATCCCGATCGGGCCGAGGCGCGGGCGCGAGTGCCAGTGGCCGCAGCCGTCGAGGCCGAGGTCCTGGCGAGATACCTGGACCCACTTGTAGTCCTGCGGGGCGGCGAGCATCCGCTCGACCAGCGCGCGGTTCTCGTCCTCGACCCGTCGCCGCTCGACCAGCGCCTGCCGCGCCTCGGCGACGCGGTCGGCGAGGCGGTCGCGGACCGCCTCCAGCTCTCCGAGGTCGAGGACCCGCGGCACGGCGGCCAGGGGGCCGACCCGGTGGGGCACCTCGGTGTGGCCGAAGGCCTCGCCGAAGAGGCCGGCCAGCTCCGCCTCGAGCCGCCCGATCTGGCGCCGCAGCTGCAGCCGCGCCTCGCGCTCGTCGACGGCGAGGTCGAGACCGGCGATTCCCTCTTCTCTCAGCAGCGCAGGCACCCCTGAAAGTGTAGTCACGCCGCCTCCAGGGTCGAAGCGGCCATCCAGAGCGCCTCCTCGACCGCGATCTGCGGCACGCCGTTGACCTGGATCGCGGCGATCGCGATCCGGCGGGTTCCCTTCCCCACCCGCAGGCCTTCGGCCGTCGCCCCGAAGAGGAGCCCTAGCGGGCGCGCCTCGTCGGCGATCGCCAGCGTCCCCTTCGCCATCTCGCCCGGCATCCCCGCGAGCGACTCGCCGGGAGCGGAGTCGCGAATGCAGAGCCGCCCATGGATTCCCTCGGCGTCGAAGGCGCGCAGCGCCACCCCGGTCTCGACGATCGCGATGTCGAGCGCGTCCCTCGGGAGGCCGTTGCTGCGGAAGCCGCCGTCGTGGAGGCGGTCGAGCGCCAGCTGCTCGACGGGGGTGCGGGTGCGGTCGGGGTCGAGCCCGATCTGGCGGAAGAAGACGCGGTAGGCCCAGGGGATCGGTCGTTCGCGCAGCCGGATCGCCTGCGCGCCGTAGGTGCGGTCGGAGAGGTCGCGCAGCCGCCGCCGCACCGGCTCCGGGCTCTTGCCCGGCTTGGCGTCGACCTCGACCCAGGCGATCCCGAGGCCGGGGAACTCGGAGGTGATGTGGGGAGCCACCCACCCCTGCTCGGGCGCGGGAACCCAGCCGATCCGCTGGCTTGCGGGGTCGGCGCCCATCTCAGCTGCCTTCCGCCGCCGCCGTGGCCGCGAGCAGCCGGTCGACGCGATCGCTGAGCTCGGCCGCGCCGAGTTCGCCGCCGCTGGCACTCTGCATCGTCCCCCCCGGATAGACGTAGGCGAAGGTCGGACAGCCGCCGACGCCGTAGAGGCTGCCGACGGCGCCGTCGCGGTCGTAGCCCACCGGCATCTTCCAGCCGCGCTGGTCGATCAGGTCCCGCACCGTGTCGCGGTCGTCGCGGATGTCGAGCGACAGAAATCCCACCCGTCCACGGTAGCGCCGGAAGACCCGCTCGACCAGGTCCTGCTGGGCGACGCAGCCGTCTCCCTTGCTGAACCAGAACGAGATCACCAGGGGGCGGTCGAAGAGGTCGCAGACGCGGATCGCTTCGTCGTCGTCGATCCGGCAGGCGGGGGTCCGCTCCGAGCCTTCGGGGCAGGGGATCTCCGAGGTTTCGCAGTCGTCCTGGGCGACGTTGGCGTCGCCTTCGAGCTTGCCGGCGGCGGCGGGGACGGCGAACTCGGGCAGCGGCCAGCGCGGCGGCAGCTCGTCGAGCCCGAGCGTCCTCCCCGGCCCGCCCCCCTCGATCGTATTCACGGTCGCGACGACGATCACCGCCAGGAAGATCAGCCCGACGAGGATCGAGTAGCGGTCCCTCACCGGCGCTCCAGCAGCAGCAGGGTCGCGGGCAGGACCAGCAGCACACCGGTCAGAGCGGCGAGGAGATCGACGACGGTGACCAGCCCGAAGTCCCGCAGCATCTGCACGTCGCTGGCGACGAGGACGGCGAAGCCCGCGATCGCGGTGACGCCGGATGCGAGCACGGCGGCGCCGGTCCGCGAGTAGGCCAGCCGCAGCGCCTCCTCGGTCCCCGCCCCGCCCCGCCGCTCCTCGTGGAAGCGCCCACTCAGCAGCACCCCGAACTCGGTGGCAATCGCGATCGTCAGCGCCCCAAGCGCGGCCGACATCGGGTTGAGCGGGATCCCCGTGATCCAGAGCAGCAGCGAGGCCCAGCCGGTGGCGAGGACGGTCGGAACCAGCGGCACGAAGGCGCG
>DATMBY010000146.1:0-8222 GCA_035558995.1 Solirubrobacterales bacterium
GAGGACAAGAAGTGGCTGAAGACCACCGCGCCCCCGAAGACCGACCTGCCCGCCCCCGAAGAGGGAGAGGCCGAGAAGGTCGCCCGCGACTACCTGGTCGAGGTCTCCGGCAAGCGCTTCGACGTCAAGGTGATCGGCGAGGCCACCGGTGTGGCAGCCGCTGCAGCGCCGGGCGGCAAGCAGCCCCCCAAGCGTGAGAAGAAGGCCGGCGGAGGCGGAGGCTCCTCGTCCGAGGTCCTCGAATCGCCGCTGCAGGGTTCGATCTTCAAGCTGAACGTCGAAGAGGGCGCCGAGGTCGAAGAAGGCGACCTGATCTGCGTGATCGAGGCGATGAAGATGGAGAACGAGATCACCGCCCACAAATCGGGCAAGGTCGAAGACCTCCCGATCTCCGAAGGCACCGCCGTCGGCAGCGGCGACACCCTCGCCGTCATCAAGTAGTTCCCCCCAGCTCTCCCAACCAGCTCAAACGGCAAGTGGAGCGCCCCGTGCGATCAGGGTAGGGCCTGACCCCCTCCGAACGGCTTGTACTTCTCGGGCAGCAGGCCCGCGGACCGACAGCTACGGCCCCACCCGAGCAAGTTGAGAGAGGAGGGGGTCAGGCCCTACCCGCCCCCATCACGAACCTACCCCTTGCGTTTGTGGTGCCGCTTTTCTTCCCGTTCGCGTTCCTGCTGCCGTTCTTCTTCCCGCCGCTGCTTGTCGACCTTGCGCTGCTGTTCGCGGGTGAGCGGGAATTTCGGCGCCACTTCCTGGCAGGCGCGGCCGACGCAGGCCTCGAGGCGGATCAGCTGGGCGTGGAGGAAGGCGCGGATCGGCGAGAGGTTGCGGACGCGGACGATGTTGTTGAGCTCGTAGGGGTCCTTGGTGATGTCGTAGAGCTCTTTCTCGCCGTCGGGCCACTCGATGTACTTGTAGGGGCCGAGGCGGATTCCCTCGTAGTCCTTCGGCGGCGCCACGATCGAGGCGCTGGCGTCGTCCTTCTGGCTCGAGGCCTGGCGGGGTCGCAGGCCCCTTACCGGGCGCTGCCCGGTCGGTTCGCCGTTGGCTTCGACGTCGGCGGTCTCGACGAAGGACTCGAAGAGGAGCGGTCGGCGGCTGCGCAGGCTGGGGTCGCGCATGTAAGGGACCAGCGAGCGGCCGTCGATCGACTTGTCGGCTTTGACCCCGGCCAGTTCGAGCACGGTCGGGGCGATGTCGACGTTGGCGGCCAGCTCGCCCGTCGAGGTGCCCGGCTTGATCCCCGGACCCCGGATCAGCAGCGGCAGGTGGGTGGCCGGCTCGTAGGCGAGGAACTTGCCACCGGTGAGGCGGTGCTCGCCATAGAAGAAGCCGTTGTCGGAGGTGAAGACGATGTAGGTGTTGCGCAGCCGGTGCAGCCCGCCGAGCGTGTCGACGATCAGTTTCACGCCTTCGTCGACGGAGCGCAGCGACTCCAGCGCCTTCTGGTAGTAGACGCGGTAGGTGTGGACCTCGGTCGGGGAGAGGTAGGGGGCTTCGCGGATGAAGCGCGGCTTGTCGCTGACGTTGCCCTCGTTGAACCCCTGCGAGCGGCTGTGCGGATATGGGGCGCCGGTGAAGGTGCCGTAGTGGCGGGTCGCCGGCTCGGGCCCGGCGGGGCGGCGGAAGTCCCCGTGGGGCGCGGTGTAGTCGAGCTGCAGGTAGAAGGGCTGTTCGGGAGAGGTCTGGGTCAGCTCTTCCCAGGCGATCGTGTTGAAGCGGTCGGTCTCGTAGTAGCAGGGCTTGCCTTCCAGCGGCGCGCTCGGGCAGCCGAAGTCGTCGCGTTCGCCGTATTCGCGCGTTTCCCAGCTGCCGGGGTCGCCGTAGGGGCCGTCGATCGAGCCGTTGTTGTTGAGCCGGTAGCCGTAGAAGAAGTGCTCGGTGTCGGCCTTCAGCACCGAATGCCAGGCGCTCCAACCGGGCGGTACGTCGGTGCCGGTGTCGAACGGTTCGTCGCCGTAGCCGTTGAGGAACTTGCCGATGTGGATCGTCCGGTAGCCCGCTCCCTGCAGCCAGGTGGCGATGTTGTGGGTGTAGGCGGCGCGGGCTTTGAAGCCGGTGTAGCCGCCGTTCGGCGGCACGTTGCCGCGGACGTTGTGGCTGTGGGCGTAGCGCCCGGTCAGGAGGCTGACCCGGGAGGGGCAGCAGAGGGGGTAGGGGACGTAGTAGCGGTTGAAGGTGATGCCGCGGTTGGCGAGCAGCGCGTGCGTGTAGGGCATCGCCTGCACTTCGAGGCCGCCGACGTCGAAGCTGGCGTAAAGCTGGTCGAGCGTCTCGTCGTCGGTCTGGATGACGACGAAGCTCGGCCTTTCGGCCGAGGTTTCCGCCGCCTCGGCCCGCGGCCGGCTGGCAAGGGTGACGGTTCCGAGCAGCAACAGGAGCGCCACGGCCACCGCGAACCGGCTCCGCGCACGGGCAGGCATCTGACTGGGATGTAGAAGGGAAGTCTGCATCAGCGAGTCGGGGGGCGCACTACCCCCGAAACCGGCGCCTCACGCCTGAGTTGCGGCCTGAAAGCTAGAAGACGCTCAGGACGCGCCGAGCTTTTTCACTGCTTCGCGAAAGTTTTTCACCGTCGCGCTGGGGGCTTTGCGCCCTTCCAGTTTCTCGCCGTGGCGGTTGACCCAGATCACCGGCACGTTCATTTTCAGCACCGGGGCGATGTCGGTCGTGTAGTCGCACCCGATGTGGAGCCAGCCTTTCTTGCCGCCGATCCGCCGCGCGCACTCTTTGAAGTGGACGGGGTCGGGCTTGTAGCTGCGCACCTGCTGGGCGGTGACGACGAGGTCGAGTTCGGTCCGCAGGTGCCGGCGGCTGATTCCCAGCAGTTTGTCGTCGACGTTGGAGACGATCCCGATCTCGTACTTCTTGCCGAGCCGATCCATCGCCGCGTTGGCCTCGCGGAACGGCAGCCAGTAGGCGACGCTGTTGGGCAGGAACTGGGCGCGGGAGGGCTCGACCTCCCAGCCGATCTCACCGGCGACTTTGACGATCGTGCGGCGCAGCACCTCGGCGTAGAGCTCGTAGGAGCCGGCCATGATTTCCGCCTGAACTTCGAAGAAGCGCTCCAGGAACGGCCCCTCTTCGAAGGAGAAGCCGTCTTTGGCCGCCTCTTTCTTGCAGGCCTCGACGATCCCTTTCTCCCAGTCGATCAGGGTGCCGTAACAGTCGGTGGTCACCCATTTGACGTTTTTGAGACTGGGAAGGGGCATGGCGGCGGCGCATTATGCCATTCGGTAGTCTGCGCCGCCGCGCCCCTCGCGCCACCCCTTCTATGGACCTCCTCGAGTACCAGGGCAAGCAGCTGTTCGCCAAGCACGGCATCGCCGTGCCGAGCGGCGAGGTCGCGAACACCGTCGAGGACGCCGTCACCGCGGCGGAGAAGATCGGCTACCCCTGCGCGATCAAGGCCCAGGTCCTGATCGGCGGCCGCGGCAAGGCCGGCGGGATCAAGATCGCCCAGACCGCCGAGGAGGCCCGCGAATACGCCGACGCGATCCTCGGCATGGACATCGTCGGTCCCCACGGCGAGGGGCCGTTCCGGGTCGACCAGGTCTGGATCGAGGGGGGCTCCGACATCGCCGAGGAGTACTACGCCTCGGTCATCCTCGACCGCGGCGAGAAGAAGCTGCTGGCGATGGTCTCCGCCAAGGGCGGGATGGACATCGAGGCGGTCGCCGCCGAGGACCCCGACGCCCTCGTGAAACGCCACATCGACCCCACCCGTGAGTTCGACGCCGCCGCCGCGCGGCCGATCGCCGCCGCCGCCGGCCTCGCCGAGGACGCGCTCGACCAGGCCGCCGAGGTGCTGGTGAAGCTGGTCGAGGTGGCGCGCGAGGAGGACGCGAACCTGATCGAGGTCAACCCCCTGATCGTCACCGCCGGCCGCGAGGTCGTCGCGCTCGACTCGAAGGTGACGATCGACGGCAACGCTCTCTTCCGTCACCAGGACCTGGCCGAGATCGCCGACACCGTCGAGGACCCGCAGGAGCAGATGGCGAAGGAAAAGGGCCTCACCTACGTCAAACTCGACGGCAACGTCGGCATCCTCGCCAACGGCGCCGGCCTCTGCATGTCGACGCTCGACGTCGTCGCCCAGGCCGGCGGCGCGCCCGCCAACTTCCTCGACGCCGGCGGCGGCTCCAAAGCCGAGGCGATCGTCAACGCGCTCGAAGTCATCAAGTCAGACACCAAGGTGAGCGCGATCCTCTTCAACATCTTCGGCGGCATCACCCGCTGCGACGAGATTGCCAACGGGATCGTCACCGCCTCCCAGCAGATCGACCTCGGGATGCCGCTGGTCGTCCGCCTCGACGGGACGAACTCCGAGGAGGGCCTGCGGATCCTCGCCGAGGCCGACCTGCCGAACCTGCACCAGGAGAAGACGATGCTCGACGCCGCCCGCCGCGTCGTCGAGCTCGCCGGAGGTGCCGCATGAGCATCATCGTCGACAAGGGCACGAAGCTCGCGGTCTCCGGCCTGACTGGCCGCGAGGGCTCCTTCCACGGCCTGCGCAACAAGGCCTACGGGACCGACCTCGTCGCCGGGGTCACCCCCGGCAAGGGCGGCCAGGACGTCGAGGGCACGCCGGTCTTCGACACGATCGCCGAGGCGGTCGCCGAGGCCGGCGCCAACACCTCGATGATCTTCGTCCCGGCCCGCTTCGCCGCCGCGGCGATAAACGAGGCGATCGACTCCGGGGTGGAGACGGTGATCGCGATCACCGAGGGGATCCCGGTCCTCGACATGCTGAACACGTACTGGAAGGCGCAGGAGAAGGGCGTGCGGCTGATCGGCCCCAATTGCCCCGGCGTGCTCTCGCCGGGCAAGGCCAACGTCGGGATCATCCCCGCCCAGTTCTTCGACCCGGGCCCGATCGGCGTCGTCTCCAAGAGCGGCACCCTGACCTACCAGATCGGCAACGAGCTGAAGCAGGCCGGGACCGGCAACTCCTCGATCGTCGGCATCGGCGGCGACCCGATCGTCGGCTCCGACTTCATCGACATCCTCAAGCTCTACGAGGCCGACCCCGACACCGAGCTGATCGTGATGGTCGGCGAGATCGGCGGCGACGCCGAGGAGCGCGCGGCCGAGTTCATCGCCTCCGACATCAGCAAGCCCGTCGTCGCCTACATCGCCGGCTTCACCGCGCCCCCCGGCAAGCAGATGGGCCACGCCGGCGCGATCATCTCCGGCTCCTCGGGCACCGCCCAGGCGAAGAAAGACGCCCTCGAAGCCAAAGGTGTGCGGGTCGGCGAAAGCCCGACCGAGACGGCGGCGATCGCCGCCGAGATGCTCCGCTCCCGCTAGAGGAGGGCTCGGCAAATCCCCCGCACGCGTCTGGCGGCGGCGGACACTGCGCGGTGCGGCGTCCTCAGTCGGCCGAATAGCGCTGCTATTCGGCCTCCCTGCGTCCTTGCCCCGCTTGGTCCGGCGCTCGCCAGCCGCACACGGGGTCTTCGCCAATCCCTCCTCGAGCGGGCAGTCAGTGGCATGAGCTTGGCGGCGGGCGACAGAGCGTCGACCTCGTGGCCGAGCACGTCGACGTTCTGAGCCGGTGCTGGGATGCGGCGGGCGTGAAGAAACTTGGCGAAGCGGATCTCCAGCGGGGAGCGCCCTTCGGCTGGCGCGCCAAGCTCCACCAGTAGTCGGTGAACGGGACGCAGCGCCCGCCGCCCGTTCCCCCGCTCGCACACCTCCTCGAGCTCCCGCAGGCGAAGCAGGTTGCGTCGATCCGCAGCTTCTGCCGCCTTCTTCACTTCCTCATAGGGAGCGACTTCGGCGAGGTCGAAGAGCGTGCGACCCACCGTGGTCACCCGTATGCCCTCATGAACCGTCGTTTCCTCCGCCCGCAGCTTGCAGCGATGAATCCAGATTCCTCTGCGGCGCCTAACCCCCTGGCGTCCCAGAGCGGCGGTCACGTGGATTGGTCCCCTGCGGCGACGCCTCAATTCCCATAGTACGGCACCAGATTGGTGGCTTAGGACCGCATCTGGTCCGTAGGCCAATACCGCCGCCCACCACTGGCCTCGTTGCGAGACTCGCGTATGCCCGACTGCGAACACTTCCTCGTGAACCTGGCTGAGGCGCCCCTCGCCTAGCGCTGCCTCGATCGCCTTCACCCCGAAGCCAAGAGAAGCAAGCTGCCAACGCGTCACCACCCCGTGCTGCCGCGTCGCCAACACCTTCATGGCCTGCCCCCTCTCCCTCCGCGACGGGCGTGTCTGACTTGATCCCCTCATATAGGGGTCTCTAGTCAGACACGCCCTGGATTCGCCCCCCATGTGGAGGTGCGAATTGCGCAATCACCGCGGATCGTGGGACAGCGGCGCGTTGCTAGGGTCGGGACGTATGGCAGGCGACACGATTTCCTTTGCGCGCGGCGCTCCCAGCGCCGACATCCTTCCTCACGAACAGGTGCGGGGGGCGGCTTCGCGGGCGCTCGATTCCGACTGGGAAACGGCGCTCTCCTACGGGGTCGGGATCGGGCATCCGGGGCTCTGCCAGTGGGTGGCGGAGCGGCACGGGCACCTCGATGCGGACCAGGTGATGATCACGAACGGCTCGCTGGAGGCCGGGGCGATGCTGTTCGGGCACCTGCTGGGGCCGGGAGACCGGGTCGTCGTCGAGCAGCCGACTTACGACCGCACGCTGCTCCTGTTGCAGCAGCTCGGGGTAGAGCTGGTGCCGGTGCGGCTGGAGGCGGACGGGCTCGACGTGGCACAGCTGGAAGCCGCGCTCGCCGAGGGGCCGATCAAGCTCGCCCACGTCATCGCCAACGCCCACAACCCGGCCGGCTGCACGCTCTCGGTCGAGAAGCGCCGGCGCCTGGTCGAGCTCGCGGCCGAGCACGACTTCTGGATCTTCGAGGACGATCCGTACCGCGAGCTGCCCTTCAGCGGGGCGCCGCTGGAGACGATGCTCTCGATGGACGAGGCCGGGAAAGTCGTCCATGCCTCCTCCTTTTCGAAGACGGTCAGCCCGGGCGTCCGCGTCGGCTACCTCGCCGGCCGGGTCGAGGAGATCAAGAAGCTGGCGAAAAAGGCCAACGAGACCTACATCTCGCCGAACATGCTGGCCGAGTCGATCGTCCTCGAGCTCTGCCGCAGCGGCGAGCTCGACCGCAACATCGAGTTCGTCAAAGGCGAGCTGAAGGCGCGCTGCGAGGCGCTGGTCGAGGCGCTGCGCGAGCAGATCCCGGAGGCCGAGTTCGTCGTCCCCGACGGCGGCTACTTCCTCTGGCTCGACCTTGCCGAGGGCACCGACACCGCCGCGCTCCTCGCCGAGGCGAAAGGCGAGGGCGTCTCCTTCGTCGCCGGGCCTGACTTCATGATCGAGGGTGGCGAGAACAGCCTCCGCCTCTCCTTCGCGCCGGTGCCGGCGGATCGTGCCGCCGAGGGCGTGCGGCGGATTGCCTCGGCGCTGGAGCGTTTGCGGGCTGGGTCAACGGCGTAGGGAGGGGGTGCCCCTCCCCCTCCCTCAGTCGCGTGGGGTCGTAGCGGTTGAGCGGAGGGCTCCTGCTGAGGCGATTACTACTAGCGAGATAGCTAGTACTTCGATCGGGTCGAGGTTCTGTGAGAGGGCGAGGAAGCCGATCGCAGCGGCGACCGCCGGCTCCAGGCTCATCAGGACGCCGAAGACGGCGCGGGGGAGGCGGCGCAGGGCCTCCATCTCGAAGGCGTAGGGGATCGCGGTGCTGAGGACGCCGACCGCGGCGCCGATCGCCAGGTGGGCGGGGACGAAGATCTCGCCGCCGCCCTGGGCGAGCCCGAGCGGGGCCACCAGCAGGGCCGAGATCACCGCCGCCATCGTCGCCCCGCCCGGGCCCGGCCCGAGGGTGCCGACCCGGTCGCTCTGGACGATGTAGGCGGCCCAGAAGGCGCCGGCGGCCAGCGCCAGGGCGACGCCGAGGGCGTCGAACCCCTCGCCGCCGGTGCCGTCGGAGAGGAGGAGGATCCCGGCGGCGGCGAGCACCACCCAGACGGCGTCGCGCCGCCGCCGCGAGCCGGCGATCGCGACCCCGAGCGGGCCGACGAACTCGAGCGTGACCGTGATCCCCAGCGGCAGCCGTTCCAGCGCCGCGTAGAAGAAGAGGTTGACGGCGGCGACCGCGACCCCGAGCAGGAAGACGTCCCGGTGCGGCCACTCGCGCGCCCGCAGCACCGCGCCGCGGGTCCACGCCAGCAAGACCAGCGCCCCGAACGCGGCCCGCAGGAAGACCG
>DATMBY010000147.1:0-3063 GCA_035558995.1 Solirubrobacterales bacterium
GGATGGTCGGTGCCGCCGGGCTGGGTCCGACGATCGCCGCCCTCACCGAGGGGATTGACGTTGCGCTCGCCAACAAGGAGAGCCTCGTGATCGGCGGCGAGCTGACGATGGCGCTGGCCGAGGCGACGGGGGCGCGGCTGCTGCCGGTCGACTCCGAGCACTCGGCGCTCTTCCAGCTGATCGGAGGCGAGGCGCCGGGGACGGTGGAGCGCCTGGTCCTGACCGCGTCCGGCGGCCCCTTCCGCGGCCGCGAGGACCTCTCAGGGGTCAGCGTCGCCGACGCCCTCGCCCATCCCACCTGGCGGATGGGGGGGAGGATCACGATCGACTCGGCGACGCTGATGAACAAGGGCTTCGAGGCGATCGAGGCGCATCACCTCTTCGCGGTCCCCTACGAGCGGATCGACGTCGTCGTCCACCCGCAGTCCCTGGTCCACTCGCTGATCCACCTCGTCGACGGCTCTTCGCTGGCGCACCTCGGCTATCCCGACATGCGGGTGCCGATCTCCTACGCGCTCAACTATCCGGAGCGCGCCGAGGTCGACGTGCCGCGGCTCGCCCTCGCCGCCGCCGGCTCGCTCACCTTCGAGGAGCCCGACCTGGAGACCTTCGCCTGCCTGCGGCTGGCCTTGGAGGCGGGCGCGGCCGGGGGGACGGCTCCCTGCGTCCTCAACGCCGCCGACGAGGTCGCTGTCGCCGCCTTCCTCGCCGAGCGGATCCCCTTCACCGGGATCCCGGCGGTGATCGAGCGGGTGTTGGAGGAGATGCCGGCTCGGCCCGTGACCCACTTCGACGACCTCTTCGCCGCCGACGCCGAGGCGCGCGAGCGCAGCGAGGAGCAGGTCAGGGGGTTGATGCCCGCATGAGCTGGTTCTGGGTCTTCGTCGGCTTCTGCCTGCTGATCATCCTCCACGAGGCCGGTCACTTCTTCGCCGCCAAGGCGACGGGGATGCGGGTCGAGCGCTTCTTCCTCTTCTTCGGGCCGACGATCTGGTCGGTGAAGCGGGGGGAGACCGAGTACGGGGTGAAAGCGATCCCGCTCGGCGGCTACGTGAAAATCACCGGCATGAACCCGGAGGAGAGCGTTCCTCCGGAGCACGAAGCCAACGCCTACTTCCGCAAGCCGGTCTGGAAGCGGATCGTCGTCGTCGCCGCGGGGCCGGCGGTGAACATCGTCCTCGCCTTCGCGATCCTCTTCGGCGTCTACTGGGTCAACGGCCACGAACAGATCGACCAGAGCGTGGGCGAAGTGCGGCAGGGCAGCCCTGCCGCGAAGGTGCTGAAGCCGGGCGACGAAATCGTCGCTGTCGACGGCAACCGCTACGCCCGCCTCGATACCGAAGACCGGCTGATCCGGTTCGGAAAGGCCGTCGGCTCGCATGAATGCGCTGGCAAGCAGGTGGACGGATGCATCGCGGCGACGCCGGTGAAGCTGCAGGTCCGCCGCAACGGCGAGCTGGTGACGATCTCGGTCCGTCCCCGCTACGACAAGGAAGCCGAACGCGCTCTCGTCGGCTTCTCCTACGGCGGCGAACGGATCGCGGTGGGACCCGGCGCGGCTGCCAGGGAAGCAGGCGACGCGATCTGGGAAGTCGCCACCGGCACCGTCCACGTCTTCACCCACCTCTTCGAAGCCGAAGAGCGCAAGCAGGTCTCCGGGGTCGTCGGGATCAGCGACGTCGGCCACCAGGTGATTGAAAAAGGCCTCGAGCGGGCCCTGCTCCTGCTCGCCCTCGTCAGCCTCTCGCTCGGCCTCGTCAACCTGCTGCCGATCCTGCCGCTCGACGGCGGCCACATCTTCTGGGCCGTGGTCGAGAAGCTGCGCGGCCGACCGGTCTCGCTGCGGGTGATGGAGCGGGCGACGATGGTCGGCATCGCGATCGTCCTCATGTTCTTCTTCCTCGGCCTCTCCAACGACATCGGCAGGATCACCGGCGAAGGCTTCGAAGTCCGGTAACGACGCCGGCGCCTTCGGCGCCGGCCCGTCGATCGGGCTCAATAGACTCCAGATATGGCTTCCAAACGCCAAATCTTCGTCGGCAACGTGCCGATCGGCGGCGGTGCGCCGGTCGCGGTGCAGACGATGACCAAGACCGAGACCGCGAACCTGGCGGCGACGATGGAGCAGATCCGCAAGGTCGCCGACGCCGGGGCCGACCTGGTCCGCTGCGCCGTGCCGCGCGAGCAGGACGCCGAGGCGTTGAGGACGATCGTCAAGGAATCGCCGATCCCGGTGATCGCCGACATCCACTTCAACCACACGCTGGCGCTGAAAGCGATCGACGCCGGCGCCCACTGCATCCGCCTCAACCCGGGCAACATCGGCGGCCGCGACAAAGTCGCCGAGGTCGCCGCGAAGGCCAACGCCGCCGGGGTGCCGATGCGGATCGGGGTCAACTCCGGCTCCCTGCCCAAGCACCTGCACGAGCTCGAGCGCGAGGCGCCGGTCGAGGCCCTGGTCGCCGCCGCGATCGAGTTCGTCGAGCTGATGGAGGGCCTCGACTTCGAGAACTTCAAGGTCTCGATCAAGTCGACCAACGTCCCCTACACGATCGCCGCCAACCGGCTGCTTTCGGAGAAGATCCCCTACCCGCTGCACCTCGGCGTCACCGAGGCGGGGACCAAGTGGGGCGGCTCGCTGAAAAGCGCCGTCGGCCTCGGGACGCTGCTCGCCGACGGGATCGGCGACACGATCCGGATCAGCCTCTCGACCTTCCACGCCGAGGAGGAGGTCAAGGTCGCCTGGGAGATCCTCAAGGCGCTGCAGCTGCGCGAGCGCGGCCCGGTGCTGATCGCCTGCCCGACCTGCGGGCGTCTGCAGTTCGACATGGACTCCGTTGTGGCCGAAATCGAGAAGCGGCTCGAAAGCTACGAGGAGCCGGTCGAGGTCGCCGTCCTCGGCTGCGCCGTCAATGGCATCGGCGAGGCCAGCCACGCCGACTTCGGCATCGCCGGGGCCAAGAACGAGGGCCTGATCTTCGCCGGCGGCAAGCCGCTGCGGAAGGTTCCGCAGGAGAAGCTCGTAGACACCCTCTTCGAGGAGATCGACAAGTCCCTCGACCG
>DATMBY010000148.1:0-15146 GCA_035558995.1 Solirubrobacterales bacterium
GGTCCTCCTCTGTCGGGGGCGGCTGATCCGCCCTTTCACCACTGCGACGAACGGGCGGCGTCGAAATCGACAGCCGCCGAAATTACTCGTCGCGGGGGGTGATGCGGAAGATCGAGACGACCTCGGCCTGGTGGGCCTCCGGGTGGGCGACGTAGGCGCTGGGGCCGCCGCCGAACCAGCCGGACGCTTCGTTGTCGCCGACGAAGACGCCGGGGTGGCGGTTGCCGTCGCCGTCCTGGACCCAGACCTTGTCCCCCTCGCGGAATCCGTGCTCGATCGCGTCGTCGCTCACGGCAGGGAGTCTAGTCGGCGGCGGCCGAATCATTACCCTCCCGCGGCCCAGTTTCGCCACAAGGCCGCTGGGTAGGAAAACGCAGTCGACAATGCAAGGAGGAGGCGCAAATCGCGATGGCGGACATGAACGAGCGTGACGCGAAGTTGGTCCAGTACCTCAGCGAGGCCTACGGCAAGGAGCGCGAACTGGAGGCTGCCCTGCAGGCCCACATCGCGATGACCGTCAAAGGCCCTTACAAAAAACGGCTTCAGCAGCACCTGAAAGAGACGAAACAGCACGCCAAACAGGTCGAGCGCCGGATCAAGAAACTCGGCGGCGGCGGCCAGACCCTGCAGGGCGCGGTCGGCAAACTGACCGCGGCGGCGAAGGGTCCCCTGCACGCGATCCGCGGCTCCGGCGAGCAGGAGAAAATGCTGAAGAACGCCAAGACCGAGTACTTCAACGAGCACGAGGAGATCGCCACCTACCTCGCGATCGAGACGCTCGCCGAAAAAGTCCAGGACTCCGAGACGGCCAAGCTCGCGCGGGGGATCCGCCGCGAGGAGGAAAAAATGGCCAACTTCCTCCAGGGCCAGATCAAGTCGCTGACCGGCGCGGTCGCGCGGGAGGACATCCCCGCCGCTCAGCGTCGCGGTTCCACCCCGGCGCGGAAACCCAAAAAAGCGACGGCGAGAAAAGCCGCGGCCAAACGCCCCGCGGCGAAAGCGAAACCGGCGGCGAAACGCTCCTCGGGATCGAAGAAAGCCGGTGGCCGCAAAAGCGGCTCCGGCAAAAAAGCCGCAGCTAAAAGCTAGGCGGAGCGGCTGAGCGCGAGCTCCTGGGGCGCCTCGATCTCCGAGGCGCCCTGGGGGCGGATCGCCAGCACGACGAGGTCGTCACGGAGCGTCCCGGAGCTGCGGCCGACCGCATCTGCGCGCAGCCGCTCGGTCACCTCGTCGAGCTCCAGCCCGCAGAGGGACTGCGTCATCTCCGCGAAGCTGTCGGGACCCTGGTGGGAGCCGGACGGGCCGGCCTCGAGCCAGCCGTCGGTGCAGAGGACAAAGGTGTCGGTGGCCCTGAGGAGACATTCGTGGCGCTCCACGTTGGCCTCGTGCCAGGCGCCGAGCACGGAGCCGCCGCCGAGCAGCCGCGGCCCCTCGGGACCGGCCAGGACCGCCGGCGGATGCCCCGCCGAGGCCAGCGTCAGGTGCCAGCCGTCCTCTTCGCGGCGCACGCAGGCGAGCATCCCGGTGGCGAAGTCGTTGAGGCTATCGCCGGTCAGCAGCAGCTCGTTGACGCGCCGCAGGACCTCGTCGGGCTCGCCGATCTCCCGGGTCAGGCCGCGGACCGAGTGGCGGACCGCGACCGAGACCCCGGCGGCGGTGCTGCCCTTGCCGGCGACGTCGCCGACGAGGATCCAGCAGCCGTGGTCGCTCGGGATCACGTCGTAGAGGTCGCCGCCTACCTCGATCCCCTCTCCGGCCGCCTCGAAGACGACGGAGATCCCGAGTCCCGGCACCTCGGCCGGGTGCGGCGGCCGCAGACCCCGCTGCAGGTTCCTGGCCACCCGGTCGCGCTCCCGGTAGAGGCGGGCGTTGTCCAGCGCCAGTGCCGCCCGTTCCCCCAGCTCGGAGAGGAACTCGAGGTCACCCTGGTCGTAGCGCAGGTCGCCGTGGGCGTGGAGGAAGGAGAGGGCACCGAGGGTGCGCCCGCGGGCGGTGAGCGGGACCACCGCCGCCGAGTTGTAGCCGGCGTCGTTCATCAGCTGCAGGTGGTCGGCGTTCTGGGAGACCTTGTCGACCACCTCGGGCGCCTTCAGGTCGCGCCAGACCATCGGCTGGTTCAGCCGCAGGACCTGCGCCACCGGATGCTCGCCGGCGGGGTCGAGCGGCTGCTCGCGGCGGATCCGTTCCAGCCGCGCCGCCATCTCCGGGTTGGCGCCGGCGACGACGCTGTCGCCGTACCAGCCGTCGGGCCGGCGGAAGTCGATCAGGCAGAGCTCGGCCAGCTCCGGCACCGCGGTGGAGACGATCGTCCGCGCCGTTTCGACCGGGTCGAGCGAGCTGTCGAGGAGGCGGCTGGCGGCGACGAGGAACTCCTGGGCGCGCCGGCGCCGCACCTCGGCGGTGATGTCGCGGGCGACGACCGAGGCCCCGATCAACCCCCGCAGCGGGCTGCGGATCGGGGAGACGGTGAGCGAGACGGCGATCCGGGCTCCGTCGGCGCGGATCCGTTCGGTCTCGTAGGTCTCGAGGCGTTCGCCGCGCTTGATTCGGTCGAGAATCACCATCTCCTCGTTCTTGTGATCAGGGGGGACGAGGAAAGAGACGTGACGCCCGATCGCTTCCTCGGCGCTGTAGCCGTAGAGCCGGGACGCCGCTGGATTCCAGGTGGTGACGATCCCCTCCAGGTCCTTGCTGAGGACGGCGTCCTGGGTACCGCGCACGACCTCCGCCAGATGCTGGCGGAAGCGCTCGGCTTCGGCGCTCTTCGCCTCCGCCCGGCGCCTGGCGATGAAGGTGCCGAGCTGGTCGGCGAAGCTCGCCAGCAGCTCCAGCAGCTCCTCGGACTGGGGGTTGAAGGAGGTGGTGTGGAACTCGGCAACCGCGAGGACGTTCTCGGGCGATCCGGTGGGGACAGGGATCGCCAGGGCCGCCTCCAGCCCAAGTTCCGCCGAGGTTTCGAAGCGGGGCGTCGGCGTCGGGTAGGCCTTGTAGTCGGGGGCGAGGGCGATCTGCCCACTGCCCCAGGCGTCGCCGGGGAGCCCGGTGCCCCGCATGAAGTCGATTTCGCGGCTGCGCCGCCAGAGCGGCCGCGCGTCGAGGTCGGGCGTGCTCCAGCCCGAGACCAGCCGCAGCGGCTCCATCTCCCCGGTCACTTCCCACATCGCCCCGGCCTCCCAACGCAGGAGGTTGGCGACGATTTCGAGGAACCGCGGCGCCACCTGGTCGAGGGAGTCGCCTTCGATCAGGCGTGCTGCAAGCTCACGTTGACTCCTCAGATAGCGCCACAGCTCCAGTTCCTGGGGCTCCGACATCGGCGTCACTCTTGCACGCGAGCACAACGGCGGCCCGGCACGGGCATTCCGCGCCGGGGTGACAGATTGCGCACATTGTCGTTTCTCCCCATTGGCCCAAGGGTAGTCAACGGTCCAACGGGTTTCGACGAACGGGATAGAGACGGGAGACGCGAGATGTTTCGGTGTGACAACTGTGGGAGCGGATACTCGGCACAGGCGGCGTCCTCCTGGACTTCCTGCCCGCGCTGCCTGGCGAAGGAGCGGATCCAGGTCCCCCTCGCCTTCGAGCTCGGCTGGCAGCGCCAGCGCAGCCAGGCCGAGGCGGCTGCGACGCCGCCGGCCGCCCCCGCCTCGCAGGCTGCAGCGCGTTAAGCCCGCGCCCACGGGGGTACTCGTCAGGTGACCGCAAGCACCTGACGAGAACGAGGAGGGGTCGCGATGCCAGACCGCCTGCAGGGAAAGAAGATCGCCTTCCTGACCGCCAACGAGGGCGTCGAGCAAGTCGAGCTGGTCGAGCCGCTGGAAGCGGTGCGGGAGGCCGGCGCGGAAGCCGAGCTGCTGGCGCCCGAAGCCGGCGAGATCCAGGCCTTCAACCACCTCGACAAGGGCGACGCCTTCCCCGTCGATCGCGCCGTCGGCGAGGCCGATGCCGGCGACTACGACGGGCTCGTCCTTCCCGGCGGGGTCGCCAACCCCGACCAGCTGCGGACCAAACCGGAGGCGCTCGAGTTCGTGCGCGGCTTCTTCGCGGCGGGCAAGCCGGTCGGCGTGATCTGCCACGGGCCCTGGACGCTGATCGACGCCGGCGTCGCCGAGGGCCGCACCCTCACCTCCTGGCCCAGCCTGCAGACCGACCTGCGCAACGCCGGCGCCAAGTGGGTCGACGAGGAGGTCCACGTCGACGAGGGGCTCGTCTCCAGCCGCAAACCGGACGACCTCGAAGCCTTCAAGGCGAAGATCGTCGAGGAGTTCGCCGAGGGCGTCCACGAGGGCCAGCGCCAGAAAGCGAGCGTGAGCTGATGCCGCCGCGCGGAGTCAAGAAAGGCAGCAAACGCGACCGCCAGTACAAACACATCAAGAAGAGCGAGAAGGAAGAAGGTCGCTCGGAGGAGCGGGCGGAGGAAATCGCCGCCCGCACCGTCAACAAGCAGAAGGCGAAGTCCGGCGAAACGAAGAGCTAGTTCCGGCGCAGGGCCGAGCGGGAGGTGACGGCGAAGAAGTCCTCGCGGCTGCCGCGGCGCGGCTCGCTGTAGACGAGCTCGAGGCAGCCGCAGTGGATCAGGGTCTTGGCGTGGTAGGTGATCACGCCGAGGCTCGCGTCGAGCTCCCGTGACAGTTCGATCGGACTGGCGATCCTGCCCTGCAGGCGTTCGAGGATTTCCACCCGCAGGGGGTGCGACAGCGCCTTGATCAGTTCCTGATCGACTCGGTCCCGCCTCCGTGCCACGGGCAGAACCTCCCCGATCGGAGGGCTGAGGCCAACCTCAATTCTTGGAGGACTCCGCAAACAGCGGCTCGAAATCGAGCTCCGCTATCGATTCGACCACCTGCGAGGCACCCGCATCCCGCAGCTCCGCCTCTGAGAAGCCGCCGGTGAGGACCGCCATGGTGGGGACCCCGACGGCCTTCGCCGCCTTCACGTCCCAGACCGAGTCGCCGACCATCACCGCGGGGTCGTCCCCACCCGCCTTCTCCAGCGCGGCGAGGACGAGGTCGGGCTCGGGCTTGGTGCTCTCGACGTCGGCCGAGGTGGTCCAGTCGTCGACGAGGTCGCGCGCCTCCAGCAGGTCGAGGTAGTGGTCGACCTCCTCCTGTTTGGCCGAGCTGGCGAGGATGACGCTGGCGCCGGCCTCGCGCAGCCTCTCGATCAGCTCTCGCGCCCCCTCCATCGGCTCGACTTCGCCGATCAGCTCGCCGTAGGCCTCGGCCTCGGCCTCGCGGATCGCGTCGCCCTGCTCGGCTGCGGCGTCGGAGCCGATCAGCGCGTCGAGGATCTGGTCGCCGCCCATGCCGATGTGCCGATGGACCTTCCACATCTGAACGGGATGGCCGTGGGCGTGCAACGCCCGGTGCCAGGCGAGTGCGTGGTGGTAGTTGGTGTCGACGAGGGTCCCGTCGACGTCGAGGATCGCGTTCAGCGGCATGGATGCGGGGTACCCGGCTGGCGATGAAACATGTGCGGATCGGCTGCTCGGGCTGGGTCTACGACTCCTGGCGCCACGGCATCTACAAAGGGGTGCCGCCGGCGCGCTGGCTCGAGCGCTATGCCGAGGTCTTCGACACCGTCGAGGTCAACAACACCTTCTACCGGTTGGTCAGGCGCGAGGTGGTGGAGGGATGGGTGGAGCGCACCCCACCCGGCTTCCTCTTCGCGGTCAAGGGCAGCCGCTACCTCACCCACATGAAAAGGCTGCGCGGGATCGAGCAGGGGTTGGCCCGCTTCTGGGAGCCGCTGGAGCCGCTGCGCGAGAGCGGCAAGCTGGGACCGGTGCTGTGGCAGCTGCCCGGCAACTTCCACCGCGACGAGGCCGTCCTCGCCGCGGCCCTGGAGCTGCTGCCGCCGGCGCGCCACTGCTTCGAGTTCCGCCACCCGAGCTGGTTCGTGCCGGCGGTGCGGCGGCTGCTGGAGGAGCAGGGCGCATCGCTTGTGATCCCCCATGACGGCCGGAGGGAGCTGCCGGAGGCGCGACCGGCGGGAGAGGTCGCCTACCTGCGGCTCCACCATGGCGCCCGCGGCCGCAACGGCAACTACTCGGAGGCCGAGCTCGACCACTGGCGCCGCCGGATCGCCGCCTGGCGCGCCCGCCGCGAGGTCTTCGCCTACCTCAACAACGACTGGGAGGAATTCGCGCCGCCGAACGCGATCTCGCTGCGGCGGGGCCTCTCGGTCCCGCAGCCGGTGTAGGCCGACGGTCCCTCCGGGTAGGGGATCCCCATGTCAGCGATGAAGAAGAACCTCGCCAAGAAGGCGGCCAAGTTCGCCGCCAAGCACACCGCTCACGGCACCGCCTCGAAGTTGAAGCGGGACCCGATGCGCACCGCCACCCTGCTCGGCCTCGGCGGCGTCGTCGGCGCCGCCGCCGGCTGGATGGCCGGCCGCACCGCATCCGTCAGCACCGGCTCCTAGAGCCGGTGCTGATCGGTATCGGCATCCCTCAGGAAGAGAGGCGCGAGCGCAGGAGGTCCTTCCCCTGCTCGGCGCCCTTGCGGCTCGTCTCCTGCGCGCGACGGAAGAAGTCGGCGAGGTCGGAGTCGCCGTCGCGCTCCGCGTCTTCGATGTAGGTCTCGAGCCGGAGCACGTTGCTGAGGCACTGCTCGACGAACCAGATGACGTTGTAGTCCTTGTCCTTGGTGCCGGTGACGTGTCCGGCCTCTTGCGTCCCCATGCTCAACTCCTTGCGGTCGTTTTCCCGTTCATCAACGGAGTACCCCGGGGGAGATGGGGAAAACGAAGACGCGGAGTTTCATGCCTGGGCGGCAGGGGTACCGGCCCAGCATGTACGTGATCCCGATTGTCCTGATCATCCTGCTGGCGCTGATCGCGGTCGCCTGGTCGCCGATCTTCGCGCTGGTCTTCTTCGTGATCGGCTTCGTCGCCTTCCTCGCCTACGCGGGGCTGAGTCGGCGCGCCGACGAGAAACTGGCCCCGCCCGAGCAGCCTGGCCGTCAGCCTCAGCACGAGGCCCAGGGCGAGACCGGCCTGTGGGGAGAGAGGAAGCCCTCATGAGCGAGACCGAGAAAGACCCGATCGCCGAGGAAGAGGCCGACGCCGCGGCCGCGGAAGCCGCCCGGATCGGCGGCCCCGCCCCCGACGACCCCGTCGACGATCCGGCCGAACGGCCGCTGGTCGAGGCGGGCGAGGGAGAGGCTGAGGGGTTCGAGCTCGCCGACGCGGAGCTGATCGACAACGCCGAGCACGGCGACGAAAAACGGTTCCCGAACCGCGACGCGCCGCCCCCCGAGGAGCCCACCGACACCGCCTTCGGGGAAGCGGACGAAGAGATCCCGCAGGACGCCGACGAGGCGATCCGCCGCAACGAGTAGGAGGCCAGCCATGCCCCGCCGAGTGATCGCGATCGTCACCGACGACCTTCACGGCTCCGAGCCGCTGGAGCAGTTGCAGGCAAACGCCAACGGCGCCGGAGTCGAGGTGCGGATCGTCGTCCCCGCGGTGGAGGCGAGCCCGCTGCGCCACACTCTCGGCGACATCGAGGGCCCGCGGGAGCGCGCCGAGGACCGCCTGCAGCGGAACCTGAAGGCGCTCCGCGACGGGGGTCTCGAGGTCGACGGCGAGATCGGCGATCCCGACCCGGTGCAGGCGGCTCAGGACGCGCTGCTTAAAGCGCCCGCTGACGAAGTCCTGATCTTCTCCCACGCCGAGGGGCAGACCGAGTGGTACGAGAAGGGCCTCTACGAGCGGGCCCAGGAATCGATCGAGCCGCCGCTGCGGCTGGTGATCCTCGAGCACGCGGAGAACGAACCCGACCACGTCGTCGACGTCGAGTCCTCCGGCCGCGGCACGATCAACCCGATCGCCGACCAGGAAGTCGCCGGCGGCGCCTACATCCCGGGGATGACCCGCTCGGACCTGGCGGGGATGATCGCCGGCGTTCTCGGCACGATCGTCGTCGCGATCCTCGCCGCGGCGATCGCCTCCGGCGCCGGCCACGAGTCCGGCTGGGAAGCGGTGGCGATCCTGATCGCGATCGGCGTCGCCCTCGCCAACCTCGCCCATGTCGTCGGCCTCGGCATCTTCGAGAGCATCCGCTACCGGGGCGGGTTCGCCAGGTTCTTCCGCAGCATCGCCCTGACGATCACCCCGCTGGCGATCCTCGTCAACCTGGCGATCCTCGTCTTCGCCGACTGAGCCTCACTCCTCGCGCCGGGTTTCCGCCGTCGCCGGTTCCGAGCGGCGCAGCGCTTCCAGCACCTCCTCGGCCAACTGCGAGCCGTCCTCGGGCCGCAGCGGCGTGGCGCTGACCCGGAAGACGACGGCGTCGCCGTCGAGCTCCTCCAGCGAGACGCTCGGCTTGTAGCGGGTCGGGACCGTGATCGCCTGCAGCAGCCGCTGCTCGATCTCGTGCGGGCTCGCCTGGACCGGGAAGCGGACGCGGACGTCGACTTTGTCGGGCTCGCGCAGCGGCACGACGACGAGGCTGAGGAGGACGTTGTTCGGCACCAGCAGCCGGTCGGCTCCCTGGCTGAGGGTCGTGTAGAAGAGGCCGAGCGAGGTCACGGTGCCCTCGAGCGAACCGGCGAGGGCGCCGCCGACCAGGCGCACCCGTTCACCGACCCGGAAGGGCCGCGTGCTCTGGAGGACGATGCCGGCGAAGATCCCGCCCAGCGCCTGCTGCGCCGCCAGCCCCAGCAGGACCGCGGTGAAGGCACCGCCGACGGCGAGGGTGCTGGCGTTGACGCCGGCGATCCGCAGGGCGAGGATCACCACCGCCGTCATCGCCAGCAGGCGGACGACGAAGCCGGTGGTGCCGGCGGTGGCCGGGTCGAGCCGGCGGTAGAGGCGGGGGGAGAGGCCCCGCACCAGCCAGTGGACGGCGGCCGAACCGACGACGATGAGGACGACGACGGTTCCGAGCCGGATCCACTGCCCGTAACCGGGCGCGATCTGGTGCCGGTGGCCGTAGACGAAGAGCGTGCCTGAGATCACCAGCAGCGCCAGCAGCAGGCCGCCGAACTGCCGCTTGGAGAACCGCGGCGCCAGCTCGTCCCCGAGGCCGAGCGAGTGCCAGGCGTGGCTGCGGGTCTCGAACAGCTCGCGGGGGAGCCGGGGACGGCGCGGGGGAGGGGACATCGAGAAGCGGCTACCCCAGGGTGGGGCGGCCTACTCCCTCCCTGGGCGGCGGCTTAAGCGGAGAGGGCCGCGAGGGCGTCGTCGCGAGTCAGGTGGACCGGGATCGAGAGCTCGAGGCCGGTGATCTCCAGCACCCGCCGCACCTGGTCGTTCTGGCTGCAGATGACCAGGGAACGCCCGCCGCCGTCGCCGTCGAGCCGCTGCCAGGCGCGGACGATGAGGGCGATGCCGGTGGAGTCGATGAACTCGCAGCGGGAGAGGTCGATCAGCACCGAGCCGCCGTTTCCGTCGAGGACCTCGTCGAGCGGGCCCTCCAATTCGGGAGCGGTGCTGAGGTCGAGCTCGCCGCGTACCGAGATGGTCCGGACGCCGTGCTCGAGATCTCCCACTTTCACCTCGAACGGGGCAGGGTTCACGGGACGATGCTACCGCAGGCTGCCAAGATCGCTGCACGGCGGTTTGCTGCACCGTGGCAGGGGTAAGCAGGCTTTGTAGGAGAGGCGGCAGTTATGCTCGCGCCTCTGGATGACGAGCCTCGACGTTCCTGGGGGCAGGCTGGAACTTTGAATACCTCAACCAACGAACGAACGGGGCTCCAAATGTCCCTTCCCGCCCGGGCGGAGAACGTGGCCGTGGTCCGCCACGCGCTTGCCGGACTGGCAGAACGGTTGGGGATGGACGAGGCCTCGCTCGCGGACCTGAAGACGGTCGTCACCGAGGCCTGCATGAACGTGGTCGTACACGCCTACGCCGGCAGCGAGCCGGGTCCGCTCGAGGTGGAGGCCGAGAGCGACCTCGACGGCCTCACGGTCGTGATCCGCGACCACGGCACCGGGATCAGGCCCCGGCCCGACGTCGAGCGCCCCAGCCTGCGGATCGGGCTGACCCTGATCGCAGCCCTCTCCAGCAGCTTCGAGATCAAAGGCGGGGCCGAAAAAGGCACCGAGATCCGCATGCACCTGGCGCTGCAGGCGCGCGAGAACGGCGCCGTCACCGGCTCCACCTTCTCGGTCACCGCCGACGAGGAGACCCGGATCCGGGTCGGACCGCCGGAGATCGTCGGGCCGGTCCTCAGCCGCGCCCTCTCCGCCCTGGCCGCGCGCCAGGACATCAGCGTCGATCGGCTCTCGGACACGATGCTGCTCAGCGACGCGATCTCGGCTCGCGCTCCGCAGGGCTTCACCGACGGCCACGTCTCCCTCAGCATCGCCGAGCTGCCGAAAGGGATCGAGCTCAAGGTCGGGCCGATGACCCAGGGCGGCGCCGAGCGCCTGCGCGCCAGCTTCGAGCTGCCCGAGGTCGGCGGCTCGCTGGAGAAGCTGACCGACGAGCTGCGGGTCGAGGATGGCGACGAAGGCGAGTACCTCGTCGTCGCGATCTCCTCCTTCTCGAAGAACTAAGACTCCTCGGTAGGGGGCGTGCCGGTGGGGGGTCCCTGGGAGCACCTCCGCCGAGAGGATCGTCTTTCTGGCTAACGCCTCGGGCGCTGCTGGCTCGGCTCCATGCTGAGTACCCAGGGACCCCCCACCGGCACGCCCTGCGATCGAGCCCTGGTTGACGAAGGAGGAGGTTTCTCCTCCTCTAAAGCTGTCGACCCTGAACCGTCCTGAAAATGCTGTCGGAGGAGGGGTGGGGACACCCCTGATCGGTACTCAGCATGGAGCCGCGCCACCGACCTCCGAGGCGTCAGCCCCACCCCGCCTCTCGCGGCGGAGGTGCTCCGAGCAGGGGTGTCCCCGCCCCTCCCAACCCCGGCTGTTACTCGGTCTCAGAGGTCGCGGCGTCGCTCTGCTCGGCGACCTCGGCTCGGATCCGCTCGAGGGTGCGGCGCAGGATCCGGGAGACGTGCATCTGGGAGTGGCCGATCCGCTCGGCGATCTGCGACTGGGTGAGGTCCTCGACGAAGCGCAGCTGCAGGACCAGCCGCTCGCGCTCGTCGAGGTGGGGGAGGGCGCCCTCGAGGGCGAGTTTGTCCTCGACCAGCTCGTAGCCGGCGTCCTCGTCCCCGACCCACTCGGAGGCCGGCGATTCCTCGGCGTCCTCGCCGCCGACCGGTCGGTCGAGCGAGAGCGGGCGGCGGTTGTGGTTCGCCTCGAGCACCTCGAGGACGTCGGTCGGGTCGACCTCGAGCCGCTCGGCGATCTCGCCGACCGAGGGCGAGCGCTGCAGCTGGACCGTCAGCTCCGAGATCGCTTTCTCCACTTCGGCCATGCGGTCGTGGAGGCCGCGGGGGACGCGGACGGTCCAGACGCGGTCGCGGAAGTGGCGCTTCAGCTCGCCGAGGATCGTCGGCGACGCGAAGGCGGTGAAGGGGGCGCCGCGCTCGGGATCGAAGCGGTCGATCGCGTTGACGAGACCCAGGCTCGCCACCTGGAGGAGGTCGTCGAAGGACTCGCTCGCCCCCCGGTAGCGCAGGGCGAGGTTTTTGGCGAAGGGCAGGTAGCGGCGGACGAGCTCCTCGCGGATCGCCGGGTCGCGGTCTTTGACGAAGCGCGCCCAGAGCACGCGCTCGTTGGCCAGGCCCTCACCGGGGCCAGGGCTCGACTGGTCTGAGCTTTTCGGCGTCTCTTCGCTGTTCACAGCATCGGGTCGTTTAGACGGCGTTACCTATCCAACGTCGCTGCCCTGAGAGCGTCAGTCCGAAGCTGTGCAGCGCGACGGCGAGGAACGGCCGTCGCGGCAACGATAGCGGGAGGGGGAGATGTGCCGACGCCGGCGCCGCTCGGATGGCGAGCGGCGCCGGGCCAGCGTCTAGGTTCGCTTAGGAGCTGGGGGACTCGGCGTCCCCGTTTGGCGACTTGAAGTGGAGCATGAGGACCTTCGAGTGGATGCCCTCTTCGTCGCTCTTGCCAAGCCGTTCGGTGGCTTCGGCCTGGATCTCGATCAGTCGTTCCAGCGTCTCCGCCAGGACTCCGGCGGCGTCCTCCCAGCCCTTGCGGTCGACGACCATCGGCGTCCGGCTCAGGTGTCGGTCCTCGAACTCGTCGAAGGTGTTCTGGTCGAGCGCCTCCTCGACGTCGTCGAAGGCGGTCTTCAACATCGCGCCCGACAGCCCTGGTCGCAGGCTCTTCGGCAGCCGTGACCATTCGCTGTCGGTGAGGAACTGGCGACGGGTGGCGCGGTAGAAGTGCTCGGTGGCGCCGCGCCGCTGCTTCGTGTCGACGAGCTCGATGCAGTCGTATTTCTCGAGCACGCGGACGTGGTAGGCGACGAGGTTGAGGCTCTGGTCGAGCTGCTGGGCGAGCATGTTCGGGCTCGCCACCTTTTCATTCAAAATGATCAGGATCTGCACTCGCAGGGGGTGGGCGAACGCTTTCGCGACTACCTGTTCAACGCCCTCTTGCTTTTTCTTGGTCTTCGGCATGGCCTTTTCTCGGGTTGTTTCCAGGGGTGGTGGCCGATACGAAGACTTTACACCCTGTCAATCAGGATTTTCACAACGCTCCCGCGTTTTCCGATTATTGACGAGTTTTACTGGTCTGACCTTGATTGCTGGAAATATTTAGAGTAAACATCAATCAGTCAATCCTGACTGGGGCCGCGGGGGAGCGGCACGGCAATCGAGGGAGAGGGGAGGTGGAATCGTGAAGATCGGAACGGATACGCGCGCAATCCCTGTAGAGGGGATCAGCAAGGGGTACTAGGCAGGAAGCTTTTTGGGGCGGCGGATCGCGCGGCGAGTCGCCGCCCCGATGCTTCCATCACCGGTCCAGCAACTCGCTGCACCGGATCGCCGCGCGGGTGGGGACGATGAATTCCCCGCCCCCGTGCAGGAGGCCGGCCCCGGTCAGTTCCCGCACCGCCCGTTCCACCGCGTCGCGCTCGTCGAAATCGGCGCGATCGCTTCCCATCTCCCGCTTCAGCTCCGTCAGCGTCAGCGAGGTGGGGTGCAGGTCCAGCAGCTGCCGCAGCACCGCGGACTCCAGGCCCTCGTCTTCGGCCCAGGTGGTCTGGCTCACTTCGGATTCGTTCATTTGCGCCTCCCTGGCGTCAACTTGGAGCGCCGTCGGGTTTCTCTCCGGTTCCGCTCCGATCGCTTTCCCCTGGGCCGAGGACCTGCAGCGCCCACGGCGCCTCCACGGTGCTGCGGTAGAAGTGCTGCACCGAGCCCCTCGCAGGCTTCGTCCCAACCAGAGTTATTGCACGGCACTCGGCCAGAACCCGGACGTGGTAGCTGACGTTGCTCAGCGGCTGCCGCAGCCGGTTCGAGAGCCCGCGGGGGCTGACCGCCCCTCCGTCGGCCATCTGGCGCAGGATGCGGCGGCGCAGCGGGTGGCGGAGGGCGCGCAGCAGGTCCGTCTCCTCGGTGCGGTCGCTGGGTGCCATAGCCGGCCCCAGTCTAGGAGAAATGGAAACCTCTTGTCTGTAGGTCTTTCGTCTACGGGGCGCCGGCGTCCTCGCGGATGCCGCCCATCTCGGTGAAGACGGCGGTGAAACCGCCGTCGCCGCGCTTCTCGTCGGCGATCACGTGGGAGACGGCGTTGATCAGCGCCAGGTGGGTGAAGGCCTGGGGGAAGTTGCCCAGGTGGCGGCCGGATTCGGCGTCGAGCTCCTCGGCGAAGAGGTCGAGCCAGCCGGCCGCCTCGAGCAGCCGTTCGCAGAGCTCGCGGGCACGCTGGGGCTCGCCGATCTCCGAGAGCGCGGAGACGAGCCAGAAGGAGCAGATAAGGAAGGTGCCCTCGCGGCCATGGAGGCCGTCGTCGGTCTCGTCGACCTTGTAGCGGCAGACGAGCCCGTGCTCGGTCAGGCCCGAGGCGATCGCGTTGACGGTGGCGCGGACCCGCGGGTCGTCCGGGGGCAGGAAGCGGAAGAGCGGGATCAGCAGCAGCGAGGCATCGAGGGCGTCGGTCTCGTAGTGCTGGCGGAAGACGCCGTCGCGCACCCCGCGCTCGAGGATCTCGGCCTTGAACTCGTCGGCCTTCGTCCGCCACTCGGCGGCCAGCTCCTCGAAGCCGCCGATTCGGGCGAGGCGGGCGCCGCGATCGACGGCAACCCAGATCATCAGCTTCGAGGAGACGTAGTGGCGGGGCTCGCCGCGGGACTCCCAGATCCCCTGGTCGGGGTGGGGCCAGGCCTCGATCGCCGCTTCCACCTGGTAGCGGATCAGCTCCCGCGTCGCCTGCGTCCCGCGCCCTCGCAGCGCCTTTTCGTGGACGTAGATCGAGTCCAGCAGCGAGCCCCAGACGTCGTTCTGGCGCTGGTCGTAGGCGCCGTTGCCGACCCGCACCGGCCTGGCGCCGCCGTAGCCTTCGAGGTGGTCGAGGGTCTGCTCGGTGAGGTCGCGCTCGTGCCCGATCCCGTACATGATCTGCAGGTCGGGGCGGTCGCGGCAGACGTCGACGATGAAGCGCATGAAGTCCCTCGCCTCGTGGTCGAAGCCGAGCGTGTGCAGGGCCCAGAGGCTGAAGGTGGAGTCGCGGATCCAGCTGAAGCGGTAGTCCCAGTTGCGTTCTCCGCCCGGGGTCTCCGGCAGCGAGGTGGTGGGGGCGGCGACGATCGCCCCGGTGGGGGTGTAGGTGAGGCCCTTGAGGACGAGGGCGGAACGCTGGAGGTGGATCCGCCAGGGGTGGTCGGGGAACTTGCCGTCGCGCAGCCATTCGCGCCAGAACTCTTCGGTCGAGTCGATCCGCTCCACGGCCTCGGGGGCGCTGCGGGGGCCGCCGAGGTCGCCGTCGCTCCAGGTCAGGGCGCAGAACGCCGTCTGGTCTTCGCGCAGGGTGAGGTGGCCGCGGGCCGTCCCGTCCTCGATCTGCAGGTGCATGTCGCTGGTCAGCATCAGCTCGGTGCCGCCGGCGCCGACCGCGTTCGCTTCGCCGAGCTCGCCGCCGCTCCACTTCGCCGCCTCGACGCCGTAACCGAAGCGGGGCACGCACTCCATCTCCATCTCGACCTCGCCGTCGATGCAGGTCATCGTCCGCAGCAGCGAGCGGTCTGACTCGTGCGCGGTCTCCGGGCGGCCGCGGCGGTTCTCCTCGTCGCCGTCGGCGGGCGCCCAGTCGGCGATCGTCAGCGCGTCCTTGACCACCACCCAGCCGGTGTCGGTT
>DATMBY010000149.1:0-8251 GCA_035558995.1 Solirubrobacterales bacterium
CGCGCCATCCAGGTGACGCGGATCAGTCGACCGCCGGAGCCGCGCCGGCGACGACGTCGACGAAGTTCTCCAGGTGCCGGGTCGTCCAGCACTCGAAGGTCCCGTCGCAATAGCGTTCGTATGAAGACATCACCGAGTCGCCGTAGTTCCAGTAGAGCTTCGGCTCGGGATTGAGCCAGAACAGGCGCCCCGCCCGTTCCGAGAGCTGGCCGAAGACCTCGGCGTGGGGCTCGCGGCCGTTGGTGCGGGCGTCGCCGAGCACGATCACGGTCGAGCGCGGGTCCAGCTCTTCGGAGATCTCGGTCAGGAACTCGAGCCAGACGCGGCCGTAGTCGGTGTAGCCGGAGACGTCGGCGACGCCGCCCTCGGAGGAGATCTTCTGGGCGATCGCGGCGAAGTCGCGCTCGTGCTCGAAGACGTCGGTCACCTCGGAGATCCGCTCGATGAAGACGAAGCTGCGCAGCTTGCGGAAGGAGTCGTGGAGGGCGTGGAGGACCGAGAGGAAGAAGACGCTGGCCGAGGTGACCGAGGTGGAGACGTCGCAGAGGACGTAGATCTCCGGCCGCCGCGGCCGCTTCGGCCGGTATTTGAGCCGCAGCGGCACGCCGCCGGTCTCCAGGGAGGCGCGCATCGTCCGCCGCACGTCGACGTGCTGGCCCTTTTTCCGACCCCGCTGCTCGTGCCCGAGCGTCGCCAGCCGCCGCTTCATCTGCGAGACGGCGCGGTGGACGGCGGCGAGATCCTGGGTCGGGCTGGTCGGCAGCGCCCGGTCGAGCTCGGCGAGGGGGCGGGAGGGGGGCAGGGTCTCGGTCCGCTCGATCAGGTCCCGCTCCAGCTCGCGCCGCAGGTGGCGCTCGAACCCGGTCAGCTGGTCGCGGTCGATCGGCGGCCGCTCGCCGCCGCCCTCGCCGGGCGGCTGCGCCCCTGCGGTCAGACCGAGGGTGCGGCGGATCCGCTGCACGTCGACCCCGACCACGCCCGAGCCCTCGGCGCGGCCGAAGGCGGCGATCGCCAGCCGCGCCAGGTCCCGCATCGCGTCCTCGTCGCCGGCGGCGATCGCCTCGCGGATCGCGTCGGAGAGCTCGTCCATGTCGAAGCGCTCGCCGTCGCCGGCCGGCGGCCCGCCCTCGGCGTGCTCGGTGACCCCGCGCTGGACCGCCTCGGCCTCGGCGCCGCGGAAGAAGTAGCGGTCGAAGAGCAGCTCGAAGACGCGACGGTCGTCCTGTGACTTGGCGATCGTCGTCGCCAGCGCCTCGCGGAAGTCGGCGCGGGAGGTCCAGCCGACCTCGCCCAGGGCGGCGAAGGCGTCGAGGATCTCCGAGGTGCCGACCGCCACCCCCTCGCCGCGCAGCTCCTCGCAGAAGCCGAGCAGCTTCGCCGCCATCCCCGGCGGCCCGGTCTCAGCCCTCGGTCCGTAGGGGGTCGGCAAGTTTCACCCCGACCCGCTCGGCCACCAGGTCGATGTCGGTGCGGTGCTTGACGATGATCGACATCGACTGGGTGAAGGTCTCGCGGTCGATGTCGTCTGCCCCCAGCAGCAGCAGCGTCCGCGCCCAGTCGATCGACTCGGCGATCGAGGGCGGCTTCTTCAGGTCGAGCGCGCGGACCATCCGGATCACCTCGACCAGCTTGCGGGCCAGCGTCTCGGAGATGTCGGGGGCGTGCAGGCGGACGATTTCCATCTCCCGCTCCAGCTCGGGGTAGTCGAGCCAGAGGTAGAGGCAGCGCCGCTTCAGCGCCTCGGTCAGCTCGCGCGAGTCGTTCGAGGTGAGGACGACGATCGGCATCGTCGTGGCCTCGATCCGCCCCAGCTCCGGGATCGTCATCTGGAAGTCGGAGAGGAGCTCGAGCAGCATCGCCTCGAACTCCTGGTCGGTCTTGTCGATCTCGTCGATCAGCAGCACCACCGGCTCGGGGCTGGCGATCGCCTGCATCAGCGGCCGCTCGAGCAGGAAGTCGCTGCTGAAGATGTCGTCCTGGACGTCTTCCCAGCCGGCCTCGCCGCCGGCCTGGATCCGCAGCAGCTGCTTGCGGTAGTTCCACTCGTACATCGCCTTCGCCTCGTCGAGCCCCTCGTAGCACTGCAGCCGCACCAGCTCGCGGCCGCTGGCGCGGGAGAGAGCCTTCGCCAGCTCGGTCTTGCCGACGCCGGCGGGGCCCTCGACCAGGACCGGCTTGCCGAGCTTCTGGGCGAGGAAGGAGACGAGCGCCGCCGGCTCGTCGGCGAGGTAGCCGACCTGGGCCAGGGACTGCTTCACCTCTGCGACGGAGCCTTCGGCCATAGCCGCGATGATAATCCCGCCCGATGCTCGACCTCCTGCCCCTGCCGCTGGCTCTGTTCCCGCACAGCCCCACGCCCTACATCGCGCTGATGCTGGCCGGATTCGCGATCGGGATTCTCGGCCACCTCACCCGCGCCCGCTGGCTGGTCGCCGCCGGCGTGATCCTGATCTTCCTCGGAGCCCTGCTCTTCCCCCTGCTCGCCAACGTCACCACCGAAGACCGCCCGCCGCCGATCGAGGAATCCCGCGGCGATAGCGGCGAATGACATCGGCGTTCGTCCTTTTCCGGGCATATGTGGGGGAAAGGACGAACGCCGGGTAGGTTCGGACCATGGGACGCCTCGACGAAGTCGACCTCTCCCAGGACCTGGACAACAAGGAGGCGAAGCATCGGCTGAAGCGCGAGGGGGAACGGCTGTCCCAGTTGCGTCTGACGCTCGGCGGGCTGATCGGCGATTGCAAGGTCGGGCCGCCGCTGATCGTCGTCTTCGAGGGCTGGGATGCCTCCGGCAAGGGCGGGGCGATCAAGCGCCTGGTGGCGCCGCTCGACCCGCGCCACGTCCGCGTCGCCCAGTTCGCCGCCCCAACCGAGGACGAGAAGCGCCACCACTTCCTTGGCCGCTTCTGGCCGGCGCTGCCAGGCTGGGGAGGGATGACCGTCTTCGACCGCTCCTGGTACGGCCGGGTGCTGGTCGAGCGGGTCGAGGGCTTCGCCACCGAGGAGCAGTGGGGCCGCGCCTACGGGGAGATCGACGACTTCGAGCGGACGCTCGCCGACGAGGGCGCGATCATCGTCAAGCTCTGGATGCACGTTTCGCCCGAGGAGCAGCTGAAGCGGTTCGAAGCCCGCGCCGGGAACCCGCTGAAGTCGTGGAAGCTGACCGACGAGGACTGGCGCAACCGCGAGAAGCGGCCGCAGTACGAGGCGGCGGTGGAGGAAATGCTGGAGCGGACCGACCGCGAAAACGCGCCCTGGCGGGTCGTCGCGGCGGAGTCGAAGCGGTTGGCACGGGTCGAGGTGATCCGGGTCGTCAACGAGGAAATCGAGCGGGGGATGCGGCGCGCCGGGCAGGATCCGCCGCCCCCGCCGTAAACTCCCGCCCGGCCCTGTTTTCGAGCACGAGGAGTTCCATCCCTTGACCCGTTTCAAAATTCTTGCGCTGTTCGCCGTCCTGACCGCGGTCGCGGCCGTCTTCGCCGCCTGCGGAAGCAGCAGCGACAGCACCGGTAGCAGCGGCGAAGACCCGCAGAAGGTCCTCGAAAACGCCAGCCTCGAAGGCGTCGAAAGCGGCGAACTGGACCTCTCGCTGAACGCCACCGCCGAAGGCGACGAAGGCGGCGAGATCGAAGTCAGCCTCTCCGGTCCGTTCGAAATGGGCGGCAAGGGCGAACTGCCCCAGGTGTGGATGAAGGTAGAAGCGAGCGGCTCGGCCGGCGGCGAAGACCTCGAATTCGAAGGCGGCCTGACCCTGCTGACCGACCACGGCTTCGTCGAATACGAAGGCGAGGCCTACGAAGTCGACCCGACCACCTTCGGCTTCCTCAAGTCGGCGCTCGAACAGTCCCAGCAGCAGGAAGGCGAAGCCGACGTCACCGCCTGCCAGAAGGCGGCGGAAGGGATCAGGTTCAGTCAGTTCGCCGAGCAGCTCTCCAACGAAGGCGATGCCGACGTCGAGGGCGCCTCGACGACCAAGCTCAGCGGCGACCTCGACGTCAGCGGTGCGATCGACGCGCTGATCCAGCTGACCGAAGACCCCGCCTGCAGCTCCCAGCTCGAAGCGGCCGGCCCGCTGCCGATCGGCGAACTTGAAGAAGCCAAGGGCGAACTCTCCAAGGCGATCAAGAAGGCGCACGTCGACCTCTACGTCGGCGACGACGACATCGTCCGCAAGATGGCGCTGGAACTGACGATCCAGCCGCCGCAGGCGAAGAACGAAAAAGTCGAACTGGAAATGGAACTGACGCTCTCCGGGGTGAACGAAGAGCAGAGCTTCGACGAGCCCTCCGGCGCGAAGCCGCTGGAAGCTCTGTTCAAGAAGCTCAAGGTGAACCCGCTCGAACTGCTGGAAGGCAGCCAGGAAGGCCTCGGCGGCCTGCTCGAAGGGCTGAGCGGCGGCTCGGGCGGGTCGGGCTCGGCCAGCGAAAGGGCGGAATGCTTTCGGGAAGCCCAGACCCCGGCGGACCTGCAGAAGTGCGCCAGCCTGAAGTAGCGCCCACGGCACTTCGTCGTGGGTGAGGGGAGGCCCAGCCTTGACGCGTCCTTCTTCAGGACGCCGATGGGCTGGCCCTACCTGCTGACGCCGCTGATCCCAGTTGCGGTCGTCCTCGAGCTGGTGGGGGCGCCGGCGACGGTCGTCTTCGCCGCCTCGGCGCTGGGGATCATCCCGACCGCGGCCCTGATGGGGCGCGCGACCGAGGAGCTGGCGGCGCGCTCGGGGCCGGGGATCGGCGGCCTCCTCAACGTCACCTTTGGCAACGCGCCGGAGCTGATCATCGCTCTCTTCGCCCTCAGCCAGGGCCTGCAGGAGGTGGTCAAGGCCTCGATCGTCGGCTCGATCGTCGGCAACATGCTGCTCGTCCTCGGAGCGGCGATGCTGGCCGGCGGCCTCGGGCGCCAAAAACAGCACTTCAGCCGCACCAGCGCCAGCATCCAGACGACGATGCTGATGCTGGCCAGCGCGGCGCTGATCATGCCGGCGATCTTCGAGCTGGTCGAGGGCAAGGGCCTGCCCGCGCCCGGCGCCGAGGCGATCCATTACGGCGGCACGGTCGAGCACCTTTCGCTGGCGGTCGCGGTCGTGCTCATGATCACCTATGTGATCGGGCTCTTCTTCTCGCTGAAGACCCACCGGGACCTCTTCAACCCCGAGTACGAGGAGGAAGACACCTGGGGCTGGTCGACCCGCACCTCCGTGATCGCGCTGGCGATCGCCGGCGTCCTCGTCGGCGTCATGTCGGAGGTCCTGGTCGGCTCGATCACCGAGGCCTCGGAGTCGGTCGGGCTCTCGGAGTTCTTCATCGGCGTGATCGTCGTCGCGATCGTCGGCAACGCCGCCGAGCACTGGGTCGCGGTCCTGGTCGCGATGAAGGACAAGATGGACCTGGCGGTCAACATCGCGATCGGCTCCAGCGCCCAGATCGCCCTCTTCGTCGCCCCGGTGCTGGTGATCGCCTCCTTCTTCATCGGCCCCTATCCGCTCGCCCTGGTCTTCAACGGCTTCGAGCTGGGAGCGATCCTGCTGGCGATCCTGGTCGGCAACCACGTCACCGCAGACGGGGAGTCGACCTGGTTCGAGGGCGTGCAGCTGCTGGCGGTCTACTTCGTCTTCGGCCTCGCCTTCTACTTCGCCTGAGGCGACGCCGCCGGCTAGATAGCCTGCGCCGATGGAAGCGGTCCTTCTCCTCGTCAGCTTCGCGATCGTCCTCACCGGCGCGCTGATCTTCACCAACGCGGTCGAGTGGATCGGCCACCGGCTCGAGGTCGGGGTGGGGGCGGTGGGCAGCATCCTCGCCGCGGTCGGGACGGCGATGCCGGAGACGCTGATCGCGATCGTCGCCCTCCTCGACGTCAGCGAGGGCTCCGAAGACGTCGCGGTCGGCGCGATCGTCGGCGCCCCCTTTCTGCTCGCCACCCTGGCGATGGGGTTGGTCGGCCTTTTCGCCTACCTCTACCGCGACAAGCGGGACCAGGGCCTGCAGCTGAACGTCCACCGGCCCACGCTCGAGCGCGACCTCCTCTTCTTCCTCGCCCTCTTCACCCTCGCCGGCCTGCTCTCCTGGGGGCCGCCGGCGGCGCTGCGGATCGCGGTCGGCGTCGCCTTCCTCCTCGCCTACGTCTTCTACATCCGCCTGACGCTGAAGGGCGGGGGAGAGGTGCAGAGCGAAGAGTCGCTCAACCCGCTGATTTTCGAGCGGCGCCCCGGGCGGCGGGAAGACCCCTCGCTCCTGCTCTGCGTTCTGCAGCTCCTGGTCGGGCTGGGGGCGATGGTCGGCGGCGCCCACCTCTTCGTCGAGGAGCTGCTCCACATCGCCGAGAGCATCGGCGCCGAGCCGCTGGTGCTGGCGCTGATCCTGGCGCCGCTGGCGACCGAGCTGCCGGAGAAGGTGAACAGCTTCTTCTGGGTGCGTGAAGGCAAGGACGCGCTGGCGCTGGGCAACATCAGCGGGGCGATGGTCTTCCAGTCGATGATTCCGGTCGGGATCGGCCTGATCTTCACCGACTGGGACCTCAACTGGCATGCGGTCCTCTCGATCGGCCTCGGCCTCGCCGGCGGCCTCCTCGCCTACGAGAGCCTGCACCTGGCGCGGCGCTTCAAACTCCCCGCCGTGATCGGCTGGTTCCTGCTCTACACCGCGTTCATCGTCGCGGTGATTGTCAGCGCCTGACCGCCCCTGGCGGCGTCCTCGGTCGCTCGCGTGCGAAGCACGCCACGCTCCCTGCGTCCTTGCCAGGAACGCTCAGGCCTCTGACAACGCTTTGAGGACTAAATCGTCGTGCTTTTTGGGCTGGACTTTCGGGAAGACCCGGGCGATCTTTCCCTTCGGGTCGATGATGAAGGTCGCGCGCTGGACGCCCATGTACTTGCGTCCGTACATCGACTTCTCGACCCAGGTGCCGTACTTCTCGGCAACCGCGTGGTCGGCGTCGGCGAGCAGGGTGAAGTCGAGGTCGTATTTGCCGGCGAACTTGTCGAGGTCCTTGACCTCGTCGGGTGAGACCCCGATCACCCTCGCTCCCGCGGCCTCGTAGTCGGCGCGGCGGTCGCGGACCCCGCAGGCCTGGGTGGTACAGCCGGAGGTGTCCGCCTTCGGATAGAAGTAGAGGACGACCGTCTGCCCCTTCAGGTCGGACAGCTTCACCTTCTCCCCGTTCTGGTCGGGCAGGGTGAAGGTGGGGGCCTTGTCCCCCTCGGCGAGCACCTACTCCTCCGGATCGGGGTCGGGTTCGGGCCGTTCCTCTTCTTCTTCAAGGTCGTCGTCGGTTTTTTCGAGCGCGTCGGCGCCGAGCGCCTCCCCCTGACTGCTCGTCTCGAAGCTCTCCAGAGCGCGGTCGCGCCCGTCCTCGTCGACCGGAACGTCGTCGGAGACCCGCACCCACTCGGAGCCTTCGCGGCCCTCGAGGTTGTCGAAGACCTCCTGGTCCACCGAGGCGGAGTCGTCGACGATCACGACGACCTCGGTCTGGGGGTTGAAGTAGGTCCCCGGCTGGTTGAGCATCTCCTCGACCTCGTAGATCTCCTGCGGCCCGGCCATCAGTTCGATCCTATGAGATCTGCCAGTTGCTTTTCGACCTCGGCCTCGACGTCGAGCGGCTCCCGGCCTTCGCGCAGCCGCCGTTCGTTGCGGACGACGACGAGCTGCCGCACCTCGGCCCGCAGCTCGGCGTCCATCGCCTCCTCTCCGCGCGGCTGCGCGGCCGCCGCGAGCAGTCGCGCGGCCTCGGCCTCGACGTCGAGCGGCGCCTCGCCGCGCTGCCGCCGGCGCTCGGATTTCGCCTCCAGCATCTGCCGCACCTCGGACGCCTGGATCGCTGGATCGACCTGAGCGAGGCCGCCGTCGGCGCCGGTGTGCTGCGGGCGCTGGTCGAGGATCGCGAAGGGCCCGCCACCCATCGTCTCCCAACCGCCGCCCACCCGCTTCAACAGCAGGCCGACCAGCGGCGCCGCCACCCCGGTGAAGGCGAGCAGCGCGATTCCCTTCTGCAGAGCCGAGAGCGCCAGCGGAAAGTCCATCGCAAAAGGGTAAAGCGGCCGTTTCGCGGGCTCGGTCCGGTAACCTTGAGGTCCGGTTGACTGACCAGTCAATCGGTGGAACGTCCGCCTCCTTCCCGGCGGCGCTCCCGCAGACTTCAAGAACCCGAAAAAAGGAGCGCCGACCGGTGGTCGACTTCACCCTCACCGACGAGCAGAAGGACCTGCGCGAGCTGGCTCACAGCTTCGCCGAGAAAGACATGCGCACCGTCGCTTGGG
>DATMBY010000150.1:0-2345 GCA_035558995.1 Solirubrobacterales bacterium
CCGCCCGCACCGCTTCACGATCATCTGCCCGCGGGCCGAGGACGTTAGCGAGGCGCAGGTCGTCCGTGACCTCGCCTCGACGCTGGCCGAGCTTTACCGCAGCGACATCGATGCGACCGGCCAGCCGATGAGCCCGGATCCCTTCCTCGCGGTGAAGAACGGGATCGAGCACTACCGGATCGACGACATCCTGATCTCGACCTTCGCCGGCGAGAGCTCGCAGTGGCTCGAGGACAACCTGATCGGCCGCGTCCGCGACATCACTGATAAGTCCGTCGAGCACATCGAGGTCGGCCGGCCTGCGACCGCTGTCGTCGCTGCCGTCGCCGAGGGGGAGGCAAGCTGATGGAGAGCGCATCGGTGGCCGTTGGCCACGCCCACACCGACCACCATCACGGTCCGCCCGAGGCCAACCAGAGCTCGCGAATCGACCGCCAGACGCTTGGCATCCTCCTCTTCATCGTCTCCGAGGTGATGCTCTTCGGGGCCTTCTTCGCCTCTTACTTCTTCCTCCGCGTCGTCGTCGACCCGCCGAGCTGGCCGCCGGAACCGTTCCAACTGCCGAAGGCCGTGGCGGGCATGAACACCGCGATCCTGGTCTCCTCGAGCTTCACGGTCCACTACGCCCTGGAGTCGATCCGCCGCGGCAACCGCGCCGGCCTCAAACTAGGCCTCGTCGCCACCTGGCTGCTCGGCGCGACCTTCCTCTTCATCCAGATCAATGAGTACGTGCACCTCGGCTTCAGCGCCCGCGACCTCAGCTTCGGCTCGATCTTCTACTGCCTCACCGGCCTCCACGGAGCCCACGTCTTCGTCGGGCTGATGCTGCTCTCGTTCGCGACGATCCGCGCCTTCCGCGGTCACTTCGGCCCGGCCGAGAAGGACCACCTCGGCGTCGAGGTCCCCGGCATCTACTGGCACTTCGTAGACGTCATGTGGATCATCGTCTACGTCACCGTTTACATTCTTTAACGCGGACGCTGCAAACCGGCGCATCTCGGCGTCCTCGGTCGCTCGGATCGGGTCACGCACTAGTAGTGCGCTCCCCTCACCTCGCTCCCTGCGTCCACCGACCTGCTTGGTTTTCGCGCCCGTTCGTGCTTCGAATTAGGAGAATGGGCCGATGAAACTGAACGAGGCGGCGGTCTTCAAATGGGTCGTGATCGTTGGGGTCGCGGCGGCTCTTGTCGTTGCCGTGACCCTGCTGACCAGGCCGCTGGTGGGTTCGCTGCTGGGCCTGGTGCTCGTGATCGCCGGCTGCGTTTACGCCTATCGCTGGGCGCGGGAGAGATGGCGCTGAACTGGCACAGAGATTTTTGCTTCTACGACAAAAAGTTGCATTTATATCTGTAGGCTGGCAACATGCACGTCGCCATGAGAGAGAGCTGGACCGACGAGAGGCTTGACGAGTTCGGGAAGCGGATGGACGAACGTTTCGACCGCGTCGACGAACGTTTCGATGATCTGCGGAGCGGGATGGAACAAGGGTTCGGCGAGGTGGACCGTCGATTCGGCGAGGTCGACAAGCGCTTCGAGCAGGTAGACAAGCGTTACGAAGCGATCGATGCCAAGTTGGAGAAGGTGGATGAACGCCTCTTCTCGATGGGACGCACGATGGTGATTGCCGCTATCGGTATGTCGTCCACGATGGTTGCCGGCTTCGGCACCCTCTTCGCGCTCATCGCGACGAAGATGTAGGTCGCCGCATCAGCTCCAGCACCGCCAGCGTCAGTGCGACCGGGACCGTGGCCGGGGTCTGGTCGACGAAGAAGAAGAGCAGGTCGAAGGCGGGGCAGATGACGGTGGCAAGGGCGGCGCCCTGCAGTTGCAGGCGGCGGTCGGAGGCGAGGAGGGCGCCGAGGGTGGCGGCGACGAAGAGGTCGCCGAAGCCCATCACGGCGGAGCCGAAGGAGGCGAGCTGGAGGCGGGGGAGGTCGGCGGCGGGGGCGGCGGCGTTGAGGACGCTGTTGGGCTCCTGCAGGAGGTTCGAGAAGACCAGCCAGGCATCGATCGCCGCCATCACGTAGATCCCCAGCTTCAGCCAGCGCGGAGGGACCACGCAGGCGACGAGCCAGCCGAGGGTGACGCAGGCGAGGCCGGATAGGGCGAGGGCGGCGGTCTCGCCGCTCAGCGAGCCCTCGGCGGCCCAGGCGAGGGCGAAGAGGGGGACCGTCAGCAGGGCGAGCCAGCTCCTCGCTCCGTGCAGCAGCCACCCCAGCGCGGCCGCGGCCAGCGGCGGCACCGCCACCAGGGCCAAATAGGTGAGGAAGCGGGCGCTCGCCGATTCCAGCGCTATCGCGGAGATCACCACGACGATCGAGAGCGGCAGGACCAGCGCCCACCAC
>DATMBY010000151.1:0-8058 GCA_035558995.1 Solirubrobacterales bacterium
GAAGTCCTGCGGGCCCAGCGCTTCGTCCGTGGTGAAGAAGACTCTGTCGCCGTCTTCGGAGACACGGTTGAAGCGGGCTGAAGAAGCGCCGGCTCCGCCACCGGAGATCAGGATCGGGCCGCCGCCTTCGATCACCCGCTCGTAAACGTCCGCAGCGTTGTCGCTGTCTTCCGGGCCGAGCGCCTCGGTGGTGGTGAAGACGACGGCGCTCCCATCCGGAGTCGCAGCGCCGAAATTCGATCCGCAGCAGGTGCCAGAGGTGACTAGTTGAGGCCCCCCGCCCTGCCAGAGGTACACGTCGGTCGCATCGTTTACATCGCCAGCCGCAAGCGCCTCCGAGGTGGTGAAGAAAACACGGGTGCCGCCGCTGGAAGCGGCAGCGAAGCTGGCGGGCTTGGCTTCGGTGCCTGCCGAGACCAGGGCGGTGGCGCCTTCGAAGCGCTGGTAGATGTCGTTGGCGCCGTCGGAATCCCCGGGCACCAGGCCTTCGCTGGTGGCGAGGAAGACGCGGGTGCCGTCGGCGGAGGAGCCGGCGAAGATCGCCGCCGAGCCATTGCTCCCGCAAGGGGCGCAAGCGGGGTCGCCGGCGGAGACAAGGATGGTGGGGCCGTCCGGCAGGTTGCGCGCGTAGATGTCGATCGCGTTGTCGTCGTCGGCGTCGCTCAACTGCTCAGCCGTAGCGAAGAAAGCTCGATCGCCGCCTGCCGCTACCCCTCTCAAGGTGGCTCCGAAGTCGCCGTTGCCACAGCCAGGAAGACAGGTGGCACCCCCAGCGGAGACGAGGGTCGTGACGGAGCTAATGAGATCGCGCTCGTACACGTCGACCGCTTCGTCGTCATCCGCTTCCGGGTCAAGCCGCTCGGCGGTGACCATCAAGACATCGTTGCCGTCGGCGCTCGCGCCTGCGAACCCGACGTCGAAGGAGCCGTTCCCGCAGCTCGGTAGGCATCCCGTAGTGCCGCTGGAGACAAGCTTGGTGGCGCCGCCGATTTCCCTCACGTACACGTCGGAGCGTTTGTCGCGGTCGGCCGCGACGAGCGGCTCGTCGGTCGAGAAGAAGACCTTCTTCCCGTCCGCGCTGGCCTTTTCGAAGATCGCCGGATAGGAGTCGTTGCCGCCGGTGGGTCCGACCGAGACCTCCCGCGTGACGTAGGCGCCCCCTTCGCCGACGGTGGCGTCGAAGGAGCGGACGAAGACGTCGCGTTTGTTGTCGGTGTCGCCCGGCACCAGTTGTTCTTCGGACTCGAAGAAGAGGTACTGCCCGTCTTCCGAGGCGCCTTTGAACGTAGGAGCGGTAGCGATGGCAAAGGCGACCGGAAGCACGAGGACGCAGAGAACAACCGATCCGAGAATCCCACCAAGAGCTCTTGCAAGGAGATGCATCATTTCCTTATCGGCTGTCCAGGAAGATGGATTTAGGGGGCACGCGTGACTGGAACAGCGCGAAGGGCGGGATAGATCCCGCCCTTCGCTTGAACTAGCTGGTGCTCATTAGGAGCGACTCGTTACTCGGTCCATTTCCCTTCGGCGGGGCAGCCACCGGTTTTTTCGGGAGCACAAGTAAATTTGGTCAGGGCCCCTTCTCTTTCAACGGTGAAGGTGGTGTCGGTATCGGATTTGACCGTCACCGTGTACTCATCGCCGGAGCCAACCACGGTGAGTTCGGCAACGTCGGCCAGGGTCGGCTCGATCCGTTTGAGTTCGACATCGCTGATTCCGTCGTAGTCGCCACCGTTCTCGGTCGAGTAGGTCTCAGCGGCCACCTGGGCAGCGTGGACGGCCTCCTTGGCCTGCGCGTCGGTTCCCTTTTCCTTCTGGTTGAAGAATGCGGGGATGGCGATCGCGGCGAGAATGCCGAGGATGAGCATGACGACCAGGAGCTCGATCAGCGTGAAGCCGCTCTCCCCCTCGCCGTTGAGCCGGGCACCAATTTTGGCCCGGAGATTCTGGAGAAACATTAGTGACCTCCTATGGTCCTAATCGTTTGCGCCAGAGCCCCGTCGCTTGCAGCCACGTGGTGTCTGTCGACCCCGGTGGTAGCCCGGCTGACTCGCACGGAGTCCCGACGGCTTTGCGCCCCCGCCTCACGACGGGTTTGCCTTTTGCACCGAAGCACTGGCAGATTCATCACCTGCCCTTCATCGGCCGCCCGCAGAGTTACTTGATCCCTGAAATTGGGGCTGCGTGGAACGAAAAGTCGGACCGGTGGAACAGGCGTCCAAGGCAGCAGCTCGAAAACCGATGAGGCCGAAGGCCCTACCGGATGTTTTCGTAGAGGCTGAACATCGGCAGGTACATCGCGATCACGATGAACCCGACGATGCCGCCGACGAAGACGATCATCAGCGGCTCGATCAGGGAGGTCAGCGCTTTTACCTTGGCGTCGACCTCGGCCTCGTAGAAGTCGGCGATTTTCGAGAGCAGGTTCTCCAGCTGACCGGTTTCCTCGCCGACGGCGACCATGTGTCCGACCATCGGGGGAAAGATCTCGTGGGCCTGGATCGGTCGCGCCAACGACCCGCCGCGCTTGACCGAGTCGTAGACGTCTTCCATCGACTTCTCCAAGACGACATTGCCGGATGATTCGCCGGTCAGTTTGATCGCCTGCAGCATCGGCACGCCGGCGGAGACGGACCCGGCGAAAGTGCGGGACCAGCGGGCCAGCGCAACTTTCTGAATCACGTCGCCGATTTGAGCGGGCAAACGAAGGATGGTGCGATCCCACACTTCTTTTCCGTGTTTCGACCGCTTCCACCGAAAGAAGCCGACCGCGAGAGCGATGGTTCCGGGAATCAGGATGTACCAATAGCCGGTGATCATTTCCGACGCGGTCACGCACATCTGCGTCGGTATCGGCAACGAGGTTGGTTCCGACGGGTGTTCTTCCGACATTTCTTCAAAGATCCCGGCGAAGACTGGAATCACGAACGCGACGACCGCAATCAGGACCACCCCCGCAAAGCCAAGCACCAGCGTCGGGTACATCAGGGCCGATTTGACCTGCCGCCTGAGGGCGTCGGACTTCTCCACCTGGTAGGCGATCCGGTCGAGCGAATCCTCGAGGCGACCGGATTGCTCGCCGGAGCGCACCATCGCCCGGTAGAGCCGGTCGAAGACTTCAGGGTGGCGCTCCATCGCCTGCTCCAGCGTGCTCCCCGCCTCGACGTCGGAGCGGACGCCGGCGATCGCCTCCTTGATCCGCTCGTCCTGCGTCTGCTCCTCCAGCGTGCTGAGACTGCGCAGCATCGGCATTCCTGAAGCCACCAGGGTGGCGAACTGACGCGAGAAGATCGCCAGCTCCCTCGTGTCGATCTTCTTCCAGGTCCGCCAGAGATTCTCGATCCGCAGCGGTTCGCGCTTTTCGGTGACGTCGAGGACGATCAAGCCGCGCTGGCGCAGCTGCTCGGAGACCTGGGCCTTCGACTCGGCCTCGATCTCGCCCGCGGTCGAGGTTCCGGCCACGTCCATCGCCCGGAAAGCGAAGGTGACTGCGCTCGCCATCGCCTATGCCCCCTGGGTGTACGCGGGAGGCTGTGGCTGGTAGGGCGGGGACGACTGGCCGTTGCCGTCGTAGGCGCCGGCGGCAGGCTGAGCCGGGGCGTTCCCGAGGAGGCGTTTCAGCTCCTCCGGGACCGACGCCCGCTGCTCGGCCAGCTGGCGGGTGATCGTGCCGGCGCGGACGAGGCGCGCGAGGTCGGCGTCCATCGTCTGCATCCCCACCGCCCCCGAGGTCTGCACCGCCGCGTAGATCTGGTGGGTCTTGCCCTCGCGGATCAGGTTGCGAATCGCGGGGGTCGGCACAAGCACCTCGCAGGCAACGGTGCGGCCCATGCCGTCCGCCGTCGGCAGCAGCTGCTGGGTGACGATTCCCTGCAGAGCGATCGAGAGCTGGGTCCTCACCTGACCCTGCTGCTGGGGTGGGAAGACATCGATGATGCGGTCGACCGTCTGCGCCGTGGACTGGGTGTGGAGGGTGGCGAAGACGAGGTGGCCGGTCTCGGCTGCGGTGAGGGCCGTAGAGATCGTCTCCAGGTCCCTCATCTCGCCGACCAGGATCACGTCGGGGTCCTCTCGCAGGGCGGCTTTCAGGCCGAGCGCGAAGTCCTCGGCGTCGGCACCGACCTCGCGCTGGTTGACGATCGAGCTTTTGTGCTGGTGGAGGAACTCGATCGGGTCCTCGATCGTGAGGATGTGGTCCTGCCGCTCGCGGTTGATCACGTCGATCATCGCCGCCAGCGTCGTGCTCTTGCCCGAGCCGGTCGGACCGGTGACGAGGACGAACCCGCGCGGTTTCTTCGTCAGCTCGCGCAGGATCTGCGGCACTTTCAGCGAGTCCAGGGCGGGGATCTCCTGCGGCACCAGACGGAAGGCGGCGCTGACCGAACCACGCTGCATGAAGCAGTTGACGCGGAAGCGTGCGACGCCTGGGATCGCGTAGGCGAAGTCCAGCTGTTTGTGGTTCTCGAAACGTTTCCGCTGGTCGTCGTTGAGGATGCTGAAGACGATCTCGCGAGTCTCCTGCGTGCTGAGCACGGGAAAGCCCTCCATCGGGCAGATCTTGCCCTTGTCTCGCATCGCCGGTGGGAAACCCGCGGTCAGGTGGACGTCCGAGGCGCGCGCCTCGACCATCCGTCGCAGCACCTCTGAGAAGTCGAAGGACATCGTCGTCTACATCGGCAGCGGCTCGGGATTCCTCAAGCATCGGTCCGCGTCAGGCGGTGACACGAAGAACCTCCTCGAGGCTGGTCTGCCCGCCCCGTACCTTGCCCAGACCGTCCTCCCGCAGGGTGAGCATGCCCTCTTCGCGAGCGGCGGCGGCGATGTCCGCCTCGGAGGCTTGGTCTACCGTCATCTCTTTGATCCGCTCGCTCATCTTCATCACCGAGTAGATCCCGACCCGTCCCCGGTAGCCGCTCTGGTTGCAACGGGAGCAGCCCACCGGCTCGTATGCCTCGAGCTCGGTGGCGATCCGGAAACCGGCCTCGGTCAGGGCCTGCTGGGGGATCACGCTGCGACGCTTGCAGTGACCGCAGAGCTTGCGGGCCAGCCGCTGGGCGACGACGCAATCGACCGACGAAGCGGTCAGGAAGGACTCGATCCCCATCTTGCTGAGTCGGGTGATAGCACCAGGGGCGTCGTTGGTGTGGAGGGTGGTCAGCATCATGTGGCCGGTCAGGGCGGCCTCGATTGCGATCCTGGCCGTCTCACCGTCGCGGATCTCGCCGACCATCACGATGTCGGGGTCGGCGCGGAGGATCGAGCGCAGGCCGGTGGCGAAATCGAGGCCGGCCTTGCGGTTGACGTTGATCTGGCTGATCCCGTCGAGTCGGTACTCCACCGGGTCCTCGACCGTGATGATCTTCTTCTCGACGTGGTTCAGCTCCTGAAGCGCGGCATAGAGGGTCGTCGACTTGCCCGATCCGGTCGGACCGGTGACGAGGACCGCGCCATAGGCCTGCTGGAAAGAATGCTGGAAGCGCTCGCGGGCGGGGCCGTCCATCCCGAGGTCGTCCAGGCTCCTCTGGGCGTTCTCTTTGTCGAGGACGCGAATCGTCGCTCCCTCGCCGCGCTGGGTCGGCAGGGTGGTGATGCGGAGGTCAACCCGACGGTCCTCGACGGTGACGCTGACGCGCCCGTCCTGTGGAATCCGTTTCTCCGCGATGTTGAGGTCGCTCATGATCTTCACCCGCGAGATCACTGCTCCGACCATCCGGGCCGGCACGTGGGCCGCCTCACGGAGCACACCGTCGATCCGGAACCGCACTCGCATCTGGCCCTCGCTCGGCTCGAAGTGGATGTCCGAAGCCCCCTCCCCGACCGCCTGGCCGAGGATGCTGTAGACCAACTTGATCACCGGCGCGTCCTCAGCGCTGACTTCGAAGTCGGCTACTTCGGCAAGCTCGTCCCCCTCCGTCCCTTCCTCGTCCTCGATCGCCTCGGTGACCGCGCTCTGAAGCGTGTTGAGGCGCCCGATCAGGGCTTCGATGTCGTCTTCGGCGGCGACTGCCACGCGGCAATCCAGAGCGGTCGCGATCTGAATGTCGTCAACGGCGAGGACGTTGGTCGGATCGGCCATCGCCACCAGCAGCGTGTCCTTGTCGACGAAGCCGACCGGCAGCGCTCGGTAGCGGCGGGCGGTGTTGACGGGGATCAGGTTTGCAGCCGCCATGTCCACCTGATAGGAGGAGAGGTCGATGTGATCGAGCCCGTAGCGTTCGGCCACGGCGCGTGAAAGCTGATCGCCGGAGATCACTCCCTGGGTCAGCAGCAGGGCCTCAGGCGGCGCGCCCGCGTTCCTCGCTTCCTCGATCGCCTGCTGGACCCGCTCCTCGGCGACGTAGCCGAGTTCGACCAGGACGTCGGTGATGAATCCCTGCGAGCGCCCCCGCGCCCGCGGAGGCGACAGACCGGGAGTCCCGTCGGCCTCGGGCTGCATCTGAGGCGCGGTGGAGTCTCCGGAGCTGGGCACCGGCCGCAGGTGGCCCGGAAAGTCCCTGCCCTCCATCTCAGGGGTGGTAGGCGAGCGTCGGGCCTTCGTAGCCGGCGTCGATCACGGCCTGTGCCACAGCCTGTGGGGCCTGGAAGCCGTAGCGGACCGAGGCGGTGACCCCGCCATCGGCCACGTCCTTCGGCGTGAGCACGACCAGGGCTGGAACCCGCTCGACCCCGGCGCCGCCGGTGATGGCGCTGTAGCGCGCGATTTCAGTGGCGGGAACGACGAAGGAAGCCACTTCGGGCATGCCGGAGAGGGTGTCGGTGGCCTGCCGCACGAGATGGTCGTCGATGCCGCCCTCGCGGACGAAGAGGAGGGCTACGGTGGCGCCGGACTTCCACGCCTCGGTCACCTCGGCAGGGGGCTGCACGGTCGGTGGCGGGATCGCTTCTACTGGCGACCCGGCGACGGCGGCGGTTTCTCCTTCGACAGCCGTCCCGAGCGACGCTTCGGTCGCGGGCGAACTGACGCCGGCTTCGCCTTTGGAGGATTCGCTTTCGCCGCCACCAGACATTGAGATGAAGAGAAAGGCGCCGACGACCAGCAGCACGGCGACCAGGCCGAGCTGCGCCATCGGATTGTTGTTCAGCTGCTCTCGCATGTCCGCTCATCTAGCTCGGCAGAAGGGGCGCCGGCCTTGAGCGGTGACGGGGCTCTGCCGTGAACGGCTTCAGCAGCTGGAGTTGGGTGCCTGGCCCGTGGCCGGGACGCCCTCGCACTCCACGTAGGTCTGCGGCGTGAACAGGCGAGAGGTGCGCACCTGTTCCCCACCGGTGTCCTCACCGGTTTTCGGCGGGGGCTGCAGTTCCGGAGGAAGTTGGTAGCCGGCGTCGGCTTTGACGGTGGCGCTGCCGGTGACGAGCAGGGTTTTTCCAGCGATCAGACCTTTGTAGGTGGCGTTTCCTTTGAGTTCGATTTCGGATTCGGGTCCGTAGACGATCATTTCGTTGGTGCCGTTGTTGCCACCGATGTAGACCCTGCCGTTGCCGAGGAAGAAGAAGCCGGGCATATCGAAGTTGCCAGGCGTCGACTGGTAGCCGGTAGAGGTGACGCGCGAGCTGCCGATCATTTCGAACTGGGTAGCGCCAGGCGACATCCCGCAGTGCTGCGGAGTATCGAAAAAGAACCGCACTTTTGAGCCGGCTTTCATGATCAATTCTGAGCCGCCCTGGAGGGTCAGCTTGCAGAGCCAGTAGTCCGGACCGCCGACAGTGAGGGCCTCCTGAGCCCCAAGCGAAAGCGCTCTCGGTGCCAACGGCTGGAAGGGTTCCTTGTTCCAATGGCCCGTAAACCCGTCGGTCTGGCAACCGGCGGGAAGTCCTTTGTTGCTACAGGTCGTGAACCTGTAGTTGGCGTTGACGGTGGCGATGTTCGACGGCATGAAGCTCGAGACCGGCGGCAGGTTGACGTTCCCGTAGGTGACCCCGTAGCCGCTGCATTGTTTGACGCTCGGTTTCGGCTTGCCGATGCCGACGCGGATATCCCCGCAGACGTTGGCGGCACTGTTGTTGCCGATGACTTCTCCGTTAGTGCCGATCCCGACGCGGATGTCGGCGTTGCCGGTG
>DATMBY010000152.1:0-2834 GCA_035558995.1 Solirubrobacterales bacterium
GAGCAGCCGCGCAAGTTGCGCCTTGGTGAGCGGTTTCCCACCGCGAAATTCAGCCCACGGCCGATCATCGAGGGCACCGAGGTGCGTATTCCGGACGAAGTCGGCCATTGATTCCGGAATGAAGTCGGCCACTGAATCCGATTTGATCTCGGCCATTCCGATCTGAAGTCGGCCACCCCGGGAGGGGTGGCAAGCGTTCGACCGCTGGGCGGTGCACGGCGCTCTGCTCGTCAGGAACGACGAGCAGGGGGACCGATGCCAGCCGAGAGAGTGTCGATGCGACGCATACGCGAAGTTCTGCGCCTCAAGCACGAAGGCGGTGCCAGCGATCGGCAGATTGCCCGCTCGCTGAGCCTGGCACGCAGCACCGTCGCACTGACCCTGGAGCGGGCCGCGGCGGCGGGCCTGCGCTGGCCCTTGCCAGCGACACTGACCGACCGCGTGCTGGAAGCGATGCTGTACGCCGGTGCCGGCCGCCAGCAGGGCGAGCGGCGCAAAGCCGAGCCCGATTGGGCCTTTATCCATCACGAGCTGCGCCGGCCCGGTGTCACGCTGATGCTGCTGTGGGAGGAGTACCGGCAGCGCGAGCCGGACGGCTATGGCTACAGCCGCTGGTGCGAGCTGTACCGTGCCTGGGAGGGCCGGCTGTCGCCGACGATGCGCCAGGCCCATCCCGCCGGCGAGCGTATGTTTGTCGATTACGCTGGCCAGACCGTCGACGTGGTCGACCCCGGCACCGGCGAGGTCCGGCCGGCGCAGATCTTCGTCGCGGTGATGGGCGCCTCCAACTACACCTACGCCGAGGCGACGGCGACGCAGAGCCTGCCGGACTGGATTGGCGCGCATGTGCGGGCGCTCGCTTTCATGGGCGGCGTGCCAGCCCAACTGGTGCCCGATAACCCGAAGAGAAGCTATGGGGCGAGCGGCGGGGATCCGGCACCCTCGTCGCTGGAACCAACCGACGGAGGTGCCCCATGCCGCAGTCGAATGACCTGAGCCGATCGCTCACTGCTCTGGACCAGGATAGCACGCTGATTGCCGTGGTTGAGATGAGCCAGTCGAGCTGGCTGGTTGGCGCGATCATTCCGGGCGTCGAGCGGCGTCCGGCCAAGAAGCTGGAGGCGAGCGAGGGGATGCTGCTGGCGCTGCTGCATCGCTGGCGCGACGAGGCCGCGAAGGCAGGATGCACGATTGACCGCATCACGGTGGCCTTTGAGGCCGGCCGCGACGGTTTTTGGCTGGCGAGATGGCTGCGACAGCGCGGCATTGAGGCGCATGTGATCCACGCCACCAGCATCGCGGTCTCGCGCGAGCATCGCCGGGCGAAGACCGACCGTTTGGACGCCGCGCTGCTGCAACGAGCGTTTCTCGGCTGGCTGCGCGGCGAGCGCGGGCACTGCACGATGGTGGCGATTGCCAGCCTTGCGGAGGAGGACGCCAAACGGCCGAGCCGTGAACGGGAGGCTTTGGTCGGCGAGCGCACGCGGATCGGCAACCGGATGAAGAGCACGCTGGCCCGGCTGGGCATTCGCGGCATCAGGCCGGGTCTGCGCAAGACAGCCGAGCGGCTCGAACAGTTGCGCACGCCCGAGGGCGCCCCGCTGCCGCCCAACACGCTGGCCGAGCTGCGTCGCGATCTCGCCCGGCTGCGCTTGATCAACGATCAAATCGGCGAGATTGAAGCCGCCCGCCTCGAACGGCTGCGGCAGCAACCCGATGAGGCTCGCCATCCGATGATCCTGTTGCTGGCTCGCGTCGTCGGCATTGGCATCGAGACGGCCGATATGCTGGTCCAGGAAGTACTCTCGCGAAAGCTGCGCGACCGCCGCGCCGTGGCCCGTTATGGCGGACTGACCGGATCGCCCGAGGAAAGCGGCGCCCGCCGGCGAGAAAAGGGCTTGGCCCGGGCGGGCAATGCCCGGGTGCGCCGCGGCATGCTGCAGCTGGCCTGGCGCTTCCTGATGTTCCAGAAGGACAGCGCGCTGGCGCAATGGTATCGGGCACGCACCGCTGACGCGCGCGGCGCCACCCGCAAGACGATGATTGTGGCGCTGGCCCGCAAGCTGCTCGTCGCCTTGTGGAAACTCGTGACGACCGGCGAGCTGCCGAACGGCGTGGTGCTGCGCCCCGCGATCCAAGCGGTGCTCTGACGGTAACCGGTTATCGAACGAGATTGGGCGCGCCGTCGACAATCCGTCTCGGCGCTGCTCATGACGATCCGAGGCGGCGGTGACCCGAGGCAGGCATGGCTGCGACGCCGTCCTAGAGAATGGGCCTGCCGCCCCGGAGCTGCGCCACCGATGCGCATCACTGCATCATGGTCGAGGTCCGCACGGACCTGCCGAATACAAGGGTGTAGCGCGCTCTTGCGCGCGCCACGGCGAGCTCCCCTCGGATCCTGCGATGAGGCTTGACATGCAAATGCCCCATACAAGCCTGCCCCGGCGAAGGCGGGGGTCGGGGTCGATCGCGCCAACTGGTACGAACCCGGCCTCAATCGGACCTATCTCGACCTGGCCACCCATTACGGCACCGCGATCCTGCCGACGCGGACCAGGAAGCCGCGCGACAAAGCGAAAGTCGAAGTCGCCGTGCTGGTGGTCGAGCGATGGATTCTGGCGCGGCTGCGCAACCGCCGTTTCTTCTCGCTGGCTGAGCTGAACCGGGCGATCGCCGAGCTGGTTGCCGATCTCAATGCGCGCCCGATGCGCCGGCTTGGCGTCAGCCGGCGTGAGCTGTTCGTCGAACTCGACCATCCGGCGCTGAAGCCGCTGCCGGCCGAGCCCTACGAATATGCCGAATGGCGGGTACGGCGGGTCGGGCTCGACTACCAC
>DATMBY010000153.1:0-10460 GCA_035558995.1 Solirubrobacterales bacterium
AGGCATGGGACGAGGCCCTGGAGCGGTACGTCTATTGAGGCGGCCGACGCCCGCTGGCGAAGATCGCGTTGGGGCGGCCCCAGGTCAGCCCGAGGTGCTCGAGCCGCACCGCCGCGGCGAGAAAGGGGAAGACGAGCACCCGCAGCCAGACCGAGCGACCCTTGATCCGGTCGCGGATCTCCTGCGCGGCGGCGGCGAGGCTGCGGTAGGTGCCGCGGGTCTCGACCTCGGTCAGCCCGACCTTGGCCAGCAGCGCCTCCAGCTCCCCGCGGGTATAGCCCTGGCGGACCTGCTCTCGCCAGGTCGTGGCGCTGCCGGGCAGGACCGGCCGCCAGTCGCGGTCGGGCACCTGCACGGCGACCAGCGCCCCCGGAGACGCGGCGCCGAAGAGCGCCCGCAGCGCCGCCTCGTCGTCGGGAATCTCACTCAGGCACTCGAGCGCGATCACCGCGTCGAAGCCCTCGAATGGGAGCGGCCGCAGCAGGTCGGCGGCCTCGAACTCGACGTTGCCGAGGCCGCGGCCGGCGGCCCGCTGGCGGGCCCCGGCAAGCAGGTCCTCGCGCAGGTCGACGCCGAGCAGCCGCCAGCGCGGGCGGCGCTTCGCCGCCGCCAGGGTGAGCAGGCCGTCGCCGCAGCCCGCGTCGAGCAGCCGCAACGGCCGGCCACCGGCGTAGGCGTCGAGCGTCCGCTCGGCTTCGCGCAGGCGCAGGCGCCGGGCCGGCGCCATCAGCGCCAGCCGCTCCTCGAGGACGGCCCGAACCGTCTGCAACACGCTCATCCCCCCATCAAACATGACGCCCCCGTCTGAACCGCGCGAGCGCGGCTGGACCGAGGCGCCGTGGCGGACGCGGCTGCTGCGCCGCCTGCGCCTCCCCCCCGCCCTCGTGGCGCCGCTGGCGCAGCGCTCGACCCGTTGGGGGAAGCTGGCCGCCGACCTCCGCTACTGGCGGCGCCGCCGCGCCGGGTCGACGCCCGAGCAGTGGCGGCGGGCGACCAGCTCCTACTCGGTCCTCGTCTACCACCGCTTCGCCGGCGAGCTGAAGCCGGGGCAGGAGCGGATCGACGTCGCGCCGCGCCGGTTCCGGCGGCAGTTGCGCCTCCTGCGCTGGCTCGGCTTCAAACCGCTGCCCCTGGACGACCTGCTCGCCTTCCACCGCGGCGAGCTGAACGAGCTGCCGCGCCGCCGCTTCGTCGTCACCGTCGACGACGCGATGGCCGACGCGGTCGAGCCGCTGCGGCGCGCCGCCTCCCACGCTCCCCAGCTCTTCGTCCCCACCGCCGAACTCGGCGGCAGCGCTCACTGGATCGACGGCGAGCCGGTGGCCGGGTGGGATGAGATCCGCGAGCTGGCCGCAGCCGGCGTCGCGATCGGCTCCCACACCCGCCACCACCGCCGCCTCACCCGGCTTGGCGCCGCCGAGCGCGAGGTCGAGCTGGTCGGATCCCTGGCCGAGCTGCGCGAGCAGGTGCCGGGTGCCGCCGCCGTCATCGCCTACCCCAACGGCGACCACGACGAGGAGGTCTGCGCCGCCGCCGCCGCGGCCGGCTACGAGGCCGGCTACACCACCGAGAAGGGACGCAACGACGCCGCCGCCGATCCCTACCGCCTGCGCCGGGTCAGCGTCCACGGCGCCGACGGCGCCCTAGCCGTTCTCTGGAAGGTGCTGACCGGGGAGGGACTGCCCCCGGCCTGGCTGCGCCTGCGCGGCTGAACGGCGCTTGCCGATCCAGGCGATGCCCCACTGCGCCGCCAGCGCCACCGCCACCGCCAGCGGCGGCACGAAGACGATCTCCTGCCGCATCGCCGACCAGCGGCCGAAGAGCAGCACGTAGAGAAGGGCGCCGGGAAGGGCGTAGGCGGCGAGCCGGAAGAAGACGTCCTCGCGCCACAGCCGCCTGACCAGCAGCACGACGCCGAAGAGGGCGATCCCGAGCCCGAGGTACCAGAGGACCCCGGTCGCGGCCCCCAGGTGGGTGCCGTAGCCGGCGTCCATGCTGATCAGGTTCCGCAGGTTCTCGGGGTAGTAGTGGAGGACGAACTTCCAGCTTTCTTCGTAGGGAGGGTTGAAGCCGCTGAAGGCGTAGGAGAGGTTCTCCTTGATCGAGGTGTTGCCGAAGACCAGGATCGCGGGAAGGATCGAGAGGACTCCGCTCACGACCAGGAGCAGGCTGCGGCGGTCCCGCTGGTGCAGGAGCAGGCAGCCGACCGCGACCAGGGGGACGACCGAGTCGTCGCGGGTGATCGAGAGCAGCGCCAGGGCCCCGATCCAGCCGATCAGCCAGCGCTCGGAGCGTTCGTGGACGAGGGCGGCGGAGAGCAGGGCGAAGGTCGCCAGGAAGAGGCCCCAGCTGTCGGTCATCGGCACGAAGCTGCTATCGCGGACCGGCGGCGCGAGGATGCAGACGGAGGTGACGGCGACGCTGAGCCAGGGCGAGAAGCGGCGCCGCAGGAACGCGAACAGCGTCAAAGCCAGCAGCAGGTAGCCGACCAGGGAAACGGTGAGGACGCTGCGCAGCTCGAAGACCGGGTAGATGCCGGCGGCGAGCAGGGGGACGAACGGACGGCGGTCGAAGAACCGCGCGGTGTAGTCGATCCATTCCGGGTTGGTGTACTGCCGATCGAAGTCCGGGTGTTCTCGGACCGCTTCCCGTTCGCCCTCGAGCAGCTGGGAGGCGATCGGGCTGCGGAACGCTTCGTGCGGGGCGGTGCGTTCGTCCTCGCCGCGGAAGCTGAGCGTCTTCGCCTGGTAGTAGAGGCTGTCCGGGTCCTTCCACTCCACCGGCTCGATCCAGGCGTGCAGGGACGCCGCCAGCGCGACCAGGAACACCACCACGACCGGCGCCGCCCGCCGCGCCGAGAGAGAGCTGAGCCTCCGCCTCATCCCTGCCCCTTCGACGCCCGGTCGCGCAGCTCCTCGTCGACCAGCCCGGCGAAGACCGACTTGCGCAGCGCCTCCCGCGGCGGAGTGCCGCCGTACTCGAGCCGGAGGTGGCGGTGGTCGCTGCGGCTGTGGACGATCCAGCAGAGGAGGCGGAGGCGGCGGAAGTCCGCCTCGGAGATGCCAAGGGCTGCGCTGTACTCGGCCACCGCCCTGGCGGCGACGGCGCCGTGGGAGGTGGCCGGGTCGAGCAGGCGCGCGTAGCTCTCGCGGGTGCACCCACTCTCCAGGGCGCCGTCGAGGACGAAAGCGCAGTTGGCGAGGAAGTAGACGAGATCGAGACCCGGCAGGCCTTCCGGCTCGGCCGACTCCCAGTCGAGCAGAACGGGATCGCCGACCGGTGCCAGGAGGACGTTCCAGGGGGAGCAGTCGCGGTGCTCGACCGCCGGCGCCAGGTCGCCGAGGCCGTCGAGCAGCGGGTGGGCCGCGGGGATCGGCCGGAAGGTCCGCTCGAACCACTCCAGCGGCTCGTCGACCAGACGGGAGCGCCAGTTGGGATCGAGCTGCCGTTGAGGGCCGCGGGCGAGGTCGACCAGGAGGCGGGTGACCCGCATCGCCACCTCGCCGAAGTTGTCGGGGCTGAGGATGTCGAGGAGGGACTCTCCCTCGACCGCCTCCTGGACCACCGCGAGGCGGCCGTCGCGGGACCCCTGCCCGACCAGGTGCGGAACCCCGGCGAGGTCCGGCAGCTCCTCCCCCAGCCGCCGCAGCACCGCGGCCTCGCGCTCGAGCCCCGGCTCGGCCTCGGCGACACGGGCGAATTTCACCGCCTTCGCCGGCTTCTTCGAACCGCCCTCGAAGGTGAGGCCGACCGCCTTGTTGATGCTGCGATGGCCGGTCGTCAGCAGCAGCAGCGGGGCCGACGGCGACAGCGGGAGCCCTCCCTCGTCCGCCCCTCCGGGCCGGCGGCCGACGAGGTAGATCGGGGCGAGCAGACCGGCGTCGCGGACGAGGCGCCAGAGGCGGCGCAGCACCCCCGCCGCGAAGGAGCGGGGCGCCCGCGTCGCCAGCAGGTACTCGGTCGCCTCCTCGACTTCGAGCGGCAGCCAGAACTGCGGCGGCCGGTGCGGCAGCGGCCCCGCCCAGTAGGCGCGCACGTCGACGTAGCCGGCGGCTTCGGCCCGCCGCCTGGCCCGCCCGATCCCGCCCGGCCGCGGCAGCCGCCAGTGGGCGAGCAGCTCCGCATCGGGCAGGAGGAAGCGCCAGTCGAGCTGCCGCACCAGAGGATTGCGCCGCGACTCCGGCAGCGCCTCGACGGCAACGCTGCCCTCTCCGAGCAGCTCGCGATAGGAGGCGGTGACGCGGTCGGCCATCTGCTCGCGGGTAAGCCCGGCGTCGACCCGGTCGCGCGCCCGCCCCGCCAAGCTCCTTCGCAGCTCCTCGTCCCCCAGCGCCCGGCGCAGGGCCGCCGCCAACGTCTTCGCGTCGCCCGGCGCAACCAGCAACCCGCTGCGGCCGTCCTCGATCAGCTCGTCGGTGCCGCCGATCGCCGAGGAGACGATCGGGATCCCGGCCGCCATCGCCTCCAGGACCGCCAGCGAGGAGCCCTCGTACAGCGAGGGCAGGGCGAAGACGTCGCAGACGGCGAGCAGCTGCGGCACGTCCTCGCGACGGCCGAGGAAGCGGACCCGATCGGCCAGCCCGAGGCGCTCGGCCTCCGCTTCGAGCGGTGCCCGCTCGGGCCCGTCGCCAGCGAGGAGGAAGAGCGCGTCGGGCACCTCGGCGACCGCCTCGAGCAGGACCCGGTGGCCCTTCTGCGGGTTCAGCCGCGCCGGGGTCAGGACCAGCGGCCGGGTGGCGCTGCCGCCGAGCTGCTCGCGCAGCCCCGGCGGCGCCGCGACCGCCGCCCGCTCGGTGTCGACGGCGTTGTAGACGACCTCGACCCTCTCCGCCGGCCAGCCGAGCTTCTCCGTCAGCTCGACCGCGATCTCGCGCGAGACCGCCAGGTAGCGGTCGACCCCGCGCGCCAGCGCCCGCAGCTGCCAGTAGGCGGAGCGGTTCGGCGGCTCGTAGGCGCCGACCTGGACAGTCCCCAGGACGGCGGGCACCCGCGCCAGCACCGCCGCCGCCAGCCCCCACTTGCAGGCGACCGGGGAGCTCATGTGGGCGTGGAAGACCGCGGGGCGCTCGCGCCGCAGCAGGCGGGCGAGGGCCGGCACCCGCCGCGCCCCGGCCAGCCCCAGCGGCAGCGGCGCCACCAGCCGCACCGGCACTCCGAGCGCGGCCGCGCGGTCGCGCAGCGGCTCGACCTCCGGCGCGTCCTCGAGCAGCAGCGTCGGCTCCCACTCCCCGCGGTCGAGCGAGGCGAGCAGCATGAACATCGCGTTCTCGGCCCCGCCGAGAACGCGGCTATCGGTGTAGAAGAAGATCGATTGGGCCACGCTCAAGCTCTCCGGCCAGCATCGACAGCTCGCCCTCGTCGTCTGATTCGCGCAGGGCCGCGTCCACCCCTGCCCAGAAGGCGTAGTCGAGGACGGGCCGGTAGAAGAGCGGGAAGCGCCGGCCGCCCAGCCGCTCCAGCAGCGAGCAGAGGGCGAAGACCGCGCCGCTCGCCGCCGGCAGCCGCCGCGTCATCTCCAGCAGCAGCGCCCGCGCCGCCAGCCAGGGGCGCGAAGCCTCGTCGGGTTCCGCCAGCCGCAGGTCGCCGAAGACCTCGGGGTGGCGGCGGGCGAGCTGGACCGTGGTCCGCCCTTTCGCCAGCGTGTCGCGCTGCAGCCCGCCGAGGTCCTTGTCGTAGGACTGGTAGGCGAGCGCCTCGGGGTCGAAGCCGAGCTCCACCCCGGCCGCCCGCAGCCGCAGCGCCAGCTCGACGTCCTCGTTGCCGTAGACCGCGAAGGAGTCGTCGAAGCCGCCGACCTCCCGCATCACCTCGGTCCGCAGCGAGGCGTTGCCGGTGTAGAAGGAGCGCGGCAGCGCCAGGTGGGCGGGGTCGGGAAGGCGCGCGAGGTGGAGGTCGAACTTCCCCTTCACGTAGCGGGCGGCGTGCGGGCTGTCCTCCTCCAGCTCGACCGGGACGGCGCCGAGGACGCAGCGCCGCGAGCCCGGCGGGTGGTCGTCGCGGTGGCGCTCGACGAACTCCGGAACGCAGCGCATGTCGTCGTCGAGGATCACCGTCACCTCGCCCCGCGCCGCCGCCACGGCGGCGTTGCAGGCGCCGGCTCGACCGCGCCCCGGCGGCGAGACCCAGCGCAGCCGGAGCGGCGGCGGGAACGCCTCCAGCATCTCCTGGGTGCCGTCGGTGGAGCCGTCGACGGCGACCACGACCTCGTAGGCCTCCGGACCGAGCGTCTGCGTCGCCAGGGACTCCAGCACCCGCCGCAGCGCCTCGCGCCGCTGGTGGGTGGGGATGACGACGCTGACCTGCGGCGCCTCAGCCATCGCCCCTCCCCCGCCGCTCGGCGACCGCCTCTTCGAAGACCGCCGTCTGCCGCTCGGCCCAGGCCTCGGGGCTGTGGTGGCGCTCGGCGAAGTCGCGCGCCCGCTCCCCCAGCGCCAGCCGCTCCCCCCCGTCCTCCAACAGGGCCGCCGTCGCCGCCGCGATCTCCGCCGCGCTCCCCCCCACCGCCAGCGGCGGCTCCTCGCCGAAGCCCGTGTAACCCTCGGTCCCGCGCGGCGTGGTCACGACCGCCTTGCCGGCGGCCATCGCCTGCAGCACCTTCATCCGCATCCCACCGCCGGTCCGCACCGGCGCCATCACCACCGCCGCCTCCTCGGTGTGCGGGAGGACGCTGGGCGCGTCGGCGACCACCTCGACCGCCGGCCCGGCCAGCGCCCGCACCTCCGGCGGCGGCCCGCTGCCGACGATCCGCAGCCGCGCCTCCGGGCAGCGCTCGCGCACCGCCGGGAGGATCTCCCGCGCCAGCCACAGCGCCGCGTCGCGGTTCGGCGGGTGATGGAAGGCGCCGACGAAGAGCATCGTCCCCGCCGCCTGCCGGGACGGGTCGGCGGCCGGCGGCAAGACCAGCCCGAAGGGGTCGACGCGCACCCGCGGCGCCGCCTCGGGAGCCAGGTCGGCGATCGTCTCGGCGTCGCGGCGGCTGAAGACCTGGACGCGGTCGAACCTGCCCCACGCCTGGCGCTGGAAGCGCGCCCAGCGCCGCCAGTCGAGCTCGCCGAAGGCCCAGCCCGGCCAGACCCGCGGGGCGCCGGCGTTCCAGTCGACCGGACGCGGCCGCAGCACCTCGTGGTGGGTGAAGACCGTCGCCACCCCGGCCGGGTAGCGGAAGACCGACATCGCGCTGTCCTCGACCGCGACGACGTCGAACCCGCGCCCGGACGAGACGCGGTCGATCACCCGCTGGATCCCCGGGTCGGCATACCAGACCGTGCGCCAGGGCCAGCCCCCGCGCGCCCACCTCGCCGCCATCCGCAGCTGCCGGCGCCGGCGGCGCGGTCCCGGCGGCGGCCGGCGGCGGTCGGCGGCGTGGACATCGACCTTGTCGCGCAGGCGCGCCACCGCCTCCGCTTCCCCATGCTCGTCGCCGACCGCCGTCACCAGCGTCACCTCGTGCCGCTGCCGCAGCCCCTCCAGCTCGGCGTGGAGCAGGACCGGGATCGCCCCGGCGCCGTCGGCCTGCGGCGGCACCGGGACGACGAGCAGGACCCTCATCCCGCCGCGAGGACGTCGCGGTAGGCCTGCTCGAAGCGCGGGATCACCGCGCCCGCCGCGAACGAGCGCGCTTTCTCGCTCGCCGCCTGCCCGAAGCGGTCGCGCCGCTCGGGATCCTCGATCAGCTCCCGCATCGCCCCCTCGAGCGCGCCGACGTCGCCCTGCGGCACCAGCAGCCCGGCGTTGTCGCCGATCATGTCGACGTGGCCGCCGAGGGTGGTCCCGATCACCGGTTTGCCCCGGTTCATCGCCTCGGCGACGGTGGCGCCGAACGGCTCCGGCCACAGCGAGGGCATCACCCCGAACATCGCCCGGTCCCAGGCCGCCATCACCGCTTTGTTGGGGACGTCGGTGAGGACGACCGCGTCGGGCGGGAAGCCGTCTGGCGTGTCGCGCTCGTAGGTCCCCATCAGGACCAGCGGCGGCGGCGACTCCAGCCGTTCGTAGGCGTCGAAGAGCGTTTCCAGGCCCTTGACCCGGCGGAAGGCGCCGACGTAGAGGATGAACGGCTCCTGCGGCAGCCGCGCCAGGTAGGCGCCGACTTCGCCGTCGGAGCTGTCGATCGCCTCGTGGGGGGCGACTTCCTGGAAGCTCGGGATCGTCACCTGGACCAGGTCCTCGGGGGGCCCCCCGGGCCCGAACAGGTGGCGGACGGTGACATCGTGGACGAAGGTGCTGACGCTGTGCAGGCCGGTCATCTTCCGCGCCAGCAGCGGCCGGCAGGTGTAGACGCCGGCGGTCGCCGCCAGCCCCTTCGGGGCGCCTTCGTAGTAGTCGGTGGCGCAGGTGGCGCACTTCAGCGGCGCCGGCCCCGAGCAGGGCTCGCCTTTGCGCAGCAGGGTGCGGTTGGCGCAGAAGTAGCCGTAGTCGCGCGCGGAGACCAGCATCGGGATCCGCCGCCGCCCCAGCGCGACGGCGACCGAGAAGGCGAGCCAGCCGTAGGCGTGGATCACGTCGGGTTCGAAGCCGGCGATCAGCCGGCGCAGGCCGCCGATCGTGATCGGGTCGGGAAACGGCGGCTGGTGGCGCTGGCTTTCGTCCCGGATCAGCGAGCGGACGGCGGTCCGCACCTGGCGCAACCGGTGGACGGTGACGTGCTTTTCCCAGTCGAGGCCGGGGAGGCCGCCGTGCCAGGTGGTGGCGACGGCGACGTCGTGCCCGCGCTCGGCCATCCCGGCCGCGAGCAGCCGCGCCTGGCGATGGGCGCCGCCGATGAACGGCGGGTAGTGGTCGGTGGCGATCAGGATCCTCATGGTCAGTGGCGCCGCCATCTTCCCAGCACCCGGTTGAACCGGGTGCGTCTGCCGGGGAAGAGAAACAGCTCGGCCAGAGGCCGCGCCAGCGCCTTGGGTGCCGCCGCCTCCAGCGCGAACCAGGCGACCAGGAGCGCCTTCATCGGCGCCGAGACGTCGAAGCGGCGGCGGGTCGCGCGCACCGCGTCGGCGAGCAGCGCCCGCGGGCGGTCTCCGGGAACCGGGTGCCGGCCGGGTTCGAGCTTGAGGGAGACGAGCCGGTTGGCGAGATCGGAGTAGGAGAGGAGCGGCCGCGGCCGCTCCAGCCCCAGCTCGTCGGCGAGCGCTTCCAGCGAGCGGGTCGTCACCCGCGCGAATGCGATCGACTCGCGCACGTGGTCGAGGTCGATCTCCTCGCGCTCCAGCTCGTAGGCGTTGCCGCCGTGGACCCGGTACTCGGCGCAGACCTCGTCCAGCAGCGCCGCCTCTCCCAGCAGCGCCGTCAGGTGGACCAGGTACCAGTCGGCCCCGCTGCGCGGGTAGTCGACCTCGGGGATCGGCAGGATCCGCCGCACCGCCTCGGTCCGGAAGCCCGTCCCGCCGCCCGGCAGCCAGGCGATGTCGAAGGGGAAGGCGAGCTCAGCGGCCCGCTGGTCGCCGACCGGCGCCCCCAGGTGCCCGCCCGGCTTCACCTCGCCGGTCGGCCGGCGCTCGGCGTCGACGATCGCCATCGGGAACTGGACCTTCGAGAGCCGCGGCCCGGCGGCGAAGGCCGCGGCGACCCGCTCCGCCGCCTGCGGCCGCAGGACGTCGTCGGCGTCGAGCAGGAGCAGGACGTCGCCGCGGCAGCGCTCGGCCCCCGCGTTGATCGCCGAGGCCTGGCCGCCCTGCTCCTTCAGGACCACCTCGACCCGGTCGGAGAACCGCCGCAGGACCTCCCGCGAGCCGTCGCTGGAGCCGTCGTCGACGACGACCACGTTGACCTCGGGGTGCGTCTGCGCGCAGGCGCTCTCGATCGCCTCGGGGAGGAAGCGGGCGTAGTCGTGGTTGGTGATGACGATGTCGACGGGGAGCACGGCGCGGGCCTCAACCCTCGCCGGGCTGCGACCCCGCGGTCCAGGTCGTAACCCGGCGGTAGAGCTGGTGCGGCCGGTCGGAGTCGTACAGCGAGACGACGACGTGGGCCCTCTTCTCCGGACGCCTGGTCACCGGCACCTCGATGACCCGTTCTTCGTCGGGGTCGAGCGCCAGGTGGTAGCGCCTCGGTTTGCCGTTCACGCCGATCCGCGCCTCGAGGCGATAGTGCTGCCGGCCCTGCTCGGCGCTGATCAAGCCGACTTTCAGGGCCGGATCGGCCGCGTTCTTCGAGGGCAGCATCCAGAGCGCGGTGTAGCCGACGGCCTTGCTCGCGGGGAGCGGCGTGTAGGCGAAGACGAGGGTGCCGACCACCAGGACCGCTGCGAGGACGACGCAGGCGACGTCGACGCCGCGCAGCCGCGGGCGCGTCCAACCGGAGGGGCGCCCGTCCGGCCTGCCCCGGCGCAGCGCCGCCGCCCGCGCCGTGGCGAGGACGACGAGGACCAACAGCAGCGCCCAGGTCACCGTCCGGATCCCGCCGGGGAGGAAGTCGAGGACGATGCCGCCGAGGCAGAGCAGCGAGAGGCCGCAGAGCAGGGTCAG
>DATMBY010000154.1:0-4384 GCA_035558995.1 Solirubrobacterales bacterium
CATCGGCATGCTCCCACTCGATCAGGACGCTGGCCGAGGAAGGCCTTGGACGGACAAAGATGCGAAGCGGCTGAAGGGATTCGAACCCTCGACCTTCTGCATGGCAAGCAGACGCTCTAGCCAGCTGAGCTACAGCCGCACGCGGGGCATTCTAGCTGTGCAGGCGCGCTCGGCGCGCTAGCCTGCCCGCGAGGGAGAAGATGCTTTTCCGCCAGATCATCCACGAGGACCTCGGCTGCGCCTCCTACTTCGTCGCCGATCGCGAATCGGGGATTGCGGTCGTGGTCGATCCGCAGTGGGACGTCGAGCCCTACCGGCGGCTGGCGGGGCTTCACGGGGTGCGGATCGGGCATGTGCTCGAGACGCACAACCACGCCGACCACGTCTCCGGGCACGGGCGGCTCTGCCGCAGCACCGGGGCGACGGTGCACGTGCACGAGCTGGCGGAGGCCGAGTACCCGCACGAGCCGTTCGCCGACGGCTGGAAGCTGGAGTTGGGCGATCTCGTCGTCGAGGCGATCCACACGCCCGGCCACCGCCCCGAGCACACCTGCTTCCTGCTCAGCGACAAGGGACGCGGCAGCGCGCCCTGGGCGCTGCTGACCGGCGACTCGCTCTTCATCGGCGACGTCGCCCGCCCCGACCTCGCGGTCGAGCCGCGGGAGGGGGCGGCCGACATGTTCCGCTCCCTGCACGGGCGGCTGCTGAGGCTCTCCGACGAGGTCGAGGTCTGGCCCGGCCATCTCGGCGGCTCGCTCTGCGGCGGCTCCGGGCTCGACCTCAAGTCCTCCTCGACGATCGGCTTCGAGCGCCGCCACAACCGCGCCCTGCAGATCGCCGACGAGGACGAGTTCGTCGAGCGGCAGGTGGGCTCGCTCGGCGACAAACCCCCCAACGTCGAGCGCATCGTCGGCCTCAACCGAGGTCCCCTGGTCGAGGACTTCGGGACGCCGGCGCCGCTCAGCCCCTACGAGGTCGAGGAGCTGGTCGAGGACGGAGCCGTCGTCATCGACGGTCGCACGAACGACCAGTTCGACGAGGCCCACATCGAGGGCGCCCTCAGCGCCTCCTCCTACGACACCGGCTTCGCGACCAAGGTCTCCCGCGTCGTCCCCGAGGGCAGCGACATCGTCGTCGTCGCCGCGTCCGACGGCGACGAGCGCCACGCGGCGCAGCTGCTGGCCTCGGTAGGGCTCGCGGTCCGCGGCTACCTCGAGGGCGGGATGACCGCCTGGCGCACGGAGGAGCGGCCGGTCCACCGGATCGAGCTGATCGACCCCGAGGAGCTGGCCCGTCGCGTCGACGGCGACGGCGGCCCCGTCGTCCTCGACGTCCGCAACGCCTCCGAGTACGCCGGCGAGCACATCCCCGGCTCCCTCCACATCCCCTACGGCGACCTCGCCGGCCGGCTCGACGAGCTGCCCCGCGACCGCCGGATCGCGACGATCTGCCGCGGCGGCAAGCGCAGCGGCCTCGCCGCCTCGATCCTCCAGCGCGCCGGCTTCGAGGTCACCCACGTCGGCAAGGGCGTCGGCGTCTGGCGCGACGGCGGCCACCCGGTGCAGAGCGGCGCCCCGGCGGCCACCCCGGCCTCTTAGTCCGCAGCCGGCGCTGCGCCTCCGCCGCGCGCCGGCGCCCCCAGGTGGCGGTCGACGATCTCGGCGACTACGGCAGCGGACTCGCCCGAGACCATCCCCACGTGGGGACCCGGGACGCGCTCGATCTCCACCTTGCCCTCCGTCACCCGGCGCCAGGCCGGGAGGGGGTCGGCGAAGAGGTGGAAGCGGCGGACGGTGGGGAGGAAGTAGGTCATCGAGCCGCGGTAGGGGCGGGGCCGGTAGGCGGCGGCGAGGTCGAGGAAGTGGGAGGCGAGGCGCCGGTGCTGGGAGGAGGCGCCTTCCATCCAGGTCGCCTCCGCCTCGGCCAGGGCGGCGTCGCGACGCGAGTGGGAGAGGCTGCGGCGCAGGATGTTCGCGGGCACCTGCAGAGCGGCTCGGGCGGCCGCGCGCGGGTTGCGCAGAGCGGCGCGGGCCAGGTGGAAGGGGAGCGCGAGTCGGTGGCCGAGCCGCCGGGCCGGGGTGTGGGCCTCGATGCTGAGCTCGGCGTCGATCATCCCCAGCCACTCGACCTCCTCGCCCTGCTCGCTCAGGAGCCTGGCGATCTCGAAGGCGAGGAGGCCGCCGAAGGAATGGCCGGCGACCCGGTAGGGGCCCTGCGGCTGCAGCTGTCGGACTGTCTCGACGTAGCCCGTCGCCATCTCCTCGACGCTGCGCTGCGGCTGTTCCCCCTGCAACCCGCGGGCTCGCAGCCCGTAGACGGGGATGTCGCTCCTCATCGCCACCACCATCTGGCGCATCCCCAGCACGTCGCCCCAGATCGAGTGGACGAGGAAGAGCGGTGGGCCGCCCTCGCCGGAGCGCATCAGCACCAGCGGGTCGAAGTGCTTGCCCGGATCGTCGACCGCCGCGGCCAGCTCGACCACGGTCGACGCCTCGATCAGGACCGAGAGCGGCAGCTCGACGCCGAGCCGCTCGCGGATCGTCGTGAAGACCCGGACCGCCTGCAGCGAGGTACCGCCGAGGGCGAAGAAGTCCTCGTCGTCGCCGAGGCCCTGGACGCCGAGAACCGCTTCCCAGATCGCCCGCACCTTCTCGGCGGTGCTGCCTCCATCGGCGAGCGCGCCGGCCTCGCGCGCCGCCAGCGCCGCTTCGACCTCGACCACCGCCCGCCGGATCTGCTCCAGCGAGTCCGGGTTCGCCAGCGCCTTGCGGTTGCCCGCCGCGCGTCCCTCGACCGCGTCGCGGCCGGCCCGCTCGGAGCGCTTGCCGCTGTGGGTGACCGGCAGCTCTGCGACCGCGACCACCAGCTCGGGCACGTGCAGGGCGGTCGTCCGGGCGCCGATCGTGCGGCGGATCCGCAGCGTCAGCTCCGTGTCCAGGCGCGCATCGCCGTCGAGGGCGACGAGGAGGACGAGGCGGGCGCCCTCCTCGCGTCGCTGTTCCACCGCCATCGCCTCCCGCACCTCGGGCACCCCGTTCAGCGCCTGGTAGATCTCGCTGGGGCCGATGCGGACGCCCTGGATGTTGAGGACGCCGTCGGAGCGGCCGTGGATCCGAGCCTGTCCGTCCGCGTCGAACTCGATCAGGTCGCCGTGCGTCCACACCCCCTCGTTAGCTGCGAAGTAGGCCTGGTGGAAGCGGCTGCCGTCCTCGTCGCCGAGGAGGCCGAGCGGTCGCGAGGGGAAGGGGTTGCGGCAGACCAGCTCGCCGATCGCGGAGTCGCTGGGGGTCGACTCGCTCGCCAGCGCCTGCACGTCGAGGCCGAGGCTGCGGCTCTGCAGCATCCCGCGGCGCACCGGCAGCTCCGGGTGGCCGAGGACGAAGCAGCCGATGATGTCGGTCCCGCCGGAGATCGACTGCAGCGCCACCGGACCGACCTCGTCGCCGACCCAGTCGAACTGCCAGTCGCGCAGGACCGAGCCGGTGGAGAGGACCGAGCGCAGCGACCGCGGCGGGTCCTGGCGCCGCGGCGAGTAGCCGCTGTCCTGGCAGAGCTGCAGGTAGGGCGGGCTGGTGCCGAAGACCGTCGCCTCCTCCTCGGCGACGATCCTCCACAACGTCTCGGGGCCGGCGAGCGGGCCGTCGTAGACGACGATCCGGGCGCCGCAGGCGAGGGCCGAGAGCTGCCAGTTCCACATCATCCAGGCGGCGCTGGTCTGGAAGAAGAGGGTGTCCTCGGGACGGAGGTCGCCGTGCAGGCGGTGCTCCTTCAGGTGCTCGAGGAGGGTGCCGCCGGCGCCGTGGACGATGCACTTGGGAGCGCCGGTGGTGCCGGAGGTGAAGAGGATGAAGAGCGGGTGGTTGAAGGGGAAGCGCTCCCAGCCCTCGGGCAGCGGCGCCGGCGGGGAAGAGGCGAGGAGGTCGGAGAGCCGGCGCAGCGGTACGCCGCCGGTATCGGGCGCGGGGCCGTCATCGAGGACGATCACGGCCTCGAGCGACGGCAGCGAGGCGACGACCTCGGCGAGCCCCTCGCCACGGGTGGCCGCGAAGAGCAGCTTCGGCGAGAGCTGTTCGAAGCGGCTGAGGATCGCCGGCGCTCCCATCTCCGGTGCGGCGCTGGAGAAGGTGGCGCCGAGGGCGGCGGCCGCGAGGACCGCGATGGCCGCCTCGGAGTCGTTGGCGGCGATCGCGACGACGCGGTCGCCGCCGCCGATCCCAAGCCCCCGCAGGTGCGCGGCCAGGCGACGAACCCGCTCGCGCAGCACGCGTCGCGTCAGCTGCTCGCGGCCGCCATCGCCGTGGCGGGCGACGAGGGCGACCCGCTCGTCGTCGCCGGGCGCGCGCGGCTCTAGCAGGTTCTCGGCGTAGCTCAGCTCCAGATTGGG
>DATMBY010000155.1:0-8730 GCA_035558995.1 Solirubrobacterales bacterium
CGGTGAGCTGCGCGCCGCCCGCGAGGGTGAGCTCCCCGAGCTGGTCCGGGTCGAGGACGTGCGCGGCGACCTCCACTCCCACACGACGCTCTCCGACGGCCACAACACGCTCGAGGAGATGGCCGAGGCGGCGCGCGCCCGCGGCTATGCCTACTTCGCGATCACCGACCACTCGGCCAGCCACGGCTTCGGCGACCACGTCACCCCCGAGCGCCTCTGGGAGCGGATCGAGGAGGTGCGGGCCTGGAACAAGGGCTACGGAAAGAAGGGCTTCCGCCTCCTCGCCGGCTCGGAGATCAACATCGGCCTCGACGGCGCCCTCGACTACCCCGACGACCTCGTCGCCGCCCTCGACTGGGTCGTCGCCTCCGTCCACACCTCCTTCAACGTCTCCGAAAAGCAGATGACCGAGCGCGTCGTCACCGCGATCGAAAACCCCAACGTCGACTGCATCGGCCACCTCACCGGCCGCCTGATCGGCCGTCGCGAGCCCTACGGCATCGACGTCGAGGCCGTCGCCGAGGCGGCGGCCCGCACCGGCACGATGATCGAGATCAACGGCAACCCCAACCGCCGCGACCTCTCCGACCTCCACGCCCGCCTCGCCGTCGAGGCCGGCGTCAAGATCGTCCTCAACACCGACGCCCACGGGGTCGACATCCTCGACAACATGGCCTACGCCGTCGCCACCGCCCGCCGCGCCTGGCTGACCGCCGACGACGTCGCCAACACCCGCGGCTGGACCGCCTTCAAGAAGCTGCTGAAGCGCTAGCCGCTCGCCAGGGCGCGAATGAAGGTCTTTCATTCAGGTAGCGGCGACCCTCCTCGGTGATCTCCCAAATCCCCCTCGGTGAATCACTGCCGATCAGTCCGCGTTCTTTCATCCGGAGGCGCGCAAAGCGGGCACGATTTCGCCATCTCACCTCGCCCATCTCGAGTACGCCGTGGTCTAGCGGCGTGAGCTGGGACCCCAGCCGGTCCTCGAGCATGTCGATCACGTCTCGACCCCTGCAACTGCCACCGGACTCGACCAGGATTTCCAGGATCGGGAGCCAATACGCGCCCTCGGGGAGGCGGCCCTCCTCTCGAAACACGTCCAAATTAAGGTCCAGGTTATCTCCGAGGTTAGTCCCCTCCTCTACTTGATCGAGGAGATGTTCAATGACCGTTTCTGGCGTTTCGCCGAATGATCTGGCGTATTTAAAGAGCCTATGCGCGGTTCTATCCGATAGCTTCACTACCAGCATAGGTTAAGTGTACACATAACCTACGGTTGGGCTAGAAGATCGGTGCGCAGCCCAGGAGTCCGTACCAGCTCGATCGGTTTGAGCGCCGGGGTGGGGACGACGTAGAACTTGACCCCGTCGCGCTGCTCGATCGCCAGCACCGCCGCCTCGCGGGTGTGCCAGGCGAGGGAGACGATCAGGGCGTAGCCGGCGCCGACGGCGGCGACGCCTGGAAAGAAGAGGCCGGCGATGCCGGCGGCGACGGCGGTGAAGGCGATCGGCCAGAGGCGGGTGAAGGCGATTCGGGCCGGGCTCTGCTCGGGCAGCGAAGTCGCGGTCCTGGCGCGGGCGAGGGCGCCGCGGACGTCCTCGGCGGCCCGGTGCGGCCGGCCCAGGTAGGCGCCGATCGCCAGCGCCGCCAGCCACCAGCCGGCGGCGACGAGAGCGATCGTCGTTTCGCCGCCGCGGTTGGTGGCGATCGCGGTGATCGCCCCGAGCACGGTCGCCTCGGCCGCGGTGATGAAGACGCTGGCGCGGAGCAGGTCGGTGTAGGTCATCGCCTCAGGCCCCCGGTCCCTCCGCCGCCGCCAGCCACTCGAGGATCTCCAGCCAGCCGTCGAGACCGCCGACGGTGACATCGGACTCCTCGGCCAGCTCCGCCGGCGCCTCGGCCGAGAGCACGCCCACACAGACCGCCGCGCTCAGCCGTCCCTCCTCCTGCAGCTGGCGCAGGCGCCGGAAGGCGTCGAGGTCGGTGCGGTCGTCGCCGGCGTAGGTGGCTCTGTCGAGCCCGGCGTCGGCGAGCAGCGAGGCGACCGCCCCGTCCTTGCCGCCGCCCCCGGCCGGCCGCAGCTCCAGCACCTTGCGTCCCCAGCGCGGTTCCAGCCCGGCCCGCCCCGCCTCGTTGGCGATCTCGTGGGCGCAGCTCTGCGCCCTCGCCTCGTCCTCGGCGCCGCGCCAATGCAGGGCCTGGATCGGTCCCTTGTCCTCCCGCCGCAACCCGGTCGCCTCCAAGCGGCTTTCGACGGTGGCGTGGAACTCGGCCGCTTCGCTCTCGCGCCCGGCGACGGAGGGATCCGGCCGCGGCGTCGCCTCTCCCGGCAGCAGCAGCTCCAGCCCGTGGTTGCCGGCGTAGGCGAGGGTGTCGAGGCCGACCAGCCGCCGGGCCTCCTCGGCCCGCCGCCCGGAGATGCAGCCGACCAGCGCGTAGCGCTCGGCCAGCGCCGCCAGCGCTTCGCGCGCCGCCGCCGGCACCGTCGCCTCGTCGGCCCGCTCGACGATCGGCGCCAGGGTGCCGTCGACGTCGGTGAGGACCGCGGCCCGCCCGGGCTCGCGGCGCAGCGGCTCCAGGCGCGCCGCCCAGTCGAGGCCCCCGCTCTCTGGGTCGTGTGGCACGGGCTTAGTATCGCGGGATGCCAGCCGCCGCCGCGACCCCGGACCACGCGATCTGGAAGCTGGCGGCGATCGGCACCCTGGCCGGAATCTTCAGCGGCCTCTTCGGGGTCGGCGGCGGGACGATCATCGTGCCGCTGCTGATCTTCTGGTTCGCCTACGGCGAGCGCCTCGCCACCGGCACCAGCCTCGCCGCGATCGTCCTCATCGGCCTGCTCGGGGCGATCGCCCAGGGCGGGATCTACGGCAACGTCCACGTCCTCACCGGGGTGCTCCTGGCGATCCCGGCGGTCGCCGGCGTCCTCCTCGGCACCGCGATCCAGCAGCGGATCCCCCAGCGCGCCGTCTCCTACCTCTTCGCCCTGCTGCTGGTGGCGATCGCCGTGGAGCTGATCCTCTCGTGAGCGAGGCGGCGGCCGTCCTCATCTGCGTCTTCGGTGGGCTCACCGGCGGCCTGGTCGGGGTCGGCGGCGGCGTCCTCTTCGTCCCGGCGCTGACGATCTTCATCGGCCTCAGCCAGGTCGAGGCGGAGTCGACCTCGCTGCTGATGATCGTCCTCGTCGCGATCGTCGGCGCCTACCGCCAGAACGGCTACGGCAACGTCCGCGTCCGCGAGGCGCTGATCATCGGCGCCCTCTCGCCGCTCGGGGTCTGGATCGGCGTCACCGTCGCCAACCACGTCTCCCAGCGCGCCCTGCAGCTCTCGTTCGCGGGCCTGGCCCTGTTCATGGCCGCCCAGCTGGTCCGCCGCGCCCGCACCGCCTGAGTGTGGCCTGGTGCATGGTCTACGCTCAGAAGCGTGGACTCGCTGACCTGGGAAGGGGACCTGCCCCACCTGCGCTCGCCGGTGATGGTCTGCGCTTTTCGCGGCTGGAACGACGCCGCCGCGGCCGCCTCGACGGCGCTCACCGCGGTCGCCGGCTCGCTCGACGCCCAACTGGTCGCCCAGGTCGATCCGGAGGAGTACTTCGACTTCCAGTCGACCCGGCCGACGATCACGATGGACGAAGGCCAGACGCGGCGGATCGAGTGGCCGGAGAACAACGTCTTCGCCGTCCAGGTCCCCAGCGCCGACCGCGATCTGGTCCTGCTCGACGGCACCGAGCCCAACCTGCGCTGGCGCACCTTCTCGGAGACGATCGCGACCGTCGCCGACGCCCTCGGGGTGGAGATGGTGATCACCCTCGGCGCCCTGATCGCCGAGGTCTCCCACACCCTGCCGGTGCCGATCACCGGCCTCGCCTCCAGCCCCGAGCTGGTCGAGGAGCTGGAACTCGAGCGCTCCAACTACGAGGGCCCGACCGGGATCGTCGGCGTCGTCCACGACCTCTGCCGCCTGAACGGGATCGACTCCGCCTCGCTCTGGGCCGCCGTCCCCCACTACGTCGCCGCCGTCCCCAACCCGAAGGCCGCGCTGGCGCTGCTGCGCCGGCTCGAGGGCCTGACCGGGATCGCCGTCGAGGCCTCCGAGCTGGAGGAGGAAACGACCGACTACGAGGAGCAGATCGGCCGCGCCGTCGCCGCCAACCCGGAGATCGAGGAACTGGTCTCGCGGATCGAGGCCGAACAGGTCGACCTCCTCGACGAGGAAGGCGACCTCCCCAACGCCGACACCCTCGCCCGAGAGTTCCAGCGCTTCCTCAGGCAGCGCGGCGACGAGAAGAACTGAGCCTTTAGGCCCGGCTCTCGGGATTGGGCGGACGGTTACGGGATTTGGTCCCCTCTAGGGGACCAAAGTGCGGTCCGGCAAAATTGCTGCGAAGCCATGTACGCGCCCCGATGACAGATCGAGAAGCATCGCCATGATTAGCGCTGTTTAGGTATTCTCGCGGTCTTCAATTGGAAAGGGGAGTCCATGAAGTTGAAGATCGCCCTGCTCGCCATCGCGGGGCTCTTGTTGTTCGTCGGCATCGCAGAGGCCAGCAGCTGGTACGTCAGCTATGGCAAGGCTAGGAACACCGCCAAGACCTACGCGAAGCAGGAATGTGAACGGGACTCGGAATGCATCGCTTGGGGCACGGGGCGCTGTACTCGCCGGAGTTCCTCGCGCTTCGATTGCCTTGTCGCGAACTTCTATCCCGGCGTGGCGGCGGGTGAAGAAATCGAATGCCAATGGATCGCCCACGTTGGCGTGAGTAGCGGAGGGTTCATCCAAGTGAAGAGCGCGAGTCGACCGAGCTGCTACACCATCTGAGCGGGAAAGGGCCCTATCTCAAACGGGGGTGGGGCCTTCAACCGCCCTGAATCCGGAGTGCCTCTCTACGCTTCTGCGGCAGGACAAATCAGCCGGTAGTCGCACCAGCTGCAGACGCTTGGGGAGGGGCGGGGCTCGAAGTCCTGGGAGAGGATGCCCTCGCCGACCTGCAGCACGGTGCGCTCGACCCGCTCGGCGTCGTCGGGACGGGTCGGTGCCGGCACCTTCTCGGCGTCGAGCACGTAGTAGTAGCTGCCGGTGCTGGCCTCGATTCCCCAGGCCTCGCGGGCGGCCATCCGGTAGAGCGCCAGCTGCAGGTCGTCGTCGAGGTCCTCTTCGCTCTTGCGCTCGCCGGTCTTGTAGTCGATCAGCTCGTAGTCGCCGTCCGGAAGGCGGTCGACGCGGTCGACGCGGCCGCGGACGTGGTGGTCGCCGACCTTGAAGTCGAACTTCTTCTCCAGCCAGACCGGTTCGCCCTCTGACTCGCGCTCGCGTTCCCAGTAGAGGCGCAGCGCCTCGCGGGCGCGGTCGCGGAACTGCAGCTCGTCGTCGCTGGAGCCGAACCCGGTCCGCCGCCAGCCCGACTCGAAGAGCCGGTTCAGGACCCCCAGCCCTTCGGCGGGGTGCTCCGGCGGCTCCTTGTGGAAGCGCTCGAGGACGTTGTGGAAGAGGATCCCGAAGCGCTGGTTGATCGTCGGCTCCTGGGGGATCCCGAAGACGCGGGCGAACTTGTACTTGAGCGGGCAGGTGAGGTAGAGCGAGAGGTCGGAGGCCGAGAGGCTGAGCATGCCGTCGCCGCGCTTGGGCAGGAAGGCCGCCAGCGAGGGCTCCTCGCGCGCCGCCACCAGCTCGAGGCGATGGCCGCGCTCGTGCTCGGAGTCGAGCAGGTAGGCGTCCAGGGAGGAGGCGTCGAGCTCGGCCTGCTGCTCGGGCGTCGCCACCTGCCGCAGCAGCCCGTTGACCGCCTCGATCGCCTCCGCCGTCGTCTCCTCGCCCGGCCGCTGCGCCAGCGCCGCCAGCTTCAGCAGCTCCAGGTAGCGGGCGATCGCCCGGTTGACGTCGATCGCGGTGTCGAGGCGCGGCTCGGAGAGCTCCCGCCCGGCCCGCCAGGAGGCCTCCAGCACCTGCTCGCGCAGGGCGCGGTAGGTGGCGTGCAGGCCCTCGGCCGGGCCGAACAGCTCCTCCTCGTGCCCCTCCTCGACGGCGCCCCCACCCGCCGTCCCCAGCGCCTCCTCGTAGAAGCGGCTCGGCCGCTCCGCCTCGCCGCCGGCGCCGCGCTCCAGCCGCGAGAAGACGAGGCCGCTGCGCGCCGGCCAGCCGATCCGCTCCCACTCGCCCTCCTGCTCGAGCCCGAGGACGAAGACCTGGTCGAAGCCGAGCCCCTTCACCGCCGAGGCAGCCATCACGTTCACCGCGCCGGGCGAGTGCTGGTGCTCGGTCTCGTCGGGCTCGGTCCCCGCCTCGGCGACGGCGCTCAGGTAGGCGACGAAGTCGCGGGTCGAGCCGTGCGGTTCGCGCCGCGCCCAGGCGGTCGCCAGCTCGGCCAGGTGGGAGAGGCCGAGCAGCCGCTCCGCCACCTCCGGCTGGGCGGCGAAGAGGCGCTGGCGCCGCAGTCCCACCTGCTCGATCAGCCGCCGCACGAAGACGTCGGCGCGGCGTTCCTCCATCACCGCGGCGGCGCCGTTGTAGAGCTTGAGGAAGGCCTGGATCCGCTCCCGCGCCTCGGGCTGGAACTGGGGGCTGTCGAGGGCGGCCTCGCAGGCGGCGACCATGTCCTGCTTGCGCCGCCGCGCGATCGTCGTCAGCCGCGCGAGGTCGCCCGAGCGCAGCTCGACCGGGGGCCGGGTCAGCGCCCGCGCCGCCGCCGCCGAGTCGTCGGGGGCGGCCAGGACCCGCAGCCAGGCGATCGCGTCGCGCACCTCCGGCCGCTGGAACAGCGCCGTCGGCCCCGAGAGGTGGAAGGGGATGCCGCGCTCTTCCATCGCCGCGGCGACCGCGCCGCCCTGCTTGGCCGGGTCCTCGACGAGGACGCAGATCTCGTCCGCGGCGGTCCCCGCGGCGACCAGATGCTCGATCGCCCGCGCCACCGCCTGCGCCTGGGCGCGCTCGTTGGCGCAGCGCCAGAAGCCGAGCTTCGGATCGCGGAAGCGGTCGGCGAGAAGGACGCGGTCGCCGCCGGGGTGGACGGAGTCGAACCACTCCTCGGCCGGGGTCACCTCCGCCTCCGGGCCGATCTCCAGCGCCAGCATCTGGTCCGGATCCTCGGCGGCGAGAGACTCCAGGACCGCGCGCTGCGCCGGGGTCGCCTCCTCCAGTTCGTCGACCATCACCGCGCCGAAGCGCTCGGCGATTCGCCGCCGCACGTCGGGGCGCTCGACCAGCAGGCAGTCGAAGGCGAGGAAGACGTCGCCGCGGTCGAGGCTGCCGGACTCGGCGAGGATGCGGTCGTGGGTCGCGTAGAGCTCGGCGAACTCGAGCTCCCGTCGGACCGCCTCGCGCTCGGCCTCGTCGCCCGCCGTCTCCTCCCGTGCCCGCGCCCGTTCCGACAGCGTCGTCGGACCGACCCGTTCCGCCTTCAGGGCATCGATCCGCCCCAGCAGCCGGGCCAGCAGCCCGGTCGGGTTGCCGCGGATCTCGTGCCGGCGCAGCGGCAGCCGGTCGAGCCTGTCGAGCAGCAGGGCCAGCCGCTCGGCCCGGCTGAGGACGTCGAAGAAGGGGTCGAGGCCCGCCTCCTCGGAGTACTCGCGCAGCAGGCGCTCGCCGATCGCGTCCCAGCTGCCGATCCAGAGCTCCTCGTAGGAGCCGGTCAGGAGCGCCTCGCAGCGTTCGCGCAGGCGCGCGGCGGTGGCCTGGCGGGAAGCGATCATCAGCGACGTCTCGGGCCGGGCGCCGGCGGCGACCAGGTGGGCGAGGCGGCGGGCGAGCAGCTCGGTCTTGCCGGTGCCGGGGGCGCCGACGATCAGCAGAGACCCGCCCTCGTGCGCGACTGCGCGCTCGCGCTCCGAGCCGGCGGTATCGGTCGTTGGTCGCTCCTCGCGCACCACCCAAAGCTAACGCTCCGTAGCATGCGGCCGATGGACGTCCTCTCCGCCGACTGGCCGGCGATCTGCCGCCGCATCGTCGCCGCCCAGCGCCCGATCTTCGAGCGGGCGCGGACGAGCGAGGAGCGCACCGTCTACGAGGGGGTCGGCGAGGGCGGCGATCGCACCCTGGTGATCGACCGCGAATGCGAGGACGTCGTCTTCGCCGAGCTGGACGAACTCGCCGCCGAAGGCGGCTCCTTCGTCGCCGTCTCCGAGGAGCGCGGCGAGGTCAGCTTCGGCTCCGGCGGCGAGGCGCGGATCGTGATCGACCCGATCGACGGCTCGCTCAACGCCCGCCGCACCATCCCCTCCTTCGCGGTCTCGATCGCCGTCGCGTCCGGCCCTTCGATGGCCGACGTCGAGTTCGGCTTCGTCCACGATTTCGGCGCCGACGAGGAGTTCCTCGCCCGGCGCGGCGAGGGGGCGCAACTGGACGGGCGGCCGGCCCGGGTCTCCCCCGGCGCCGAGCGCCTCGAGGTGGTCGGGGTCGAGTCGGCCGAGCCCGAGTGGTCGCAGGCGCCCTTCGAGGCCCTTGCCGGCAAGGTCTTCCGCCTGCGCGTGGTCGGCGCGATCGCGATCTCCGCCGCCTACGTCGCCGCCGGGCGCTTCGACGCGATGCTGAGCCTGCGCGCCTGCCGTTCGGTCGACGCCGCCGCCGCCCAGCTGATCGTCCGCGAGGCCGGGGGCGCGGTCGCCTTCGGCGACGGCGAGCTCTCCGAGGCGATGCTCGACCTCGAGTCGCGCTACCCGATGGCCGCCGGCAACGGCGAGGCGGCGCTCGCCACCGTGCGCACGGCACAATTGGCGCGCACCGCGTAACCCTTCTCCCCGAGCG
>DATMBY010000156.1:0-4935 GCA_035558995.1 Solirubrobacterales bacterium
AGGCCGCAGGGAAGCCCATTGACAAGCCGAACCTCGTCTTCGGCGGCGACGTCCACGTCGTCTGGGAGAAGTTCTGCCGCTACTTCGACGTCGAGCCGCGGATCGTCCCGCTGCAGCCCGGCAAGTACGTGATCGGGCCCGCGGACGTCGAGCCCCACGTCGACGAGAACACAATCGGCGTCGCCGCCGTCCTCGGCACGACCTTCACCGGCCACTCCGACGACATCGGCGGGATCAACGACCTGCTCGTCGCGATCCGGGACGAGCGTGGCCTCGACGTGCCGCTCCACATCGACGCCGCCAGCGGCGGCTTCGTCTGGCCGTTCATCTATCCCGACACCGCCTGGGACTTCCGGCTCGAGCAGGTGCGCTCGATCAACGTCTCCGCCCACAAGTTCGGGATGGTCTATCCCGGCATCGGCTGGCTGATCTTCCGCGAGAAGGCCGACCTCGCCGAGGACCTCGTCTTCTACGAGAACTACCTCGGCAAGACCGACGCGACCTTCACCCTCAACTTCTCGACCAGCTCGGCGATGGTCCTGGCCCAGTACTACAACCTGATCCGCTTCGGTCACGACGGCTACACCTTCGTGATGGAGGTGATGAAGAAGAACTCGCAGTACCTCGGCGGCCGCCTTGCCGAGGTCGGCCCGTTCGAGATCGTCGGCGGCGACGCCGAGCAGCTGCCCGTCGTCGCCTTCCGGATCGCCGACGACGCCGACGTCCCCTACGACGAGTTCGACATCGCCTGGCAGGTCGCTGCCGAGCGCGGCTGGATGCTCCCCGCCTACACGATGCCCCCGGATGCGCAGGAGGTGAAGGTGATGCGGGCCCTGGTCAAGGAGACCCTCGGCCGCTCTCAGGTCGACCGCCTCGCCGACGACATCGCCGAAGCCTGCGCGACGCTGGAGGAGAAGGGCGGCGCCCACCCGCAGGAGCGCAAGCAGATGAAGCGCAGCCCGGGCTACTAGTCCGGGAGACGCCCCGGCCACCAGGCGCGCTCGCCGAGCCGGTAGGTGATCGCCGGGATCAGCAGGGCGCGGACGAGGAAGGTGTCGAGGAGGACGCCGGCGGCGACGGTGGCGCCGATCTGGACCAGCTCCTCCAGCGGCAGCAGGGTGAGGGTGGCGAAGGTGCCGGCGAGGATCAGGCCGGCGCCGGTGATGACCCCGCCGGTTGAGACGAGCGCGGCGAGGGTCCCCTGGCGGGTGCCGCGGATGGCCGCCTCCTCGCGCGCCCGCGTCATCAGGAAGATGTTGTAGTCGACCCCGAGCGCGACGAGGAAGATGAAGGACATCAGCTCGAGGTTGAAGGCGAGGCCTTCCATCCCGAAGACCTTGGTGAAGACGAAGGTGGCGAGGCCGAGGGTGGCGGCGAAGGAGGCGAGGACGGTGGCGATCAGGTACGCCGGCGCCGCCAGCGCCCGCAGCAGCGCGACCAGGATCAGGCCGATCACCAGCAGCACCAGCGGCACGATCAGCTTCGTGTCGCGGGAGTTGGTCTGCTCGACGTCGAGGTTCTCGACCGGGATGCCGCCGAGCAGGCCGCCGGGGGCGACGACCTGCAGGCGTTCGCGGATCTCTTCCACCGCCGCTTCGGCCGCGTCGCCGTAGGGGTTCTCGCGGAGGACGAGGAGGACGACCGCCTTGCCGGCGTCGGCGGGCACCGGGGTCGGCAGGGCGAGCTGGACGCTGTGCAGCCGCTTCAGCGCCGCCACCGCCGCCGGCGCCTCCTCGGCCCGGATCACCGCGGTCAGCGGCGAGCCGAGCCCCGCCGGGAAGTGCCGTTCGAGCGCTTCGGTGCCCCGGCTGGAGTTGGTCGGCTTCCTCACCCCCTGGCCGAACCCGAGCGATTCGTGGCTGGTGAAGTTGCCTAGCGAGAGGACGACGAGCAGGGCCAGGACGCTGACGATGATCCGGGTAGGGCGACTCCGCACCAGATCTGCGGCTCGTTCCCAGAGGCTGGGGCGCGGAGCAGGGGGTCCCCTCCGTCGCAAATTTGGGGAGGCTCCTCCGGGGACCCCCTGCTCCGCGAGGTGGGCGGGGTTGGCAGGCCAGAAAGCTCGGTCGCCAAGGATCGCGAGGAGGGCCGGGAGCAGGGTGAAGGCGGCCAGCAGCATCACTGCGATGCCGATTGCCAGGACGGGCCCCAACCAGTGGGTGGACTGTAGGTCGGCGACGAGGAGGACGAGCATCGCGGCGATCACGGTGCCGGCGGAAGCGAACAGGGCACCGCGGGTCTCGCGAACAGCTCTCTCGAGAGCTCGGTCTTGCGAGAGCGCCAGCTCTTCTCGATAGCGATGGACCAGCAGGAGCGAGTAGTCGGTGCCGGCGCCGAAGATCAGGACCAGGAGCAGCATCGTCCCCTCGGCGTTGACGACGATCCAGCCGGCCTCGATCAGCAGATAGGCGATCCCGATCGCGACCAGGTAGGCGGCGCCGACGGCGACGAGCGGCAGCAGGGCCAGGACCGGCGCCCGGTAGACGAGCAGGAGCAGGACGAGGACCAGGCCGAGGGTGGCGATCAGCAGGGTGCGGGCGGCGTCGGAGGCGACCGCCTCGAGGTCGGCGGCGATCCCGCCGGGGCCGGTGACGAAGGCGCGCAGGCCCGAGCGTTCGTGGGCGCGCAGGTAGCGGCGGATCTGCTCGACGCCGTCGACCACGGCGCCGCGGTCCTCGGCGTCGATCGCCAGCACCAGCAGCGCCGCTTCGCCGTCGCGGGAGACGGGGCCGATCCCCTTGGCGAGCCGCGCCACCGTCGCCAGTGCGTTGCGGTGTTCGCCGGAGAAGGGGTCGACGATCGGCGTCGCCCCGGCGAGGCCGAGGCGGCCGAGGCCGTCGCCGATCCGCCCGATCGCCGCCAGGTCGTCCTGGCGCAGGCCCCCGGGTCGTTCGAAGACGATCACCACCGGCACGTCTTCGCGTCCCGCGGAAACGTCCTGGAGCGCCGCCAGCGCCCGCGTCGATTCCGAGTCCGCCGGCAGGAAGCTGCTCTGCCCGGCGGCGGTGACGTCGTCGATGTGGGCGTGGGCGACCAGTCCGGCGACTGCGAGCAGGAGCCAGACCGCGACCGCCACCCAGCGTCCGCGGGGTCCGGTGATCACGCACCGCAGCCTAGATCCGCACCCCGACTGATTCGGCTCGTGCCATCCGGGTAGGCAAAGCGCACATGCAATTGAAGCCGCTGTTCCTCGCTGCCCTGGTCGCCCTCTCCCTCGGCCTTGCCGCTTGCGGGGGCAGCGGCTCCAATTCCTCCTCTGAAGCGGAAACCGCACCGGCAAGTGAAGAATCGGGCACCGAAGCCGAAGGCGAAGAAACCGAAAGCGAACCCGCCCCCAGCGGCGAGGCCGCGAAGTCCGAAAAAGTCGACATCGTCGAATTCACCTACCAGCCCGACCCCGTCGTGGTCCAGGTTGGCGGCAAGGTGATCTGGCAGAACCAGGACACCGCCCCGCACACCGCCACCGCCGACGACGGCAGCTTCGACACCGGGACGATCGAGAAAGGCAAGATCGGCTCGGAGACCTTCAAGGAAGCAGGCACCTTCACCTACTTCTGCGAAATCCACCCGACGATGCACGGCACCGTCGAAGTCGTCGAATAACCCGACCCTCATGCCCTTCTGGTTGGCCCGCAAAGCAGCTCCCCACCTCTGGAAGCGGGTCCCCTGGGCGAAAGTCTGGGTGGCCTCCCTCTGGCTCCTGAAGAAGGGGCAGGATCGGATCGAGCAGAACCTGACCCAGCGCGAGCAGACCGAGTTCTGGAACCTGCTGAAGAAGTCGAAAGGCATGCCGGGCAACCTCACCCAGCGTGACCGCACCCGGCTGAAGCACATCGTCGGCAAGGCGATCCGCGGCTAGGCTAGAGGTAGGGCCACTTCAGCTTCCTGCATTGTCTATGTGCAGGTAGTTATGTAGCCGCCGCAAGACAACTTGTGCCGCCTAGGCGGTCGCGCAAGTTTTCCTCGATATATTTGCGTGATGGAAGTGGAACGCCTCAAGGCAAGCCCTGTCGGTCGGCTTGTCCCGATCACCGGTCCTGATCCTGCCACGCATGAGATGGTGGGAGGAAGGGCTTTTCTGCCCGAGCCGCTTCCCCGGAGCTTGACTCTTTCGACGGGAACCTGGACCAGGGTAAACGCCGCGACTGCCGCCCTGGCTCGACTGGACGGAGCCGCGCGGCTGATCCCCAGTCCGGCACTCCTCCGTCGCCCGGCGCTTCGGAGAGAGGCGCAAAGCACGAGCGCGCTCGAGGGCACCTACGCTCCTTTCGCCGATGTCCTCGCGGCCGATCGCGATGACCAGCTCCACATGAGCTCCGAGTTGCGGGAGATCCTCAACTTTGAGGAGATGGCCGAGTTGGCGTTCTCTTGGCCAGAGGAAAGGGTGCTCTCATTGAGCATGCTCGGTGAGTTGCAGCGCACTCTGGTTCGGGGAACTCCAGGCGAACTCAGCGATGCGGGCGGGCTTCGAGACCGAATCGTCGTCATCGGGTCTCCCGGACGAGGAATGGATGAGGCGAGGTTCATCCCGCCCCCTCCGGGCGATCAGTTGAGAGGCGGCGTCGAAGATCTTTTGGACTGGATCAACTCACCTCCCGATTTCCCCACTGTCGTCCAGGCCGCGATGGCCCACTACCAGTTCGAGACGCTCCATCCCTACTCAGACGGCAACGGTCGCCTGGGTCGCCTGCTGGTGATCGTCCACCTCCTGAGAGGCGCCCTCATCCGGGAGCCTTTGTTGGTTGTCTCCCCCTGGTTCGAGCGTCGGCGTGAGGCCTATCAGGATCACTTGCTCGAGTTGAGCTGTGGAGGGGATTGGGACAGGTGGGTCGCCTTCTTTGCAGACGGCGTTGCTGCTTCGGCATCTCAGTCCCAGCGCAAGGTCGAGGCCTTGGTGGCCCTTCAGGAGCGGCTGCGAACTCGGGTCCAACTCGC
>DATMBY010000157.1:0-2408 GCA_035558995.1 Solirubrobacterales bacterium
TCCGCGCGGCGAGCTCGGCTGCTTCGTCCTTGCCGACGGCTCGGCGAAGCCGGCCCGGGTCCACTTCCGCGACTCCTCCTTCGTCAACCTGCAGGCCTTCCGCGACATGGCGGTCGACACCTACGTCGCCGACATGATCGCCTCGCTGGGGATGCTCGACCCGATCCTCGGAGGTGTCGACCGATGAGCCCCGTCGACGGCGCCGGGCGGAGCAACCCGAACCTGCCGGTCGACCCTGCGGTCAACCAGGGACGGATCCCCGGCCGCGCCGAGGAGGAGATCCCCGAGCTCCACGAAGTCGACTGCCCGCCGGAGCTGGCGGAGCGGATCGAGACCCTGATGGGCCGCTACCCCGATCGCCGCTCGGCCTCGATCCCGGCGCTCTGGGCGGTGCAGGAGCGCTACGGCTGGTGCACCCCGGAGGGGATCCGCCAGGCCGCCGCGGTGATGCGCGTCACCCCCGCCTACCTGGAGTCGGTCGCCAGCTTCTACGACCTCCTGCACACCTCGCCGGTCGGGACCCACCGGATCGAGGTCTGCACCAACATCAGCTGCTGGATGCGCGGCGGCGACCGCCTGCTGGACGCCTTCAAGGCCGCGGCTGAGGGCGACGACGAGAACTTCTTCGTCACCGGCTTCGAGTGCCTCGGCGCCTGCGACATCGCCCCGATGGCCTCGATCGACCAGCGCTACTACGGGCCGCTGGAGGCGGCCGAGGCGGGGGTCGCGATCGAGCAACTGCGGGCCGGCGACGGGGTCCTCCCCGAGAAGGCGCTGGCGAAGCGCGGGCTGGCGGGGGACGGCTGATGGCGCACCGGCTGGAGAAGCGCGTCCTGCTCGAGCACGCCGAGGACCCGTCGCTGCGCACGCTCGACGGTTACCGGCGGCTGGCCGGCGGCTACGAGACGCTCGAGCGCGCTTACAAGGAGATGGAGCAGGACGAGGTCCTCCAGCAGCTCGAAGACTCCGGCCTGCGTGGCCGCGGCGGCGCCGGCTTCTCGATGGGCAAAAAGGCCTCCTTCCTCCCCCGCGGCGAGATGGCCAAGTACCTCTGCTGCAACGCCGACGAGTCCGAGCCCGGCGCCTTCAAGGACCGCGAGCTGATGCAGCGCAACCCGCACCAGCTGATCGAGGGGATCGCGATCGCCGCCCTCGCCGCCGACGCCGGCCACGCCTTCATCTTCATCCGTGGCGAGTACGACGAGCAGGCCGACATCCTCGACCAGGCGGTCGCCGAAGCCTACGCGGCCGGCTACCTGGGGACGAACATCCTCGGCTGCCACCGCGATCTCGAGCTGGTCGTCCACCGCGGCGCCGGCGCCTACATCTGCGGCGAGGAGACCGCCCTGCTCGACGCGCTCGAGGGCAAGCGCGGCAACCCGCGCCTGAAGCCGCCCTTCCCGGCGGTCCAGGGCCTCTACGGCGGGCCGACCCTGATCAACAACGTCGAGACCCTCTCCAACGTCCCCCACATCGTCCGCCACGGCGCCGAGTGGTTCAAAGGCTTCGGCACCGAGCAGTCGCCGGGGACCAAGGTGGTCTCGATCTCCGGCGGGGTCAAGCGCCCCGGCAACTACGAGGTCGAGCTGGGGATCCCGACCCGCGAGCTGATCCACGAGCTCGCCGGGGGCCCCGAGGACGGCCACGAGATCAAGGCCTTCTTCCCCGGCGGCTCCTCCTCCCCGGTCCTCACCGCCGAGGAGGGGCTCGACCTCCCCTACAGCTTCGAGGCGATGGCCGAGGCCGGCTCGATGCTCGGCTCCGGCTCGATCATCGTCTGCGACGACCGGGTCTCGATCCCGCACCTGGCGCTGCGGACGGCGCGCTTCTACCACCACGAGTCCTGCGGCAAGTGCGTCCCCTGCCGCGAGGGGACCAACTGGACCGTGAAGATGCTCGAGCGGATGGTCCGCGGCGAAGCGACCCCGATGGACCTCGACGTCGTCAGCTCGGTCCAGCAGAACATCATCGGCCACTGCCTCTGCGTGCTCGGCGACTCGATGGCGATGCCGGTCGGGGCGATGGTCCGCAAGTTCAGGGAGGAGTTCGAGGAAGTGATGGAAGACCCGGAGCTGGTGCTCGACCCGCACGCCGTCGTCCGCGGCACCCCGGAGACGCTGGGGGCGCAGACGTGAGCCCCGCCGGCCGCGAGGTGACGATCACGATCGACGGGCGCGAGGTCGCCGCGGTCGAGGGCGAGATGCTCCACGACGCCGCCCGCAAGGGCGACGTCGAGATCCCGTACTTCTGTTACGAACCGAAACTCGGCGACCCGGTCGGCGCCTGTCGGATGTGCCTGGTCGAGATCGAGGGGATCCCGAAGCTGCAGACCTCCTGCTCGACGCCGGTGCGCGAGGGGATGGTCGTCCACACCCGCACCGAGCAGGTCAAAGAGGCGCAGAACTCGG
>DATMBY010000158.1:0-10011 GCA_035558995.1 Solirubrobacterales bacterium
GGAGGAGGAGGGCGGCGGGAACGGAGGCGGCGGCGCAGAGCTGGTGCAGCTGGTGCAGGCCGATCCCGGCGGCGAGCAGCCGCGGGCCGCCGCGGCGGGCGAGCAGCGCGTAGAGGCCGCGGTCGAGAGCGACGTTGGCCAGCAGCGCCGCCGCCGCAAGGCGCGGGCGGCGGGCGAGGAGTCCGGCGAGCAGCGTGGCGCTGCTCGCTGCGCTGAGCCGCCGTCGCCAGCCGAGGTTGAGGGCGGTGCTGCCGGATCCCGCGCCCAGGAGCAGCCGCACCCAGGGGACGCCGCGCCGCCCGAAGTCGGTCTCGACCATGCTCGCGACCGTCCAGCGCTTGAGGTGGCGACCGCGGATCTCTGGGTCGAGGATGATCCGCGCCCCCTGCCGCCGCAGCCGCATCCCAAGCTCGATGTCCTCGACACTCGGCCGGGGGTAGCGATCGGCGTCGAAGCCCCCGGCGGCCTCGAAGGCGTCCCGCCGCGCCGCGCCCAGGCCCGCCCAGAAGGTCCCGGCCTCGCCGGCCGCCCCCGAGTGGACGTGGTGGTGGAGGAGGTTCCGGTACTGGGAGGCGAGGCCGGGGTCGGCGGGATCGTCGTCGTAGGCGCCGAAGACCGCGGCAAGGCCGGGGTCGTCGCGGAAGTGCCGCTCGATCCGGGCCAGCGCCTCTGCGTCGACCTCGACGTCGGAGTCGACGAAGACGAGCACCTCGGCATTCGTCACTTCGCTGCCGGCATTACGCGCTGCTGCCGGCCCCGCGTCCGCAGGCTCCCGCTGCACCGCAAGCTCGTCGGGAGAGCGATCCCCCTGCTCGAGGGCCGTCAGGCACCGCTCCAGGGTCGGCGGATCGTCGGTCGCGGGGACGACGACGGCGAGGGCAGGGGTCCGCATTAGGGATACCTAATAGCATCTCCCTATCCGATGACGGTGCCCGCCTCCAGTCCTGATTCCGCGCCGGTCGCAGTGCTCGGAGCCGGCCCGGCCGGGCTCACCGCCGCCTACCGCCTGGTCCAGCGGCGCGTCCCCGTCGTCGTCTTCGAGGCGGGCGAGGAGGTCGGCGGCCTGGCGCGGACGGTGGTCCGAGACGGCTACCGCTTCGACCTCGGCGGCCACCGCTTCTTCACCAAGAGCGAGGAGGTCGAGGAGCTGTGGGAGGAGCTGCTGGGGCCGGAGCTGCTGGTGCGGCCGCGGCTCTCGCGGATCTACTGGCGCGGCCGCTTCGTCGAGTACCCGTTGCGTCCCGCCGACGTCTTCGCCAAGGTCGGGCCGCTGGAGATGGCCCGCAGCCTCGCCTCCTACGCCCGCGCCCGCCTCGGCCGCCGCGGCGAGGCCGAGACCTACGAGGAGTGGGTCAGCGCCCGCTTCGGGCGCCGCCTCTTCGAGCTCTTCTTCAAGACCTACACCGAAAAGGTCTGGGGGGTGGGAACGGACGAGCTGCGGGCCGAGTGGGCGGCGCAGCGGATCGCCGACCTCTCGCTCGCCTCGGCCCTGCGGGCGGCGCTGCCGGGGGGCGGAGAGACACCGAAGAGCCTGATCGAGCAGTTCCACTACCCGCGGCTGGGGCCGGGGCAGATGTGGGAGGAGATGGCGCGGCGGATCGAGGACGGCGGCGGCGAGATCCGCCTCGGCGCTCCCGTCGAAGGCCTCGAGCACGATGCAGGGCGGCTGACCGCCATCCGCGCCGGCGGCGAGCGCTTCGAGGTCAGCGCCGCGATCTCCTCGATCCCCCTGCGGACCACCGTCGGCGCCGCCGAGCCGGCGCCCCCGCCCGAGGTCACCCACGCCGCCGCAGGGCTGCGCTACCGAGATTTCCTCACCGTGGCGCTGCCGATCGACGGCGAGCCGCCCTTCCCTGACAACTGGGTCTACGTCCACGACCCGCGGGCGCGGGTTGGCCGGATCCAGAACTTCCGCGCCTGGAGCCCCTGGATGACCCCCGATCCGCGCCGCTCCTGCCTCGGGCTCGAGTACTTCTGCTTCGAAGGCGACGATCTCTGGCGCAGCGAGGACGAGGAGCTGGTCGCGCTGGGACGGCGAGAGGTCGCCGCGCTGGGACTGGTCGACCCCGAGCGGGTCGCGGGTGGCCACGTCGTCCGCGTCCCCAAGGCCTACCCGGTCTACGACGCCGAGTACGCCGGCCGCGTCGAGCGGATCCGCGGCTGGCTCGACGGCTTCTCCAACCTGCAGCAGATCGGCCGCAACGGCCTCCACAGGTACAACAACTCCGATCACTCGATGCTGACGGCGATGCGGGCGGTGGAGAACCTCTGCGACGGGGCCGACCACGATGTCTGGGCGGTGAACGCGGACAGCGTCTACCACGAGCGCGACGAGGCGGCGGAGCAGCCTTACCGGGTGGCGCCGGAGACGCCGGCTATGGCTCGGGCGTCGGCGGAGCTGGATTGACCTACCTCGAGCGGGGGTGGGGAGGCCGGTGGGGGTCGTTCGGAGCACCTCCGCCGGGTGGGGCGTGGATGGGCTGGCGCCTCTTGAGTGGGTGACCCGGCTCCATGCTGAGTACCTCACGACCCCCACCGGCCTCCCCTCACTTGCTCACATGGATCTGGTCAGGACGGGGGCCGGTGCCGTAACCGGTGGGGCAGGGGAGGGCGGTGGTGCGCCAGGTGCCGGCGCGGGAGATGACGTTGCCGTGGGGGAGGGGTTTGGTGGAGAGGGCGACGCCGAATTTCGGGTTGCGGCGGAACGGGACGGTGGAGATGGGTTCCTCGAGCTTCCAGGCGAGGGCGGTCTGCTCGCGGACTCGGGTCATGCGGACGCGGTCCTGGCAGGCAATGAGGGTGGCGCTGCCGGTCTCGTCGACCAGATCGAAGAGGTGGTTGACGGAGCGGGTCTGGCGCTGAACCACGTCCAGATCACCCGGCACCTTCGTGGCGCGCCAGGCGAAGCCCGCAACGGCGAGGAGTAGCGAGATCACTACCAGCACCCGCTGCAGGCGATTCGCAAAAAGTCCGCCGGCCCTTTGTGCCGCATAGCGGTTAAAAGGTCCGGCGGACCTTATGTCGGCTGCGGTGCGGGCGATGCCGACGCTGCCGAGAACCGCGACGATGGCGGTGGCGGGAGCGAGGAAGCGGGGGAGGCCGGCGAAGCCGGCGACGGCCATCAGGGCGACGAGGAGGGTCCAGGCGGCGGCACCGGCGAGGAGGATCGCCAGGGTGCGGTCGTTGCGAGACGCCTTAGTGAACCCACGGTCAACTAAGGCGCCTCGCCAGAGCAGCAGCGCCACGCCGATCCAGCACGCCGCGAGGGGAGCCGCAAGCGTCCGTCCCAAGACCGCGAGGCCGTCGAGCGGCTCGAGGCCTCCGGCGCGGGCGGTTTCGCCGCCCTCGAGGGGGTTGCCGGCGCCGAGGAGGTCGGGGACGAACCAGGCGGCCGGGATCAGGATCGCGATCGCGATCGCCGCCGCTCGCAGGCGCGGCCGTCCCCGGCTCGCGAAGTAGGCCCAGAGCGCCAGGAACGGCCAGCATTCGGGCCGCAGCAGCGCCGCCGCCGTTCCCAGGCCGAGCACCCAGCCGGGCCGCTCGTCGAGCGCCGCCCAGATCGCCCCCAGGACCAGCGCCACCAGCAGCGGCTCCGAGAGGCCGCCGGTGAACTGGCGCAGGGGTGGCGTGAAGGAGTCGGCCGTCAGCGCCACCGAGCCGGCCGCAACGGCGGCCGCGACCCAGCGCCAGCGGCCCGTCCCCTCGCCGCTTAACCGGGCCGCCAGCAGGCCGGCCAGCAGGGGCGCGCAGATCCAGCCGGCACGGGCGACCAGCAGCCAGGCGTCCGGCGCCGCGTCCCCGAGCAGCGAGAGCGGCGCGTCGACCAGGACCGGCAGCGGCTTCCAGGAGGGTCCGCCGGCCGTCTCCAGGCTCCCGTGGGCCAGTTCCCGCCCCCAGACGAGCCAGGCCCAGGGGTCGTAGACCGGGTGGTAGGGGAGGGCGACCGAGACGGCGGCGAGGACCAGCGCCGCCCCCACCGCCAGCGCCGGAGCGCGCCGCAGGCTCACCGGGTCAGGACGGCGCCGCGCCCTGCTCGCTCAGCAGGTAGACCGGGATCGCGGCGACCGCTAGTAGGACCAGAGCCGGGATCGCGCTCGCCTCGTAGAAGCCGTAGGTCGTCTGCGTCCAGATGTCGGTCGCCAGCGTTTTGAACCCGATCGGCGAGAGGATCAGGGTCACGGTCAGCTCCTTCATCGCGTGCAGGAAGACGAGCGCGGCGCCGGCCATCATCCCGCCGCGCGCGAGCGGGATCGTGATCGTGCGGAAGACCTCGGTCGGGCCGCGCCCCATCCCCCGTGCCGCCTCTTCGATCCGCGGCGAGAGCTGGACCAGCGAGCTGCCGATCGGCCCGATCGCCAGCGGCAGGTAGTGGATCGTGATCGCGAAGACCAGCAGCCCGATCGTCTGGTAGAGCGCCGGCACCGCACGGGTCGCGAAGAAGACCAGCCCGAGGGCGACGAGGATCCCCGGCAGCGCGTAGCCGCCGTGGGCGAGCCGCTCGACCAGGCGCGTCGTCCGCGACGGGTAGCGGACCGCCAGCGCCGCGACGACGAGCGCCGCCACCGCCCCAACCACCGCCGCCCAGACCGCGATCAGCAGCGAGTTTCCGCCCAGGGCCGCGATCGTGTTCAGCGAGGTGCTGCCGGTGGAGATCCCTTTCGAGGCCCAGTAGATCAGCACCCCGACCGGGAGCACGAAGGCGACCAGCACGATCAGCGAGCAGAAAATCAGGGCGGGCCATTTCCAGCGACCCAATCGGTAGGGCTGGGTCGGCCGCAGCGTCCCCGGGCCGAGTCTGTGGACCGCCCGCGCGCCGCGCACGCGCGAGCTCGCCAGCAGCAGGACCAGCATCGCGACGACGAGGACGGCGCCGAGCGCCGCCGCCGCGACCCGGTCGAAGCTCGACTGGTAGGCGACGTAGATCTCGGCGGTGAAGGACTGGAAGCGGAGGATCGAGACGGCGCCGAAGTCGCTGATCGTGAACAGGGCGACGAGCAGCGAGGCGGCGGCCAGCACCGGCCAGAGCTGCGGCAGCACCACGGTGCGGAAGACTTCCAGCGGGCTGCGGCCCATCGCCCGCGCCGCGTCCTCGAGCTGGGGGTCGATCCGCCGCAGCGTCGCCCGCAGCGGGATCAGCGCCAGCGGGTAGGTGAAGAGCGTCAGCACCAGCCAGGCGCCGGCGAAGCCGTAGATCGAGGGCAGGCGGTTGACCCCGAGCGCTTCCTGCAGCAGCCCGTTCGGCCCCAGCGCCGCGACCAGCAGGTAGGCGCCGACGTAGCTCGGGATCACCAGCGGCAGCGTGCAGAGGACGGTCCAGAGGCGGCGGCCGGGAAGGTCGGTGCGGACCGTGAGCCAGCCGATCGGCAGCGCGATCGCAAGCGAGGCGGCGACGACCGCCGCGGTCAGGGCCGCCGTCCGTAGCAGCGTTTCCAGCGCCCGCGAGGAGAAGGCCACCTCCAGCGCCGCCGAGAGATCGCCGGCGATGACGACGACGAGGTAGGCGGCGGGGAGGACGGCGGCGGCGCCGATCAGGGCGCCGAGGCCGAGCAGGCCGAGCGGCGCCCGGCGCGCCGCCGGCATCTACAGCGCCCCGCTTTCTTTCATCAGCTCGATCGTCCCCTGCAGCTCCTTGAGGTCGACGAGGCTGGAGTCGGAGACGGGGATCTTGGCGATCGGCACGCTCAGCGAGGGATCGGGCTTCGAGCCCTTGGCGAGCGGGTACTCCTTCGAGCTCGAGGTGAAGAACGCCTGGCTCTTCCCGGAGAGCAGCGAGCGGACGAAAGCGAAGGCTTCGGGCTTGCGGTCGCTCGACTCGAGCATGCCGACGCTGGTCAGCAGCATCAGCGAGCCGAGCCCGCCCGGCGGGAAGTAGACGGCGACGGGGTAGTCGGGACCTTCTTCGGAGATCGCCTGGGCGACGTAGTAGTGGTTGATCAGGCCGACGTCGATTTCGCCTTTGGCGATCGCGTCGCGGATCGTCACGTTGTCGGGGAAGGCGACTGCGCCGTTGTCGACCATTTCTTCCAGCCACTGCTTGGTCCGGTCGTCGCCATATTTGGCGCGCAGCGCGGTCACGTACTCCTGCATGCTCGAGGAGGCGGGGCTCCAGCCGACCCGGTCCTTCCATTTCGGATCGGTCAGGCCGAAGGGGGAGGGCGGCAGTTCGGACTGCTTGACGACGTCGCGGTTGTACGCGATCACGCGGGCGCGGCCGGTGACGCCGACCCAGCGCCCTTCCGGGTCGCGGTACTGGGCCGGCACCCGGTCGAGGATGTCCTGCGGCAGCTTCGCCAGCAGCCCCGCTTCGGCGACGGCGGCGATCGCCCCCGGCTCCTGGGCGAAGAAGACGTCGGCGGGGGAGGCGTCTCCCTCCTCGACCAGGGTCGCGGCGAGGTCGGCGGTTTCGGCGAAGCGGACCTTGACGTCGCGGTCGGCCTGCTGCTCGTACATGTCGACGGCGGGGCCGATCGCGGCCGGGATCCGCCCCGAGTAGAGCGTGATCCCTTCGACTTCGGGATCGTCGGAGCCGCCGCCGCTGTCTTCGGTGCTGAAGCCGCAACCGGCGGCGAGGAGCGCGGCGAAGACGAGGAGGGCGGCCGCGAGCAAGCGGCGTTGTGGGGTGGGGAAGATCACGGAGAAGGAAGTTAGGTTGCCCTAATCTTATGGAACCGCCTGCTTATGGAGCACGAAGACCCCAACCCGATCCCCGGCCTGCGCCTGCGCGGCCTGCGCAAGAGCTTCGGTGAGGTCGTCGCCGTCGACGGCCTCGACCTCGACGTTCCCGAGGGCTCGACCTGCGCCCTGCTCGGCCCCAGCGGCTGCGGCAAGACGACGACGCTGAGGCTGATCGCCGGCCTCGAGCGCGCCGATGCCGGCACGATCGAGATCGGCGGCGAGGTCGTCAGCGGCGACGGCCGCACGGTCCCGGCGGAGCGCCGCCGCATCGGCATGGTCTTCCAGGACTACGCGCTCTTCCCGCACATGGACGTCGCCGCCAACGTCGGCTACGCGCTCGGCCGCCGGCCCGACAAGGCAAGGGTCGAGGCGGCGCTGGGGACGGTCGGACTCGGCGGGCTCGGCAAGCGCAACCCGCACCAGCTCTCGGGCGGCCAGCAGCAGCGGGTGGCGCTGGCGCGGGCGCTCGTCGCCGAGCCGCGGGCGCTGCTCCTCGACGAGCCCTTCTCCAACCTCGACGCTGGCCTGCGGGCGCGGGTGCGCGAAGAGGTGCGCGAGATCCTCGCCGAGCAGAAGCTGACCTCGGTCTTCGTCACCCACGACCAGGAGGAGGCGCTCAGCGTCGCCGACGTCGTCGCCGTCGTCAACGAGGGCAAGGTCGAGCAGGTGGGGACGCCGGAGGACGTCTACTCGCGGCCCTCGAGCCGCTGGGTCGCGAGCTTCCTCGGCGAGATCGAGGTGCTGCCCGGCAGGGCCGCCGACGGGACGATCGAGTGCGAGCTGGGCCCGCTGCCCAACCGCGAGGGCCTCAGCGGCGAGGTCGACGTGTTGGTGCGGCCGGAGTCGCTGGCGATCGGGACGATCGAGCCGCCCGATCGCCGCAGCCAGAAGGCAACCGTGCTCTCGCGCAGCTTCTTCGGCCACGACCAGATGGTCGAATTGCAGCTGCCATCGGGGAGCGTCGTCAAGGTGCGCCGGCTCGGCTTCCCGGCCTGGCACCCCGGCGACCGCGTCAACATCTGGATCGAGGGGCCGGTCGACGTGCTTGGGCGGGATTCTTAGGGGGTCGGTGGGGGAGGGATGGGTACCCCCACTCCAGACACATCTCGCTATGGCTCGATGTTGAGTGTCTGGCGAGGGGGTACCCATCCCTCCTGCGACAGTTAGAGGAGGTCCCGCAGAGCTTTGTCTAGGTTGGGATGGCTGAACTCGTAGCCGAGTTCCTGGGTTCGTTTCGGGATCACTCTTTGGCCGCCGCGGAGGACTTGGCCGAACTCTTTGCCGAATTTGAGGTCGAGGACGAGGCCCGGGACGGGCATAACGGCGGGGCGGTTCAGCGCTCGGCCGAGGGCCTTGGAGAAGTCCTTGTTGGTGGCGGGATTGGGCGAGGAGGCGTTGACGGTGCCGCTGACGTTCTCGTCGTCGAGCGCCCAGAGCAGGATCCCGATCTCGTCCTCGAGGTGGATCCAGGAGAGGTACTGCTCGCCGCCGGCGAGCGGGCCGCCGACGCCGAGCTTGAACGGCGTCAGCATCTCCCTCAGCATCCCGCCCCGCTTCGTCAGCACCTGCCCGGTACGGACGACGACGAGGCGGACGCCACCCGAGCCGAGCTCGTGGGCGGCGGCCTCCCAGGCGACCACGACTTCGGAGTCGAAGCTGGAGCCCGGCCCGTCGTCCTCGTCGACCTCCTCGGCGCCGCGGTCGCCGTAGTAGCCGACCGCCGACTGGCTGATCAGGACCTTCGGCGGGCTCTCGAGCCCTGTGATCGTCTGCACCAGGTTGTGGGTCCCCTGGCGGCGGCTCACCATGATCCGCTCCTTGGCCTCCGCGGTCCATTTCTGGTCGATCCGCTCACCCAGCAGGTGGACGACGCCGTCGACGTCCTCGAACGCGGCGGGATCGGGTCGTTCCAGGATCGGCTCCCACTTGCGCCATTCGACGCGCGGGTTGTCTTCGCGGGCGCGGCCGGGTTCGCGGGTCAGCCCGACGACGTGGTCGCCGCGGGCGAAGAGCGCGTCACACAGAGCCTGGCCGATCGTGCCGCTGGCGCCGGTGACGAGGACCCGCACTTAGGCCCCGTCCACCGCGGCGAAGGTCCCGGTCTCCTCGTTGAGCCGGGCGATTCCGTCGCGCTTGGCCTCCTCGACCACGGCCTCGGCGACCTTCGGCGCGACCTCGCGGTTGAAGACGCTGGGGATGATGTAGTCCTCGGCGAGGTCCTCCTCGGAGACCGCCATCGCGATTCCCTGGGCGGCGGCCAGCTTCATCTCCTCGGTGATCGAGGGGGCGCCGGCGTCGAGGGCGCCGCGGAAGATGCCGGGGAAGGCGAGCACGTTGTTGATCTGGTTCGGGAAGTCCGAGCGCCCGGTGGCCATGATCCGCACGTAGGGCGCCGCCTCCTCGGGCATCACCTCGGGCGTCGGGTTGGCCATCGCGAAGACGATCGCGTCGTCGTTCATCTTGCCGAGGGACTCGGGCTGGATGATCCCGGGACCGGAGAGGCCGACGAAGATGTCCATGCCCTCGATTACGTCGTCGGGCTCGCCCTGGATCACGTCCGGGTTCGTCGTCTCCGCGTACCAGCGCTTGGCCTCGTTCATCTCGCCGGATTCGTAGTCCTCGCGCTTGGTCGAGACCGCGCCCTTGCGGTCGCAGCCGACGATCTGGGTGATCCCGGAGGCGAGCATCATCTTCGTCACCGCGACCCCGGCGGCGCCGAGCCCGACCACCAGCACCCGCAGCTGCTCGATGGGTTTGCCGGTGATCTTCAGCGCGTTGAAGAGCGCCGCCATCGTCACCACGGCGGTCCCGTGCTGGTCGTCGTGGAAGACCGGGATGTCGATCGACTCCTTCAGCCGGTCCTCGATCTCGAAGCAGCGCGGGGCGGAGATGTCCTCGAGGTTGATGCCGCCGAAGGTGGGGGCCATCAGCTCGACCGCGCGGACTATCTCGTCGGCGTCCTGGGTGTCGAGGCAGATCGGGAAGGCGTCGACTCCGGCGAACTCTTTGAAGAGCATGCACTTGCCCTCCATCACCGGCATCGCCGCCTCGGGGCCGATGTTGCCGAGCCCCAGGACGGCGCTGCCGTCGGAGACGACCGCGACCGTGTTCTTCTTGATCGTGTACTCGAAGGCTTTGCTGCGGTCGTGGTGGATGTCCATGCAGACGCGGGCGACGCCGGGCGTGTAGGCCATCGAGAGGTCGTCGCGCGTTTTGACCGGGTACTTGTTGCGCATGTCGATCTTGCCGCCGCGGTGCATCTGCATCGTCCGGTCGACGTAGTCGAGGACCTTGGCGCCGCGGGTCGATCCGATGCTGCGCAGGATCCGCTCCCAG
>DATMBY010000159.1:0-12110 GCA_035558995.1 Solirubrobacterales bacterium
CGACCTCGCCTTCATGCCGGTGATCTCCGCCCTCTGCCTGCTGGCGGTGCGGCGGGACCGGATCTCGGCGGCGCTGGTCGGCAGCGGGATCGCGGCGGCGCTGCCGGCGCTGCTCGTGCACTCGGTCTCGGTCTCGGAGTCCCTCGCCTACGTCTTCGCCAACCACACGATCCCGACCGATACCGGCTGGGGCTCGGTCCTCGCCGACTACCCCGGCAACATCTCCCATGTCCTCGGGCGCTACGTCGACTACGCGGCCGGCCACCCGCTGGTCGTGGTGGCGGCCCTGGCCGGCATCCTCCCCGCCTTCGTGCTGGCGCCGCGACGCGACGCGCTGACCCTGCTCGTCTGGGGGACGCTCCCCGGTTACCTGCTGCTGATGGCAGTCGGGCCCGCCTTCTCCGCCTTCCGCTACGAGCTCGTCCTGCTGCCGCTGATGGCGCTCGGGTACGCGCAGCTGGCGCAGCGGGTCGCCCTCTGGGCCCGCGACCGCGGCAAGCGCGGCGTCGGCCGGTCGGTCGCGGGTCGGCCACAGCGTGCCGGCGAGCCGCGGACGGTGCTGATCGCGGTCCACAGCGCCGCCCCCGGCGGCGCGCAGGCGATGGCCCTCGCGGAGGCGGAGCGCTACGCCGGACGGTGCGAGATCCTCGCCGCCGTGCCCGAGGGGCCGCTGCGGGAGCGCTTCGGCGCCTGCGCGACCCTGGTCGGACGGGCGCCCTCGCTGCCGACCTGGGAGGTGAGCCCGTGGCGCTGGGCCCTGCAGCTCCTGCGCAGCTGCGCCGATGCCTTCCGGCTCGCTCGGGTGATCCGCGAGCACGATGTCGACGCCGTCGTGACCAGCAGCACGGTGCTGCTGGCGCCGATTTTGGCCGCTCGGCTGAGCGGCGTGCCCGGCTTCGCCCATGCGCGCGAGTGGCCGACCTCGCGCTCCGGCCGCGCTGTCTTCTGGCTGCAGCGCCGCTGCGCCGACGTCGTCGTCGCGATCTCAGCCGGGTTGGCCGAGCGCTTCGCCGGCGGCGGCCGGGCACGCGTGGTTGTGATCCCCGACGGGATCACCGCCCCTGCCGCCGAGCCCGCCCCGCCGGATCTCTCCGAGCCGCTGCGGCTCTGCGTGATCGGCAGCCTCACCGGCGGCGACGGCAAGGGTCAGCACCGCGCCGTCGAGGTCCTCGGCCTGCTCCGCGAGCAGGGGGTGGAGGCGGCGCTCAGCGTCGTCGGCCCGGTCCTCGACGAGGCCTACGCCGAGAAGGTCCGCTCCGCCGCCCGGCGCTTCGGGGTCGCCGAGCGGGTGAGGCTGACCGGCTCGGTCGACGACGTGCCGGCGCTGCTGCGCGAGCACGACGGGCTGCTCTTCTGCTCCGGCCGGGGCGCCGACGTGACGCCGCTGGTGCTGATGGAGGCGCTGGTGCAGGGGCGCCCGGTGATCGCCACCGAGGTCGGCAGCGTCGCCGAGGTGCTCGAGGACGGCGCCTGCGGAACCGTCGTCCCGGCCGGCGACACGGCGGCGATGGCGGCGGCGGTGCGGGGGCTGATCGCCGAGCCGGAGCGGGCGCGGGCCCAGGCGCGGCGCGGCGCCGAGCGGATCCGCCGCGACTACGACCGCGAGGCCGGACTCGAGCGCCTCTGGGTCGAGATCGCCAGCGAAATCGATGCTCGCGAGGCGTCGCAGAAGTTCCCCCATCCTTCATCCGTTTCTCATACGGTCACCCCCGCGACCCGATCGTCTGCTTAGGCACTGAACGCGTGAAATTCATCCTCATCCTCAGAGAGTTCTGGCGACGGCGCCTAGCCGTCGTCGCTGCCGCCATGGTCGCCGCCCTGATCGCAGCCGTGGTCGTCTACGACGTCAGCGTCGCGCCGCCCTCGCTGTCGAAGAAAGACCACGCGGAAGCTCAGGGAGAGATCGAGATCCTGATCGACTCGAACCGCTCCCCGATCGCCGACGTCGGCCGCGATCTCGAACCGCTGACCGCGCGGGCGGGGGTCTTCGCCCGCTACATGGCCGGCGGCAACGTGATCAAGCGGATCGCCGAGGCGACCGGGATCCCGGCCAAGCAGATCGAAGTTGCCGGGCCGACGCCGCTGCCGGGCGAGGCGATCGGCGTCCCCACGGGTCCCTTGAAACTGCTGCCCTACGGGATCGAGATCGCCCAGCGCGACGAGCTGCCGATCGTCAACGTCAGCACCCGCGCCCCGACCGTGCAGGAGGCGCAGGCGCTGGCCGCCGCGACTCCGGATGCGGTCCGCAAGATCGTCGGCGCGATCCAGGATAAGCAGCGCATCCCGGTCAAAAAACGGGTCACCTTCCGGGTCCTCGGCCCGGCCCAGGCCGACCTCGCGACCGAAGCCCTCGGGGCCAAGGCCGCGTTCGCGATCTTCCTCGTCGTCTTCGGGTTCGGGCTGCTGCTGATCCTCGGCCTGCCGCGCCTGGTCGAGGCCTGGCGCTCGGTCGACGTCAGGGAATCCGGCCGGGAGCCGCCGGTGGACGTCCCGCACATCCAGCCGGCGCTGGCCGAGGAGATGGCCTCGCCGCCGGCGCTGGCGCCGGCCGAGGCGATCGCCGAGCGCGCCCAGCTGCGCCGCGGCGATGGCTGACGAGGCGCAGGTCTCGCGCAACGAGCTTCGCGAGGCGACGCTCGACGGGGTTCGCTGGATCACGATCACCCGGATCGCCTTCGAGTTCGTCGCCGCCGGGGGCGCGGTCGCCCTCGCGCACCTGGTCCCCCCGGCCGCCTACGGCCGCTACGCGATCGCCCTGGTCCTGCCGGAGATCGCCCTCTCGCTCGTCAACGAGGGGCTCGGGACGCCGCTGGTCCAGCGCCAGACCCTGACCAAACGGCACATCGAGGCGACGGTAGCGCTCGGGCTCGGCGGCGGGCTGCTGCTCACCGCCCTCACCCTGGTGCTGGCCCCGCTCGTCGCGGCGCCGCTGTTCGGCGGCGAGACCGCGGAGCTGTTCCAGATGTACGCGCCCGTCTTCACGATCGCCGGGCTGATGATCGTGCCGCTGGCGATGCTGCAGCGCCGGCTCGAGTTCAACCGGATCGGCATCTCCGAAGTCGCCTCGGCGGCGGTGACGACGCTGGTCGCGGTCGTCCTCGCCGTGTACGGGCTCGACGCCGAGGCCTACGTGCTCGGCAGCCTCGCCGGGATCGCCGCCTGGGCACTGGTCCTGATGTTCTTCGCGCGGATGACGCCGCTGCCCCGCTGGCGCCATCGCGAGGTCAAGGAAGTGGTCTCGACCGGCGCCCCGGCGGCGGGGGCCGGGCTGGCCGGGATCGGCACCCGCAACGCCGACTACGCGATCCTCGGCGCCCAGCTGACCTCGGCCCAGGTCGGCTTCTACTACCGCGCCTTCACGATCGGGGTCGAGTACGAGCGCAAGCTGAGCGGGATCGTCACCCGCATCGCCTTCCCGGTCTACTCGCGGACCAAGGACATCGACCACCTGCGGCAGATCAGGCGCCGCATCGTCCGCCTCAACGCCACCACGGTCTTCCCGTTGCTCGCCTTCTTCATCGTCGTCGCGCCGGTATTGGTGCCGTGGATGTTCGGCGCCCGCTGGGAGCCGGCCGTGGTGCTCGCCCAGATCCTCGCCGTCGCGGGGATGGCGACGACGATGAAGAACACGATCGACCCGCTGATCCTGGCCACCGGCCGCCCACGACCGCTGATGATCTTCAACGCCTGCGAAGTCGCCCTCTACGTCGTCATGCTGATCCTCGTCTCCTCCGGCGGCGATCTGGTCGCCGTCTGCGCGGCGGTCTCGGCCTTCCGGGTGGCTGCCCTCCTGGCCTCCTACCGCCTGCTGCTGGGGGGGATGCTCGACATCTCGCTCCGCGAGCTGCTCAGCGACGCCGGCGCGGCCCTGGCGGCCTGTCTGGTCCTGGTCGGGGTGGCGCTGCCGGTCCGGCTCGAGCTCGACGCCGACGCCCTGCCGCTGCTGCTCGCCTGCGCGACCGCCTCCTTCCCCGCCTACGCCCTGGCGCTCCGCATCCTCAGCCCGAAGGCCTTTGCCGACTTCGTGATGGTCGCGCGGCGGATGCTGCCGGCGCGCTGGCAGCCGCGCGGCAAGGGCGGCGGCGACCTCGTCGCTGAGGCCGTCTAGGAGGCGGCGAGGGCGGGGGCGGCGGCCACGGCCGGCGCCTGCTGTGCCGGGCCGTCGCCGCTGCGCCGGGCGATGACGATGAACTCGTGGTTGTTGGTCTCGGTCGCGACCACTTCCAGCGGCAGGCCGTAGGCCTCGCGGCTGCGCAGCAGCAGCGCCAGGAACGAGTTCAGGGTGAAGGTGTGGAAGTGGATCGAGTAGTCCTCGGCCTCGAGCCGGACCGCGTGCGCGGCGACCTCCTCGGCGGGGACCTCGATCGCCAGGCGCGACCATTCCTCGTAGTGCTGGGATCGGGACCACTCGGGCCCCTCCTCGTGGTCGCGTAGCAGGTGCTCGAGCGGGGTCTCGGGGCGATTGCGGTCGAACTTGGTGCGTCGCCGGTCGGGCGCCGCCAGGTAGAGGACGCCGCCCTCGCGGAGGACGCGCGCCTGCGCCTGGAGGGCGCCGATCGGGTCCTGCGTGTGCTCGATCAGGTGGTTGACGACGACGAAGTCCATCGACCCGGTCGGGACCGAGGCGAGCTGCTCGCCGTCGTCGATGAAGTCGGGGGTGACGAGGTCGTACTCGTCGAGCTCCGGATAGTGGGCGCGCAGGTCCTCGACGCCCATCCGGTCGACGTAGCGGGCGCGGGCGCCGCGGGGGAGCCCGAGCGGCAGGTGCAAGGCCCCGACCTCGAGGCCGTCGCCGCGCAGGTAGCGACCGGCGAGGTGGCGGCGGACGGCGACGTGGCGCCGCTCCTTCGCGTAGACCAGCCGGCGCGCGGCGTCCTTGGCGCGCCTGACCTTTCGTCGCATCACCCTGCGCATGTCCAATGAACGTTTTGGAGGCGCTTGGCCTTGCGCGCGGAAGCGCAGCCGCCCGCGATCCGTTTTTGGGGTGGAATGGCGCCCCACCACCTGCTGATCATCACCCCCGTCCGCAACGAGGCCGAGCACATCGAGCGCGTCGCCGGCGGCCTCGCGGGACAGTCGCGGCGGCCCGATCTGTGGCTGGTCGTCGACGACGGCTCCGATGACGAGACGCCGCAGATCCTCGCCCGGCTCAGCGCCGAGCTCGACTTCATGCGGGTGGTGACGACGCCGCCCGGGTTCACCAGGGCCGCGGCCGACCGGCTCGCGGTCGCCGCCGCCCCGCGCGCCTTCAACTACGGCCTGCAGACGGTCGAGCCGCGCGAGCTGTCGCTCTTCACCCACCTGGGCAAGCTCGACGGCGACGTCGAGCTGTCGCCGGACTACTTCGCGACGATCCTCGCCGAGTTCGACCGCAACCCGCGGCTCGGCGTCGCCGGCGGCGTCGTGCTCGAGCGCCACGACGGCGAGTGGCAGGAGACGGCCAGCGCCCCCGAACACGTGCGCGGCGCCCTCAAGCTCTACAGCCGCGAGTGCTTCGAGGCCATCGGCGGCGTCTGGGAGCGGCTCGGATGGGATGGGGTCGACGAGGTGACCGCGCGCATGCGCGGCTTCGAGACCCGCTCCTTCCCTGCGGCGCGGGCCCTGCACCACCGCCACACGGGCAGCGCCGACGGGCGGCTGCGCGGGCACGTTCGCTGGGGAGAAGCGCACTGGATCCTCCACCACGGCCTCGTCTGGACCTTGCTGCGGGCCGGCAAGGTGGGACGGATCAAGCCGCGTGGAGCTTCCGCGGCCGCCTACCTCTACGGCTACGGGCGGGCCGCCGTCCGCCGCGTGCCGCGAGTGGAGATCGAGGGCTATCGCGAGTTCGTCCGCGCCGAGCAGTTCAGGCGCATGCGGGTGCGGCTGCGCCGGCCGACGCCGCGGCCCGGTGCCGCTGCCGTGCCGGGGGGATGAAAGAAGGCCACCCCGCCGTCCGTTCTTCCTAGGCAGCGTAGGCAACCCCTGGCTCTCACGAATGGAACTGGCCCGAACCCTCAAGACCCTTTGGCTGCGGCGCCGCCTGGTCGCCCTCGGCGCCGCGATCGCGACGATCGCGGCGCTGCTCAGCGTCTACACGGTGAGCCTGGCGCCGCCCTCGATGCACAGCCGCACCAACGTCTTCGCCACCGCCTCCACCCAGCTCCTGGTCGATGCGCCCGACTCGGCCTTCGCCGACCTCGCCAACGACCTGACGCCGCTCGAGACCCGGGCCAGCGTCTTCGCCCGCTTCCTCGCCAGCCCGGCGGCGCTGGAACTGATCGCCCGCGACTCCAAAGTGCCGCTCACCTCGATCGAGGCCCAGGGTCCCTACGACATCAACCTGCCGGTGATCCAGCAGGAGCCGACCGCGGGCCAGCGCAGCTCCCAGATCATCGGCGAGGGCGCTCTCTACCGGCTTCGCTTCGAGAACAACCCGGTGCTGCCGATCGTCTCCGTCTTCGCGCAGGCGCCGACCGAGCCCGAGGCGACCGCCCTCGCGGAGGCCGCCCCGCAGGCCCTGCGGACCTACATCAGCCGCCTGCAGGCCCGCCAGGAAACTCCGCCGGATCGGCAGGTCGTGATCCGCCGGCTCGGCGCCGCGACCGGCGGCGTCGTCAACGAGGGCGCCAGCCTTCAGATCGCCCTGCTCGTCTTCATCGTCGTCTTCGGCGGCTGGTGCATGCTGCTGGTCCCGGCGCAGACCCTGGTCCGCGGCTGGCGCGAGGCGGACGTCTACGAAAGCGGCCTGCCGAGGGACATCGCTCGCGAGGGCGACCACGAGCGGGTCTCGTGATGCCCACCGGGGCCAGCCCGGCGATGAGCTGGAGCGGGGACGCATGGCCGCACACGCGGCGGCCGCTGCCGTGGCTGTTCGCGGCGCTGCTGGCGACGATCTTCCTCGTCCCGTTCGACGCGGTCCACCTCAAGGTCTCGCTCCCCTTCAGCTCCGATTTCGACCGCTTCCTGGTCGCCGCGATCGTCGGCGTCTGGCTGGTCGGCACCGCTGTGCGCAGGCAGCAGACGGTGGAACGGCTGCGGCCGGCCGGCTGGGCGGTGGGGATGATCGCCTTCATCGCCGTGGCCGTCGTCAGCATCGCCTTCAACGTCGAGCGGATCACCAACCTCGGGGAATGGGAAGACGCGCAGAAACACCTTGCCGTCCTCTTCTCGATGGGCGCGGTCTTCGCGATCGTCGCGCTCAACCTGCGGGCCTCGGAGCTGCGCGCCTTCTCGATCCTGATCGTCGTGCTGGCGGCGATCACCGCCACGGGGACGATCTACGAGAAGAAGACCGGCTACAACGTCTTCTACGAAACCTCGGCGGCGGTCTTTTCGCCGATCGCCGACGTCGACCACTCGCCGACCGAAATCAACCCGAACCCGGCGACGACGCCGCGGCCGACGATCACCGGGCCGACCCGGCACGCGCTCTCGGTGACCACGATCCTGGGCATGGCGCTGCCCTTCGCGGTCGTGCTGGCCGCGATCGCGCCGGTGCGGCGGCGGCGGATCCTCTGGAGCATCGCCGCCTGCCTGATCATCGCCGGGGCGCTGATCACGCAGCGCAAGTCGGGCGCCGTGGTGCCGGCGATGGCGCTGCTCGTCCTCTTCGTGCTGCGGCCGCGCCAGCTGCTGCGCCTGGCCCCGTTCGGCCTCGCGGCGCTGGCGGTCGCCCTGGCCCTGACGCCGGGCATCTTCAGCACCGTCGGTGAGCTCTGGCACACCTCCGAACAGGACTCCACCGCGGGGCGAACCTCCGACTACCCGGCGGTCGTCCCCGACCTCCTGACCCGGCCGATGATCGGCCGCGGCTTCGGCACCCTCGACTCCGAACGGGTCGACACCTACCGGATCTTCGACAACGAGTACCTGGGGCAACTGTTCCAGGTCGGCGCCCTGGGGCTGCTCGCCTTCATCGCGATGATCGTGACGCCGCTCTTCGTGGCCCGCTCGGTCCTGCGCTCCGACGACTCCGTGCGGGGCCCGCCGGCCCTGGCCGCCGGCGCCGCCTGCCTTGCCTTCGGCGTCGCCTGCGCGCTCTACGACATCCTCACCTTTCCCCAGGCCCCGTACCTGTTCCTGTTCATGGCGGCGATGTGCGTCTGCGCGGCCTCGGTCGAGGTGCCGGCGGGCTGGATCGCGAAGGAGCCCGTGCGGGTGCGAAGGGCGGCGCTGGCGTGAGCTCCGACCGCCCTGACATCAGCTTCGTGATCGTCACCCACAACGGGCGCGAGATGGCGCTGCGGACGCTGCGCTCGGCGCGTGCCGCCCTCGGCGGTGCGCGGGCGCAGTGGATCGTCGCCGACAGCGCCTCCGGCGACGGCACCCCGGAGGCGATCGAATGCGAGTTCGCCGACGTCGAGGTCCTGCGCGTTCCCAACCGCGGCTTCGCCGCCGGCAACAACGCCGGCATCATCCGCGCCGAGGGCCGCTACGTGCTCCTTCTCAACCCCGACGTCGAGGTGCTCGAAGGCGACTTCGGCCGCCTGGTGCAGGCGCTCGACTCGCGCCCCGACGTCGGCATCGCCAGCGTCATCCAGCGCGGTGCCGACGGCACCCTGCAGTACTCGATGCGCCGCTTCCCGTCGCCCGCCCGCGACCTCGGCGAGTCGCTTTTCGCCGCTCGCTGGCCGTTCTTCCGCTCGCTGCAGGAGCTCGACACCGCCACCGGGCGCTACCTGCGCGAGAGCTCGGCCGAGTGGGTGGTCGGCTCCTTCCTCTGCGCGCGGGCCGAGGCGGTCGCCTCGATCGGCCCGATGGACGAGCGCTTCTTCCTCTACTCCGAGGAGATCGACTGGTGCCTCCGCGCGCACCAGCGTGGCTGGGACATCCGCCATCTGCCGGTGATGACCGTGATCCACCACGCCGGCCGCCGCGACCGCGGGGACCTGATGGCCCAGCTCGCCTACTCGCGCACGCTCTTCGCCGCCAAGCACCACAGCCGCCGCGACGCTCTCGGCATCCGGGCGGCGCTGGCGCTGGGCCACGTGCTGCGGATCGCCCTGCGGCTGCCGCTGGCCTTCCGCGCCGCCACGCGGGCGCGGGTTCGCGCCGAGGCGGGGGCGCTGCGGGTCCTGCTCGGCCTCGGCGAGCCGCCGCTGAGTGCCGAACCGCCCGCCGCCGCCGCGACTCCGGTCCCGGGCGGAGCGGGGTAGCGAGATGTGCGGGATCGTCGGACAGGCGCGCAGCGACGGCAGCGCGGTCGACCGCGGCTTGATCGAGGCGATGTGCGCCGGCCTCGAGCACCGCGGCCCGGACTCGCGCGGCGTCCACGTCGACGAGGCGGTCGGCCTCGGGATCCAGCGCCTGCGCGTGATCGACCTCGAGACCGGCGACCAGCCGGTCTACAACGAGGACCGCTCGGTCGCGGTGGTCCTGAACGGCGAGATCTACAACTACCGCGGGCTGCGCCGGCGCCTGCAGGCAAACGGCCACCGCTTCGCCAGCGACGGCGACACCGAGGTGATCGCCCATCTCTACGAGGAGGAGGGGCCGGACTTCGTCCGCTCGCTCTCGGGGATGTTCGCGATCGCGCTCTGGGACGCACGGCGCCGGGAGCTCTTCGTCGCCCGCGACCGGATCGGCAAGAAGCCGCTCTTCTACGCGGCCCGCGCCGGGGCCCTCTCCTTCGCCTCGGAGCTGTGGGCGCTGCTCGCCGACCCCGAGGTCCCGCGCGAGGTCGATCCCGTCGCGCTCGATCGCTTCCTCACCTACACCTACGTCCCCGCCCCATACAGCGCCTTCCGCGGCGTCCGCAAGCTGCCGCCGGGGTCGCTGCTGCGCTGGCGCAACGGCGCCTTCGACATCGAGCGCTACTGGCGGCCCGGGTTCGGGCCGAAGCTCGAGGTCGGCTCCGAGGCCGAGGCCGGAGAGCTCGTCCGCGACGCGGTTCGCGAGGCCGTCCGCCGCCGCCTGGTCGCCGACGTCCCGCTCGGCGCCTTCCTCTCGGGCGGGGTCGATTCGACCGCGGTGCTGGCGGCGATGGCCGAGCTCTCGAGCACCCCGGTCAAGACCTTCTCGATCGGCTTCGAGTCGGCCGGCTTCAACGAGCTTCCCTACGCGCGTGAGATCGCCGAGCTGTTCGGCGCCGAGCACCACGAGCTGGTGGTGCGGCCCGACGCGGTCGAGCTGCTGCCAAAGCTGACCCGCCACTACGGCGAGCCCTTCGCCGACCACTCCGCGATCCCCAGCTTCTATCTGGCAGAGATGACCCGCCGGCACGTCACCGTGGCCCTCACCGGGGACGGCGGCGACGAGGTCTTCGGCGGCTACGGCCGCTACGCGCACGGGGCGATGCTCGAGCGCCTCGACCGGGTTCCGGCGGGGATGCGCCGCTCAGCGGCGCGGCTGGCCGCCCGCCTGCGCCCCGACGGCGACCTCAACAGCCCGCGCAACCGCCTGCGCCGCGCCGCCGCACTGCTGCCGCTCTCGCCGGCGGACCGCTACCTGCGGGCGATGTCGCGCTTCGGCCTCGACCTGCGTGAGAGCCTCTACACGCCGGAGTTCCGCGCCGCCCTCGCCGAGCCGGCGGCGACGACGATCGCCGAGCCCTGGGAGGCATCGAGCGCCGCCAACCCGATCGACCGCATGCTCGACGTCGATCAGCAGACCTACCTTCCCGGCGACCTCCTGGTCAAGATGGACATCGCGACGATGGCCTACGGGCTGGAGGCGCGCTCGCCGCTGCTCGACCACGAGGTGGTCGAGCTCGGCGCCGCCCTGCCGATCCGGTTCAAGGTCCGTGGGCGGGAGAAGAAGATCGCCCTGCGGGCGGCGCTGCGCGGCGTCGTCCCCGACCATCACATCGATCGCGCCAAGCAGGGCTTCCAGGTGCCGATGGCCGAGTGGTTCCGCACCGACCTGCGCGAGCTCGCCCGCGAGACGCTGCTCGGCGAGACGGCTGCGAGCCGCGGCTACCTGCGCCGGGACGTCGTCGCCGGCCTGCTGCAGCGCCACCTCGACCGCGAGGAGGACAACTCCTCGCTGCTCTGGAGCGCGCTGGCGCTTGAGCTCTGGCAGCAGCAGGTGGTCGAAGCGCGGCCGCAGGGGGAGCGGGCCCATGCCCTCGCCTGAGCGCGGGCACCGCATCCTGATCCTCGTCCCCGGCAAGCTCGGCGAGCGGCTGAGCGGCCCCGAGATCCGCGCCGTGCGCCTCGGTCAGGCGCTGGCCGCGGAGAACCGGGTCACCCTGATCGCCCCCGGCGCCGCCGGGGAGCACGAGGGCCTGGCGGTGGCGTCGTTCTCGCGCCGCCGGCTGCTGCGCGAGGCGCGCCGCCACGACGTCGTCATCGCCTCCACCGTGCCGCCCTTCCTGCTCGCTCTCAAGCGCAGCCTGCGCTTCGTCGCGATCTCCGACCAGTACGACCCGGTCGAGCTGGAGCTGGGCACCCTCGAGCAGGGCGCCGACCGCGCCCGCGTCACCGCCCGCGCGGCCCGCCGGCTGCAGCTCGCCTGCGCCGACCTCGTGCTCTGCGCCGGCCGCCGCCAGCGCGAGCTGCTGGAGGCCGAGATCGAGACCCTCGACGCCCCGCGCCGGCCGCCGCTCTGCACCGTTCCCTTCGGGATCGACGAGGACGCGCCGGCGAGCGGCGGCAGCCCGCTGCGCAGCCGCTTCGCCCAGATCGAGGAAGGCGACAGCGTCGTCCTCTGGTGGGGCAGCCTCTGGCGCTGGCTCGACGCCGAGACGGCGATCCGCGCGATCGCCTCGATGCGCGGGTCGAGGCCCGACGTCAAGCTCGTCTTCACCGCCGGCAGGGCTCCCAACGGCGCCGCCGACCGCCACTCGGCCCTCGCCGGGGCGAGGGCGCTGGCGGCGGAGCTGGGCGTGCTCGACCGCTCGGTCCTCTTCCTCGACGAGTGGATTCCCTTCGCCCGGCGCGGGGACTACATCCGCGACGCCGACGTCGGCCTGACCCTTCACCGCGACAGCGAGGAGGCCTCGCTCGCCGCCCGCGCCCGCTACATGGACTACCTCTGGTCGGGCCTGCCCTGCGTCCTCGGCCGCGGCGACGAAGCCGCCGAGCGCTTCGAGCAGGCCGGGTTCGCCACCTTGGTCGAGGCCGGCTCCCCTGAGAAGACGGCGGCGGCGCTGCTCGCCCTGCTGGAGCCGGAGGCGCGGCGGCGCGCGG
>DATMBY010000160.1:0-9272 GCA_035558995.1 Solirubrobacterales bacterium
TCTGCCAGCTCGGCGTCCTCGTCCAGGCTCGCTTCGACCCGGCGCAGCGAGTTGAGGACGGTGCTGTGGTCGCGGCCGCCGTAGAGACGGCCGATCTGGGGGAGCGAGAGGTCGGTGAGATCGCGGGTGAGGAAGATCGCCACCTGTCGGGCGCGGAGCGGGGTGGCGGCGCGGCTGGAGCCGATGAGCTCCGCCCGGGAGATGCCGTAGCGCTCGGCGACCCGCTGCTGGATCTCCTCGACCGAGGTCGACTCGCGCCGGCGGTGGCGGGGGATGACCTCGGAGATCAGCTCGGTGCTGAGCGGCCGCCCCATCATCGAGGCATGCGCGATGACCCTGGTCAGCGCGCCGTGCAGCTTGCGCACGTTGGCGTCGATCCGGTTCGCGAGCTCGGTCAGCGCCTCTGTGTCGGCGATCTCGACCCCGGCCTCCTCGACCAAACGGCGCAGCACGGTCAGGCGGGTCGCCAGGTTGGGCGGCTCGACGGCGACGGTGAGGCCCCACTCGAAGCGGTCGCGCAGCCGCGCGGCGAGGGTCGAGAGCTCGCTGGGGATGCGGTCGGCGGAGAGCACCAGCTGGCTCCCGGACTCGTACAGGGCGTTGAAGGTGTGGAAGAACTCCTCCTCGGTCGCCGGCTTCCCCTGCAGGAACTGGACGTCGTCGATGAGGAGGACGTCGATGTCCCGGTAGCGGGCCTTGAAGCCGTCGCTGCCCTTCGCCTTCAGCGCCGCGACGAACTCGTTGGTGAAGGACTCGGCGGTCGTGTAGCGGACGCTGAGGCCGGGCGCGTTGTCGCGCAGGTAGTTGGCGATCGCCGCCAGCAGGTGGGTCTTGCCCAGCCCGGGCGGGCCGTGGAGGAAGAGCGGGTTGTAGGCCTCCGAAGGAGCCTCGGCGACCGCAAGCGCGGCTCCGTGGGCGAGGCGGTTGCCGGGCCCGATCACGAATCGCTCGAAGGTGTAGCTGGGGTTCAGCTCGGGGTCGTGCTCGGCGCTCCCCTCGAGCAACTGCGGCTCGGCAAAGCTCACCTGTTCCAGGCCGACGCCGGCGCTCCGCAGCGCTTCCGCGATCAGGGTCGAGTAGCGCCGCTCGGTCCAGGCCCGTTTGCTCTCGGGAGCGGTGAGGAAGAGGGTGTCGCCCTCGGCTGCGACCGCCTCCAGGGGCTCCAGCCAGAGGCGGAAGGTCGACTCCGGAACCGACGCCCTCAGCCGCTCCTGAGCCGCCCTCCAAAGGGCGTCGAGGTCGGAGGGGAGGGAGTCGTCGGGCACCGGGCGGCGACCATAGCGCCGTGCCTGAGCAGCCAGTTCTGGTGCCTCGCAAATCCCGTAGAAAAGATTTTCGGGTCCCCAGGAGGGATTGGCGAAACCCCGCGCACGCCTGGCGGCGGCGGACACTGCGCGGTGCGGCGTCCTCAGTCGGCCAAATAGCTCTGCTATTCGGCCTCCCTGCGTCCTGGCCCCGCTTGGTCCGGCGCTCGCCAGCCGCACACGCGGGTTTCGCCAATCCCTCCTATACTTCCGCCGGCATGAAGCGCACTTACCAACCGAAGAAGCGGAAGCGGGCGAAGACCCACGGCTTCCGGGCCCGGATGAGCACCCGTGGCGGTCGCGCCGTCCTCAAGCGCCGCCGCGCCAAAGGCCGCAAGCGCCTGACTCCCTGACGAGATGACCGGCCGCGCGGTCCCGCACGTCCGGATGACGCGCAGGGCGCTACGCATCTCTGCGTCCTCGGGTTCGCCTTTGGCACCTCCGAAGGCTTCACCCCGCGTCCTTGATCTGCTTGGCCCTCCACGCCCCTGGCCGCACGCGACCGCCCAGCCGGTCATCTGATGGCGTCGAAGCGCCGACGCCTTTCGCGCAGCGGCGAGTTCGACCGCGTCTACCGCGACGGCTCCTCGCACGCCACCCGGTACCTGGTGCTCTACACCTTCCCGCGCAAGGACGAGGATCGGGACGAGGTCCGGCTCGGGGTCTCCGTCAACCGCAAAGTCGGCGGCGCTGTCGAGCGGAACAAGGTCAAGCGGGTCCTGCGCGAGGCGTTCTGGACCCTGGCCGACCGGTTGCCGCCCCGCCACGACTTCGTCATCGTCGCCCGCGCCGAGATCAAGGACCTGATCGACCGCGAGGGGATGCAGGGGGTTTCGGCCAACCTGGAAGAGGCGCTCGCCGGCGGCCGTTCCACGTGAAACGCTCCTTCCTCGCCCCGGTTCGGGCCTACCAGCGCTGGATCTCACCCCTCTTTCCCCGCCGTTGCCGCTACGAGCCGACCTGCTCGCGGTACACGGTGGAAGCGGTCGAGCGCTTCGGCGTGATCCGCGGCTTTCTCCTCGCGGGCTGGCGGATTCTGCGCTGCAACCCCTTCAGTCACGGCGGCTTCGACCCCATCCCCGATAGATTCACGCTCCGCACCGGTCCGGTACACCCCGCCGACTGGCACGAAGCCCATCGATGACGCCCCTTACGGCCAACATCCTCCAGCCGCTGATCGACCTCGCCAACGGGGTTCTCCAGTTCTTCCACGACAGCGCCGGCCTCAGCTGGGGGATGTCGATCATCATGCTCACGGTCGTCACCCGCGCCGTCCTCATCCCGCTGACCTACAAACAGCTGAAAGGGATGCGGGCCATGCAGGCCCTGCAGCCGCAGATCAAGGAACTGCAGGAGAAATACAAAAACGACAAACAGCGCATGCAGCAGGAAATGATGCGCTTCTACAAAGAGAACAAAGTCAACCCGCTGGCCTCCTGCCTGCCGCTCCTGGCTCAGTTCCCGGTCTTCATCACCCTCTTCTACGTCCTCCGCCACGAGCTGCCGCCGGACATGGGCTGCCCAGAGGCCGGACACTGCGCCTCCTACGGAGCCGAATTCCTCTTCATCAACGATCTCACCGGCAAGGCGACCGGGACCGAACTGATCGTCCTCGTCGTCGCCTACGTCGGCACGCAGCTGATCTCCAGCATGGTCATGTCGATCACGGCTGACAAAAGCCAGCGGACGATGATGCTCCTGCTGCCCTTCGTCTTCGTGCCCTTCATCCTCAAATTCCCCGCCGGGCTGATCCTCTACTGGATCACCACCAACCTCTGGACGATCGGCCAGCAGCTGGTGATCAAACGGGTGGTGCCGCCGCCCGTGATCGCCACGCCCGAGGGAGCGGTCGCGATCCAGGAGGCGAAGCCGCCTCCGCCGCCCCCACGGAAGAAAAAGAAGCGCCGCTAGCCCTTCGGCCGCTTCTTCGCGATTCCGGGCTTGCGCGGCAGGTTCTCGGGGGTCGGACCGCTCTTGCGAACGACGTGGAGGTGGCGGTGCTCGCTGCCGGCGCGGTCGCCGACGTCGAGGATCGCCTCCGGTCTCATCGCCAGGGCCGCGGCCGCGTTTCCGAGCTGCCGCTCCTCGTCCTCGTCGCGCCTTCCCTTCCAGGCGACGAGCACACCGTTTGGCTTCAGGAGCGGGCTGGCGAGCTCGGCCAGGGTCGAGAGGCGCCCAACGGCGCGGGCGCTGACGGCGTCGTAGGCCTCCCGTCCCTCACCCGCCGCCAGATCCTCGGAGCGGGTGTTGAGGACGCAGACGTTGGCGATCCCTGCCGCCTCGGCCGCGCGGCGCATGAACTCGCACTTGCGCCCCACCGACTCGATCAGGTCGACCTGCGCGGCGGGGAGCGCCACCGCCAGCACCAGCCCCGGAAAGCCCGCGCCCGCGCCGACGTCGGCGATCCTCTTGGCCTCCCGCAGCTCCGCTACATCGAGCCCGGTGAGGCTGTCGGCGACGTGGACCTGCCAGGCGCGCTCGTCGACCACAGAGCTGACCGAGGCTCGCTCCTGCGCGAGCAGCTCCAGGAGCGTCTCCAGCTTCGCCCGCGCGGCGGCGTCGATCACTCGGGCAGGAGCGGCGCGACGATCACGCAGCGGTTGGGCTCGTCGCCCTCGCTGTAGGTCTCGATCCCGGCGCGCTCCTTCAGCCGCTCGTGGACGATGCGGCGTTCCTGCGCGCTCATCGGGTCCATCTCGATAACGCTGTTGTTCGAGAGGGCTTGGTCGGCGGCGCGATCCGCGCGCCCCTCCAGCGTCTCCCGGCGCCGGGCGCGGTAGCCGGCGGCATCGACGACCACGCGCTTGCGCTCGCGCAGGCCGCGGAAGGCGGCCTGGTAGCAGAGCAGCTGCAGGGCGTCGATCGTCTGCCCGCGCTTGCCGATCAGGAGGCCGTAGTCGTCCTCGCCCTCGACCGTGAGCAGGATCCGCTCGTCGTTCTCGTCGACGGCGACGTCGCCGTCGAGGTCGAGCTCGTCCAGCACGCCCTCGACCAGCTCCTGCGCGCGCTCGGCCGGGTTGTCGGGCCAATCGAAGGTCTCGGACACGGGCAGGAGGCTATCCCACCGTCGATCGATGCGTTGAACAGCGCGAGGGAATGTGCCGGCGGCGCGTTGACTAGGCTGGACCGCGATGGGCAAGGTCTACGCGGTGGCGAACCAGAAGGGCGGGGTCGGGAAGACGACGACCGCCGTCAATCTGGCCTCCTGTGCGGCTGCGGAGGGCAACCAGACGCTGCTGGTCGACCTCGATCCCCAGTGCAACGCCACCGTCGCTCTGGGGGGCGGCCGCGACCTCCATCCGTCCTCCTACGACTGCCTGACCGGCGAAACCTCGGTCGCCGAGGCCGCCCGTCCGGCGGGGCCGGACAACCTCTGGATCGTCCCCGCCAACAAGGACCTCGCCGGTGCCGCGGTGGAGCTGCCGCGCATGCAGGACTCGGAGACGCGGCTGCGGGAACGGCTCGGGCCGCTGCGCGAGCGTTTCGCCGTCACCCTCCTCGACTGCCCGCCAGCCCTGGGCCCGGTCAGCGTCAACGCACTGACCGCCGCCGACCGCGTCATCGTCCCCGTCCAGGCCGAGTACCTGGCGCTCGAGGGTCTCGTCCAGTTCCTGGAAACCCTGAGCCTGATCAGGCGCGAGCTTAACCCTCGACTCGAGGTTTCGGGTCTGCTCATAACCATGCACGACGAGCGCACCCGCCTGGCCCAGGACGTCGAGGCGGAGCTGCGCGACCACTTCGACGGCATGGTCTTCGAGACGGTGATCCCCCGCAGCGTCCGAGTCGCCGAGTCGCCGAGCTATGGTCTGCCCGTGACCGAGCACGCACCGGCCTCCCACGGCGCCGTCGCCTACCGGGCCCTGGCGAAGGAGCTGGCGAGCCGTGGTTAGGCGGCATGGGCCCAACCCCCGCGCACGTCTGGCGGCGCCGGACACACTTCGCGGGGCGTCGTCCTCAGTCGGCCGAATAGCGCTGCTATTCGGCCTCCCTGCGTCCTACCCCCGCTCGGTCCGGCACTCGCCAGCCGCACACGCGGGTTGGGCCCATGCCGCCTAGCACCCGCCGGGGGATCGGCCGCGGGCTCTCCGCGATCCTGCCCGAGGCGGAGGCCTCGGCGGCCGGGGAGCTGCGCGAGCTGCCGGTCTCCCTGATCAAGCCCAACCCTTCGCAGCCGCGGACCAAGTTCGACCCCGACGCGCTCGCTGCGCTCGCCTCCTCGATCGAGGCCAGCGGCGTCGTCCAGCCGCTCCTCGTCCGCCCCCTTCCCGACGGCAGCTACGAGCTGGTCGCCGGCGAGCGCCGCTGGCGCGCCGCCCAGCAGGCCGGGGTCGAGAAGGTGCCGGCGGTCGTCCGCGACCAGGAGGAGGCCGAGCGGCTGCAGGCGGCGCTGATCGAGAACATGGTCCGCGAGGATCTCAACCCGGTCGAGGAGGCGAAGGCCTGCGATGCGCTCGTTCGCGAGCTCGGCCTGACCAAAGAGGAGCTGGCCCGCCGCGTGGGCCGCAGCCGCCCCGCCGTCTCCAACCTGATCCGGCTCCTGGAGCTGCCCGACGAGGCGCTGGAGCTGCTCGAGGCCGGCGACCTCAGCGAGGGGCACGGCAAGGCCCTCCTCGCCGTGCCCGGTAACGACGTCCGCCGCCGCCTCGCCCGCGACGCCGCCCGTGGCGGCTGGTCGGTCCGGGAAACCGAGAAGAGGGTTCGGCTGGCCAGCCAGCCAAAAGCCAGGCCGAGGCGGGCGACCGTGGATCCAGACGCCCAAGCCGCCCTTCGCGACGTCGCCGACGCCCTCGAGGAGGCTCTCGGCCACGAAGTCAGCACCCGCGCCAAAGGGGAGAGCATCGTCGCCGAGCTGCGCTTCGACGACGTCCGCGAGGCGCACGCACTTGCCCGTCGCCTTCGCAAGCGCACCGGCTCCTGAGCGATCCTCGCCCCGTCGCTATCATCGCCGTCCCCGGGCGATTAGCTCAGTTGGTTAGAGCGCGTCTCTGATAAGGACGAGGTCCCTGGTTCGAATCCAGGATCGCCCATCGGGTCCTCTTTACGTCCGCGTTCTCGCTTCCTCCGGAGCGGGTACAGGCCGGACCTATACTTTCGGCTCCCAACCACGGTCTGGAGTCCTCTTGCAGCAGATGCAGATCTACGGCGTCAGCTTCGACATGGTCGGCAAGCAGCCGATCGTGTTGCTGAAGACCGTGGACGGAAACCGCTTCCTGCCGATCTGGATCGGCCATCCCGAGGCGGCCGCGATCCTGATGAAGCTGCAGGGTGCTTCGACGCCGCGGCCGATGACCCACGACCTGCTCTCCGACATGCTCGACAACCTCGACGCGAAGTGCGAGCGGGTCGCCGTCACCGAGCTGCGGGACAACACGTTCTACGCCTCGATCACGGTCTCGGTCAACGGCTCCGAAGTCGAGATCGACTCCCGTCCCTCCGACGCCCTCGCCCTCGCCGTCCGCGTCTCGGCCCCGATCTTCGCGGCCGAGGAGGTGATCGAGGAGTCGGCGATCGAGTTCGAGCACGAGGTCGAGGACACCGAGGAGGTCGTCGACAAATTCAAGGAGTTCCTCGACGAAGTGACCCCCGAGGACTTCGCGCAGGGCGATTCTTAGGGCTGCAAAGCGGCGCATTTCGGCGTCGTCGTTCGGTCACGTGCAGAGCACGCTCCCTCCCTCCTCCTTGAACTGCTTGCTTTTCGCTCCTAAGAAACGCCCTGGGGCGTGAGTGCCAAGTCCAAAATCCGCTCGACTAGCTGCTCGAAGGAAAGTCCGGCGGCCTCGGCGGCCTGGGGGAGGAGGCTGGTGTCGGTGAGGCCGGGGATCGCGTTGGCCTCCAGCAGCCAGGGACCGTCCTCGCCGAGGATCAGGTCGATGCGGGCGAAGCCGGTGCAGCCGAGGGCGCGGTATGTGCCGAGGGCTGCGTCGATGACGGCACGGTGCTCTTGGGCCGTGAGGTCGGCGGGGACGTCGAAGCGGGTGCGGCCGATCTCGTAGCGGGCCTCGAAGTCGTAGCGGTCGCCCGTGAGGAGGATCGCCTCCACCACCGGCAGAGGCTCGTCGCCGAGGATGCTGACCGCGAGCTCGCGGCCGTCGACGAAGCGCTCGAGCAGGACCCGGTCGTCGTAGCTGAAGGCCGAGACCAGGGCCTGTGGAACCTCGCCGGCCGAGCGGGCGAACCTGACCCCGAGCGAGGAGCCGCCGCGGCTCGGCTTCACCACCAGCGGGAAGCCGAGCGTCTCCTCCAGCCGCCCCAGCGCGTCGGCGGCGCCGAACTCGCGGAAGGCGGTCTGGTTGAAGGCGAACCAGTGGGGGGTGGGGAGGCCGTTGTCCTCGATCGCGTCCTTCGCCTGCACCTTGTCCATGCAGCGGGCGCAGGCCGCGGCGCTCGGGCCGGTGAAAGGGATGCCGAGGATCTCCAGCAGCTCCTGCACGGTCCCGTCCTCGCCGCCCACTCCGTGCATGGCGACGAAGGCGAGGTCCGGCCGCTCGCCGACCAGGCGCCTGACCAGGTCGGGGCCGACGTCGATCGGCAGCACCTCGTGGCCGAGCCGCTCCAGCGCGTCCTCGACCCGCGCCCCCGAGCGCAGGGAGACGCCGCGCTCCAGCGACCGTCCGCCTTTCAGCACCGCGACCTTCATCACGCCTCGCCCGCCTTGCGGAAGGGGAGGACGTTCGGGGCCGACTCCTGCCGCGGCTCGGGCAGCCGCTGTTCCCCGGTCAGCGCCCCGTAGAGCTCGACCTGCTCGGAGATCACCTTGCCGATCCGCCGCACCCCCTCGCGGATCTCGTCCTCGTTCACGCCGGAGAAGTTGAGCCGCATCGAGTGGCTGCCGCGGCCGTCGACGTAGGCGGCCTGGCCGGGGACGAAGGCGACGTCGGCGCGCAGCGCCTTCGCCAGCAGGTCGCTGGTGTCGATGTAGTCGGGGAGCGTGGCCCAGATGAAGAGCCCGCCCTCGGGCTCGGTCCAGGTCGCCTCGGCCGGGAAGTTGTCGCGCAGCGCCTCGACCATGACGTCGCGACGACGACGGTAGATCTCGACGAGGTCGTCGACGTAGCGCTGCCAGCGCCGTTCGGCGAAGTACTCGCGGACGAAGTACTGGGTCAGGGTCGAGGTGCAGAGGTCGGCGGCCTGCTTGCCGAGGACGATCTTCTCCATCACCGGCGGCGGCGCCACCGCCCAGCCGAGCCGGATGCCGGGGGAGAGGATCTTCGAGAACGTCCCCAGGTAGATGACGAAGTCGCCGCCGTCGAGCTGGTAGAGCGGCGGCATCGGCTCGCCGCCGTAGCGCAGCAGCCCGTAGGGGTTGTCCTCGACGACCAGCAGCTCCTGCGCGCGCGCCAGCTCGACCAGGCGCCGCCGGCGCTCCAGGGACATCGTCACCCCGGCCGGGTTCTGGAAGCTCGGCACCGAGTAGATGAACTTCGGCCGCCGCCCCTCGGCGCGGAGGTCGGCCAGCAGCTGCTCCAGCAGCTCGACCTGCATCCCGTCCTCGTCGCATTCGACCTGGACGACGTCGGCCTGGTAGCTGCAGAGGGTCGGGATCGCGCCTGGGTAGGTCGGCGCCTCGCAGATGACGACGTCGCCGGGGTCGATCAGCGTCTTGCAGACGAGGTCGATCGCCTGCTGCCCGCCGGTGGTGACGATGATGTCGTCGGGGTCGGGGAGCATTCCCTCCGCGCCCATCACCTCGAGGATGCAGTCCTTGGTCTCCTCGAAGCCCTCGGTCGGCCCGTACTGCAGCGCCTTCGCCGCCGACTCCTGGGCGATCCGGGTCATCTGCGCGGCGAAGCTCTGCGGCGGGAAGGTCGAGGTGTCGGGGAGGCCGCCGGCGAGCGAGATCACTTCCGGGCGCGCCGTGATCGCCATCAGGTCGCGCATCGCCGAGGAGCGCATCACCGTCGTGCGCTCGGCGAACAGCCCGGCGTAGCGCTCGAGGTCGCGGGTACCCGCGTGGGAGCGCCTTCTGTG